>NZ_QRGB01000001.1:2207465-2522818 GCF_003449035.1 Pedobacter indicus
TGAATAGTAAAGTGGAACACTGAGTGTCAGCCAGGAAACATAATGCCAGAACCCAACACCGAGTATGGCTGATATTAGCCCAACCATCGTAAGGACACCAAGAATTATAGGCATACCCCAAAGTTTAATCATTTGTTTACGTGCGCTAGTTGCCATCTTGTTTTAATGCTTCTTTTTCATTTTCAAATTCATCCTCTTTCTCTTGAGCAGCGGACAGGTATTCCGCGTTCTTTACTAAACGAGCTAATTGTTCTGATTTTGCCTTTCGACGCGCAAACCAAAGATACAACCCGGATATAAGCACAACGATGGTAGCAAGATCAAAAATTGTCCATAAGATTTTCATGGGCAAACCCCCGTAGTCTCCAAAGTGAAAGGGTTGTGAAATCAAAATCGTTTTTAAATACCAGGGAAGATCTCTAATAGCCGTAAATTCACCGGTTTTCGCGTCAATTAACGCAGGTTTAATAATGCGTGACGTAAGTGGTGTATTACCTATTAAATAAATCGCATAGTGATGGCTGCTGGAATAGAGTGTACCCGGAAAGGCAACGAAAGACACCTCCATGTCGGGGGCAGCCTCTTCTGCTTTCGCTATGGCATCATCTAAAGAGGCCAGCTCACCTTTCGCTTTGGGTTGATCTTTATAGTCAGCTACCATCTCTGCGAGGTCATTTGCCCGCCACAGCTGTATTGCCGGGTCGGCGAGGGTATTGATAACCCCCGTCAGACCAACAACGCTTGCCCATACCAACGTAACGATACCGAGTAAGTTGTGCAGGTCAAGCCATTTTAAACGTTTAGATTTCTGGGCTCTGATCATCCCGAAATCATATTTCTTCATAATAGGACCATACAGAACCACTCCAGAGATAATGGCTACGAAAAACAACGTTCCCATCAGACCAAGAAACAGCTTGCCCGGAATTCCAGCGAGCATTTCCACATGGAGATAATACATCAACAGCATAAATGTCATTTCATTTGGAGGATTTTCAAGAACGGTAGCTGTTTTGGCATTCATAGTCAAATAATGGTCCGCTTCGATCGGTGCTTCAGATGAATCGGCCATGGTTAGGAATACCTGACCCGGATGATGTTTTTCATCCCAAAAGGCGTACTTCATTTCGTTTCCCGGCAAATGGTCCATTCCTGCTTTAATAACCATATCCACGCTGGCTTCCTCACCATTTGCTGGCGCGGCGATCTCGATATCATCTTCCAACATATGGTCAATTTCTTCTGTAAAAATGAGGGGAAGACCCGTAATGCAGAGCATGAGAAGGAAAATAGTGCTGATCAAACTCGTCCATTTATGGATATGGAACCAATTTTTTATAGTCGTTGCTTTCATGTGTTTAGCTAAAGCTGATGGAAACGTTCAATTTTTTTGAGTTACCTTAAAACTGTCATAATACCGTGACAAAAGTATTATTTATAATTAGTCCAAACAAGAGTAGAAGGATTTTATTTAGAAAGATTCCTAATAATGTCGGATATCCCTCTTTTCAGGGTGATATCGAAATAGCCGGAAATGCGTCTGGATTTCTGGAACATCTCCGCTAGACAAACAGTGGTTAAACAGTGGTTAAACAGTCCTCTAACAGTGGTCAATCTGTGGTAAATGGACTGTATAACGACCGTATGACCACTGGTTAATGACAGTTCTAATACTGTATTTTTATAAGAGTATAAAACTGGGTTCAGTCGCAAAACAAAATCCCTTAACTTTGGTTCTGCATTTAAAGAATCAAAATAAAAAATAGAAAGCATGGAATATAGAAAGCTTGGTCAATCAGATTTAGAACTGTCAATTATCACATTCGGCGCGTGGGCTGCTGGCGGATGGATGTGGGGAAGTACGGATAGGAGAGAAGCTATTAAGGCTATGCAAGCCGGTATCTCGGAAGGAGTGACGAGCATTGATACGGCGCCAATATATGGTCAGGGAACCAGTGAAGAATTAGTAGGGGAAGCCATTAAAGACATCCCCCGTGATAAAGTCCAGATTTTAACAAAATTTGCTTCTCGCTGGGATACTGAAAAAGGGGTTTTTATAAAGAAAAGTGTCGATAATGAGGGTAAGGAATTTGATTTTCGCCGTTATGCTGGTAGGGACGGTATAATTTATGAGTGTGAGCAATCTCTAAAACGTTTAGGAACCGATTATATCGATCTCTATCAAATTCACTGGGATGACCCCTCTACACCCATTGAAGAATCATACGAAACTGTAGCTCAATTAATAAAAGAGGGAAAAGTACGTTATGCTGGTGTATGCAATTACAATGTCGAACAAATGAAGCGGGCGCAAAGCGTTTGTGACCTTGTGTCTAATCAGGTGCCATTTTCCATGGTGAACAGGGGCATTGAGGAAGAACTTTTACCATTTTGTATAAAGGAAAATAAAAGCATTCTAGCTTATAGTCCGATGGAACGCGGACTCCTTACTGGAAAAATGAAAGCAGGGCAAGTGTTTCCTGAAGGAGATCATCGTGCTGAGAATCCTTTCTTTACGGATGAAAGCATTACGAGAACCAATGCATTTTTAGAAAAGATCAGGCCGATTGCTGAAAAGCATCAGGCTACCTTGGGTCAGGTTGTACTTCGGTGGACGGTTCAGCATCCTGGAATTACCATCGCGCTTGCTGGCGCTAGAAACGCAGAACAGAGTATCGCAAACGCCAAGGCGGGTAGTTTCCAATTGTCTGATGAAGATTATGATTTCATCACCAAGGAAGTTGAGCAACTGAGATAATTGTACTGATATGGAAATTGATTGGTTTCGGGTATTCTTCAGCGATCAGCCTTATTCTTTTTTTATTGAAATTGTAATAAGAACGTTGATTATGTTCGTCGCGGCTGTAGTCACGTTGCGTCTGGCTGGCAAGCGCGAAGTGCAGCAACTGTCGATATTCGAGATGGTAATGATTGTGACATTGGGTTCGGCTGCGGGGGACCCAATGTTCTATGACGATGTTGGTGTTTTACACGCGTTGACTGTTTTTGTCGTTGTACTGTCCGCTTATCGATTGATGATCTTGTTGATTGCCAGAAGCGATAAGGCTGAAGCACTCCTTGAAGGAGAACCACATTATATAATACGAGACGGCAAACTGTGTATTAAAGAGATGCCGAACGACGAATTGGGTTCCGATGAATTCTTTAGTCAGCTAAGGGCGCAGAGTGTGGAACACCTTGGTCAATTGCGGTGCGTAATTCTCGAAGACACGGGTAGGTTGAGTGTTTTTTATTATTCCGACGAAGAGGTAAAGCCCGGTTTACCAATTTTACCTGATGAATATCGTAAAAAAAGTCGGACAATCGAAGATTCAGGTCTTTACGCCTGCGCTCATTGTGGAAATACGCTGCAGTTAGAATCCGTTGCCAGGGTTGTATGTGATATTTGCAAAACAGAAGAATGGGTAAAGGCCATTAATCGGCGGAGGATTACATAAGATCCTTATTAAAAATAAAGCCATCAGACTACTTCTGATGGCTTTATTTTTAATAAGACATTCGTCTTTTCTTTCATGTATATTATTTATAACCTTCGTTTTGCTTCAATACGCCCGGTGATGAAAGTTGAATCTGCTCATAAGGAATAGGGAAATATTTCATAAAAGGCTTGGCATTTACATTGATCATTACAGCTTTCCCTGTCGATGGATTATATTCACCTTCTATACTGGTCAGTACTTCTGTAAAGCGACCGGTGCGGACCAGGTCAAACCAACGGTTATTTTCAACAGCTAATTCCAAGCGCCGCTCAAGAAGTAACTTGTCCAAAAACATTTCTTCGTTGGCAATATCGGCAGCAGTATAATTATGATCACTGTTTTTAAAGGCTCGCGCCCTTACTTTATTTAGTTGGGTTAATGCCTCTGCGGTTTGACCCGAATAATACAAAGCTTCCGCATAAAGAAGAATCATATCGGCCAAACGTAGAACCGGAATGTCTAGACCGGAGCTGTTTGATATCTCCACTGGTATAATCCATTTGTTGAAATAAGGATACCAGATAGGCGGATCCCCTTGTTTCCATGCAAAAGGAATCTGCTCTTCGGTAATGGTAGCTTCAAAGCGTGTATCACCTTCTTCGTAAGCCTTGTGTAAATCCCAAGTCGGTCTGGCAACGCGGCTACCGTTGTTAATGGTTTGATAAATCCCACCCGGAGGAGACAGGGCATAAGTTAGATTCTGACCATTTGTGCCACTAACAAAGGGCATGGTAAAAATAACTTCACTGTTGGTTTCCGTTGCTATTTGAAACAAATTTTTATAATCGGCAACCAAAGAGAAGCTATAGTTGTTAAGGAGCTGTTCTAAGTTTGTTTTTGCTTCAGCCCAATTCTTTCTGTATACATGTACTTTGGCTAAAAGCCCTGCTGCTGCTGCACTTGAAGCCCGACCTGCTGGTGTTGCATCAGGATTTGGAAGGTTGTTCTTAGCGTCATTTAAATCAGCAATAATCAGGTTATAAATTTCTTCCTCACTGGCTCTGGGAATTTCCTTGGCTTCTGTTTCTGTGATTATTGTAGTAACTGCGGGAACACCGCCAAAAATTCGCACAAGATCAAAGTAAAATAGAGCCCGCATAAACTTAGCTTCTGACATTAATTTCTCCTTTTGTCCCTCGGCATAATCTGTCGGTTTTTCAATGTTCGTCAACACTGAGTTAGCTCTGAATATGCCATTGTAGCTATTTTTCCAAAATGTATTGAGTTTGGGATTATCTGAGCTTACGTCCAGCAAAGCGATTTCTGCCATGCCGGGAGCGGTTGCAAAATATGACCCATACATGTTATCAGAAGGCGTTTCCATCAATTCATAGTCGGTTGGAATGCGAGCCTGGTAACTTTGGTATACGCCCAGCGTCGCCAGATCGATGTCTGCCGCGGTTTCAAACGCATTCGCTGTTGTCAGAGTAGATTCAGGGACTGGGTTTAATAGTTCATCATGACAAGCTGTAAAGCTTAATGAAGAAAGAAGTAAACCGATAATATATAATTTATTCTTATTCATGATTTTCGTTTTTAATAAATTTTAAAATCCAAGATTTACACCGAAAACGAACGTACGATTAATAGGTTCGGAGCCAAGGTTCACACCTGGCGTACTGTTGATACCGTCTACCTCTCCCTGTGTGGCACCTTCAGGGTTATATGAGTGATTTTCGCTGCTGGTTATGTAGAAAAGATTATTAACGGATGCATATAGTCGCAGACTCTGAATACCTGTTTTACCTTCTTTAATGTTCGGGAAGGTATACCCTAAATTGATATTTCTAACATTTAAGAACGACGCATTTTCTATATAGTAATCTGTATTTGTGTTGTAGCCGAATAACTGTGACAATGCAGCAGCAGGAGTTTTGCCATCGCCTGGCTCATCTTCAGACCACCATTGATTCTCTACTAAGGATCTTCTCATAGCGCCTAAGGTATTTCCTTCATAGTACTGGTTTTCCGCGTTGAACATTTCAGCGCCGAGTGAAGCATTGATGAAAATACTTAAATCGAAATTTTTATAAGAAAAATCATTGGTAAACCCTAATAGCATAGAAGGCTGAAAGCTACCTAACACAACACGGTCTGCCGGAGTGATATCACCATCGCCGTCGGTATCTTGTAAGATTGGGTTACCAGGCTTGGTGCCTGCCAGGTGCGGTAATGAATTGATTTGCTCTTCATTTTGGAAGATGCCGTTCATTTTATATCCTAAAAAAGAAAACATGGGTTCGCCTTTTCTTAGTAGAAATCCCATAGACCAATATTCATAAATACGTTCATCGACACCACCTAAGTCTGTTACCTCATTTTTGTTGTGTGACAGGTTAAAAGAACTGCTCCATTTGAAATCGCCGGTAGTATTGCGTGTTGTCAGTTCCAGATCTATACCTCGGTTTCTAACCTCACCCATATTACTGATCGTATTATTAAATCCGGTAATTGCAGGAATGTTCATGTTATACAACATATCTGTTGTCCGATTATCATAATAGTCGAACACAATATTTACCCGATCGCTGAATAAGCCTAGTTCAAATCCCAGATCATAACCTTTGGTTTTCTCCCAAGAAAGGGCCTGATTTTCCAATGAGGTTTGTGCAATTGCATTTCCGGATTCGTTGCCAGGCGAGTAGTTAACAATTCCTACGGCCCCTAAGTATTGGAAGTTACCGATATTAAAATTACCTGTTACCCCATAGCTGGCGCGCAGTTTCATATTGCTGATGCTCGGTATTGACTTGATAAAGTCTTCTTCAGAAACACGCCACGCAACAGAAGCAGAAGGGAAGTGTCCCCATTTGTTCTCTTGTCCGAAGCGCGAACTGCCGTCCATACGGAAGGATGCCTCAACTAAATACTTGTTTTTATATCCATAGTTTGCACGTGCGAAATAAGAGATTAACCCCCATTCAGTTTTCGTCTGTGTAGTCGCTTCGGGATTAATAATGGCATTGTTTAATGTTTTAATTATATCGTTGTTAAACGAATTTGTAATTGCGGCCATCGAAAGCGAGCGAGACTTTGCCTGCTGGAAGGAAGCTCCGAGGATACCGCCGATATCGTGATCTTCGTTAATGGTTTTATTGTAGTTTAAAACGTTCTCATTCACCAGATCAAAGGTTCTTGAATCACCAGCGCGACCGTTTGTATTCACCTGCTTGTCACCGATTCCACCTTGCCAATAGTCAGTTGAACCATAGGTAATATTGGTACCCAATGAAGTCTTTAAACTTAATCCTTCAAGAAGGGTGAAGTTGACAAAGGCCCGCCCAATGTTTGTAAAATACTGACTATAGCTCTCTGTACCATATAAAAACGTATAGGGACTTGCCTGACCCGAATGCCCAGTAGAAATATAGTCATAAGTACGCGGATATTTCCCTTCTACTTTTTCTGTACCTACAAAAGAGGGATATTTTACCAATGAAACCATGTTGGAACCTGCGATTCTAGTCTTGTTATAAGCGGGGTTGATTTCAACGCCTAAATCTATAAAGTCGTTGATTTTGACATCTACATTTGCACGAGCTGAATATTGTTTATACCCTGCAGTTTTGATAACGCCATCTTCGTCAGAAAAGGTTCCGGATACATAGTAGCGTGCCTTTTCTCCGCCTCCACTTATCGACAGACTATGATTTTGAATAGGAGCAGTTTGCAGCACTTCATCTTGCCATATCGTTTGTGGTAAATCCTTCGCCAAAGGGTTGACCTGATAGGTAATTGGACGACGATTATCACCAAATATAGGAAGACTGGGGTCGCCACCATTCCATACGAACTCGCGATTTTGATATTTAGTCAAGTAGTCATACCATTCCTGTCCGGTTAACCAATCGTCATGGACGATCGCTTTTGCGACACCATAGTAGGAATTGAGTTGCAATTTGGCTTTTCCTTCAGCCCCGCGCTTGGTGGTAACCATAATAACACCACCTGCACCGCGAGAACCATAAATAGCTGTTGAAGAGGCGTCTTTCAGTACTTCAATAGATTCGACATCATTCATGTTCAATTGTCCTAAGCTTCCACCCGGAAACCCGTCGATTACAACGAGTGGGTTATTGCCCGCGCTGATAGATCCGAGACCTCTGACCCTGACTTGAGGTGCACTACCAGGTGTGTTGCGGGTATTATTAATACTTACACCTGCTATTCTGCCCGCGAGTGTATTTTCGATACGACCGTTAGGAACCTGATCTAGTTTTACGTTCTCAATCTTCGAGATTGAGGAAGTAACCGATGTTCGCTTTCTGGTACCGTACCCGATCACGACAACCTCTTCTAAATCTTCTGTATCAGCCGCTAAAACAACGGAAACTTCAGTTTGGTTATTGATCGGCACCTCCTGGCTGGTAAATCCGATAAACGAGAACTCAAGCGTTCCTTCACCGTTAGGGACTTCGAGTGTATACAAGCCTTCATTATTGGTTGTAGTACCAGTCGTTTGACCCTTCAAGGCTACATTGACTCCCGGCAAGGCCGTACCTTCACTATCAGTCACTTTTCCGCGGACAGTAAACTGTTGCACCGCTTGATTTTCTTGCAGCTTGGTGTGCACTTTGCTTTTCACGGATTCAAAGTATGCCAGGGCGTGCGGCTCATTCGCATTTGCGTTTAGAGCAAGCATTAGAAGAAGGAAACCGGGAATCCTCAATCTGTTAATTGTCGGTTTTTTTTCCATAGAATCATTTTTTAAGATTGTAATATTATTATAACGTGTACGTTACCGTGTTCAACTAAATCACTGTAGTGCTTGACTATCTAATGATGACTATCTAATGATATAGCTGTTCATTTACTGAATTAAGTTTGTTTGGTTTCTGAGGGTGAGCCAATCTTTCTTTCTTGGTCGACTTCCTTATACAATAATAGTAAACAATTCTATTAAAAGAAATAAAAATTTACGATAATTTAGGTCGTAAGGCAACAGGTTGAAAACGATTATCTGGTTTCAATGTGGAATTAATAATAGAAGGGTGCTCTTTTGCTCTTACAGGCTAGCTAAAATACTTTTTAAGCAGCCATACTTCTGCATTCTTGTGCACAGAAATGACATATTTCAGCACATTCCTGACAATGGCGATGATGTGTATGTTGAGCACATTCATTGCCACATGCTTCACAAATATCGGCACAAAGCCTGCATATATCGATGGCTTTTTCACTTCCCAAGCTCATAAGTTGTGCCGCACTATAGCAAATGGCGGCACATTCCATGTCGAGTTGTATACAATTAGCCATCATGTTAACATCTTCTTCTTTGGTACAAGAAGATGCACAGTGATTACAGATTGCTGCACATTTTAAGCATGCCTCAATGCAGCTTTGGAATGAATGGTAATTTTTCATAATGATATTCCTCTCGTCGTTTGTAACACATTCAACTTCAATATATCAAGTTCAACATATCAAGCTGGTAAAATGTTTTGATTTTATTCAAGTTCCTTTCTTTCAATGAAGAAAACCAATTTGTTATTTTAATGTTAAGTTATTCGGATGATTAATATTTAAATAATATTAGGCAAGATATTTGCTTTTTAGAAAGCGATATCAGGATTGGTATAAAAACAAATATATGATTGCACCTAGACTTCGTCGACTGAGAATAATAAAAGATTTTCTCTTGAATGACCAACACCTTCCACATTGGATGGTTCTCTTGGCAGACATGGTAATTATCTACATGTCTTTTACCTTGGCTTTTGGGTTAGTAAATTTGTTCGATTTTCAAAACATTGACTTTAGTCAATACATTATCTATACAGGCGTTTATTGTGCCGTCGCCTTACCGGTAGTCTATTTCGGACGTTTACACACAGGTTTATTGCGATATTCTAATACAAAAGATTTGTTTCGGATCTTTGCCGCAACGGTTACTTTCAGTGGCTTATTTTATGTTGCTATGCTACTGTTCGGCAAGTCAGTAATTGGCGGTAGCGTTCAAAAGTTTGGGCTAATTCTTATTGTAAACTTTTTTATATGCACTTGCTTACTTGCATCGTTACGCGTCTTTGCGAAAAGCGTCTTTTTTATTTTGACCAGAAATGTATACAACAAAAAACTACACAGAGTTTTGATCTTCGGTTCCGATAAAAATGCCGTTCTATTGAAGCATGGTCTTGAAAGCAATCGCGATGTCAATTATCGTGTTGAAGGTTTTATTGATACCGATCCGACAAGATTAAATAGTTATCTTGAGCAAAAAAAGGTTTATAAACCCGACAGTCTTGAACGTTTGGTGAATCGGAAACGGATTGATGAGTTGGTTGTGGTTAATGAGGGTTTAGATAAACCAAACAATAAAGAAATAGTCGAAAGGGCGGTGGGGCTAGGTTTGAAGGTTCTAACCGTGCCACCAGCAAATCAATGGCTCTCTGGTAAACTTGATAAAAAGCAGATTAAAAATCTACGTATTGAAGATTTATTGCAACGCGACCCTATTATGATCGATCAGACAGAAGTTAGAAAAGATCTTCAGGGAAAGAGAGTTTTGATTACGGGGGCAGCAGGCTCAATCGGTTCGGAAATTGTCCGCCAGGTTTTGTCTTATGGACCGTCATCGTTAATCTTATGTGATAATGCTGAATCTCCTTTGCATAATGTACAGTTGGAGGTAGAAGAAGACTTTCCTGATGTGAAGGTTTTGCTGTTTGTGTCTGATGTTCGTGATTATCATCGTATGGAGGAAATTTTCGAGAAACACAGACCTCAGGTTGTTTATCATGCTGCGGCCTATAAACATGTTCCGTTGATGGAAAATAATCCCTTTGAGGCGATTAATGTGAATGTACGTGGCTCCAAAAATCTAGCAGATCTGTCTGTGCGTTTCGGTGTGAAAAAATTTGTAATGGTTTCGACCGATAAGGCTGTAAATCCAACTAATATTATGGGTGCGAGTAAGCGCTTGGCGGAAATATATATTCAGGCTCTCAATAGCTATCTCGATGGTGAGACAAGCTTTATCACAACCAGGTTTGGCAATGTATTAGGCTCGAATGGTTCTGTTATACCACGATTCCGCTCGCAGATTGAGAAAGGAGGCCCAATTACAGTGACCCACCCCGAGATTACTCGTTATTTCATGACCATTCCAGAGGCTGTACAGTTAGTTCTCGAAGCTGGAACAATGGGTACAGGAGGTGAAATTTATGTGTTTGATATGGGCGAGCCGGTTAAGATTGTTAATATGGCTAAAAAGATGATTAAACTTGCTGGGTTGGAATTGGATAAGGATATCAAGATTGTATTCACAGGTTTGCGTCCGGGAGAGAAACTTTACGAGGAATTGCTGGCTAGTGCTGAAGAGACGATCCCGACACATCATGAAAAAATTAGCATTGCACGAGTTCGCAGTTATAAATACCAGGAGATAGCAGAGGAAGTTGAAGATTTGTTGGAAATCAATAAATTACAGATCAAAGAAAATACGGTTTTCAAAATGAAGCAGATCATTCCCGAATTTAAGAGTAAGAACTCTGAATTTGAGAAGCTAGACCGGCGGATTGAAAATAATCTGAAACGTATTGATACTGCAAAAGCTTAATTAAAACCCACATAATTTTAATATGAAATTGAAGCTAACGCTTGCAACCATCGTTGTGTCTTTACTTTTTATATCAACAGTTTCTGCCCAAAAGCGGGAACTACACGTGATCTCTCTCAAAAACCCCAAGCAGCTGCATGAATTCTTTCGCTACGATGCGGATGCGACGGTTGTTATCAGTGGTCATCGGGGTGGGATGATAGCAGGTTTTCCTGAAAACAGCATCGCTACATTCGAAAATACACTTCGTTATACACCGGCATTTTATGAAATTGACCCACGCCTAACGAAGGACAGCATTATTGTTCTGATGCATGATGCAACATTGGACCGCACGACGACAGGAAACGGTAGGTTAGCAAACTATAACTTCGATGAACTGAGTCGGTTTCAACTGAAAGATAGAGACGGTAATGTAACACCCTACACAATACCAACCCTGAAAGAAGTCATTGAATGGGCAAGAGGTAAGACGATTCTAAACTTAGACATTAAGGACGTTCCACCTACGATGATGGCTGACCTGATTAAAGAGCTCAATGCAGAAGCTTTTGTGATGTTAACGGTTCACTCACCAGCACAAGCATTATTTTATCTTGAAAAGAATCCACACAGTATGTTCTCGGCTCATATCAAGAGCGTAGAGCAGTTTCATGAATACGATGAAGCTGGAATCCCTTGGAAGCAGGTCATGGCTTATATTGGACCTGAGGTGAAGCCTGAAAATAAGGAGCTTTATGATTTGTTGCATGCCAAAGGGGTAAAATGCATGATATCTTCGGCATCGACCTATGATAAATTAGAAACCAAAACTGCGAGAGCCGAAGCGTATAGAGACATTGTCGCCGATGGAGCAGATGTTTTGGAATCTGATTATCCTATCGAAGTCGCTGAAGCTATTTCGAGTGAATAAGATTCGTATATAAACTGGTTATTATAGCCTTCTGAAATGTATTAACATCGTCAGTAGGAGGTATATTTATTCCGTTTGTGACGACGATAAAACCATATTTTTCATCTGGGTTGAAAAACATGGCACTGTATAGGCCATAAGCCGAACCGGTGTGCCCGGTGAGCGTTACTCCGTCGATTAAGTCTGAAGATTTTAGTAAAGCCAGTCCATAGCCATCTTCAATTGCTACCGGTGTCTGCATTATTTTCGCGCTTTCCTCGGAAATAATTTTTGTTCCGACCACTGAACCAAAATGCATGTGCATAGTCATGTACTTTGCGAGGTCTATTGCTGAAATTTTCATTCCACCGGTTGGAGAAAAAACAGGAGTGCTATAGCCCATCGTATAGTTTGCAATTTCTTCAGACCTTGGCGCATAAGCTGATGGTGAAGGGGTGAATTTTTTCGTGTCTGGGTCATAGCTATAAAGAGTCACAAAACGATTGCTATCTAACGCATTTACATTGTAGCCTCCGTAGAGTCTCAGAGGGTCTAATATTGTTTTTTTGATATGTTTATCAAACCGTTCGCCTGAAATTCTTTCGATGATGGTTCCGATCATATTGAAACCAAGATTGCAGTATTCGTAATCTGTACCAGGTTCATAGTCATTATAAGATGATGCCCAATCAGGGTTTTTGTTGGGATTAATGATGTCAAGGTTGAAATAACCCTCTGAATCGCTAATGCTGGATGTATGTGAAAGTGCCATCCGCAAGGTAATAATCGTATTAGGGAATCTTGGATTTCTTACTTTAAAGCCAATCAGCTCACTCAAATCATCATCGAGGGATGCTTTACCCTGTTCGACCAGCTGCATAACCGCTGTCGCGGAGAAGGATTTTGATATAGAAGCAATCCGGAAGATATCACTCGTTTCCAATGGTTCCTGAGTTTCTAAATTACGGTAGCCAAAATTATTTGAATAAATAATGTCCTGATCTTTAACAACTGCAACCGCGATGCCTATTGCATCAAATTGTTCCATGATGGAATGTATTTCTTTTTCCGTTTGTTTAATCGCTGCATCAGAAGGTTTGCTTTTTTGAGCAAACACGTGAGCTGAGAAAATGGTGAGCAGGATACAGATCGTTCGTCTTTTCATAAACTAGGTTTTTATTTAAAGGAATTATTTTAAGGGAGTTAAATGTAACATCTTTTTCCTATCAGAGCAAGAAATTTTTATTTAATTAAAGTGGTTGAGGTCTGTTCTACGTAATATAATATATATGTTAAAATATATTTAATTTATTCTTAAGATAAATGTAGCAAAAAGTCCGATATTAGCGTTTTAGAACTAAACATAAACAATTACTTAAATTTAACAGAATATGTGGATTGCTGCTGCAGTTGGAGCGTCCGTTTTTGGCATTTATGCTTGGACCAGATATAGAAAATCTAACTTAACGAAACTCGTCGAACTTAATATTGGTACAGAAAACGGATATTACTACCTCATCGACGCCCGGAAAAAGAAACCTGTTGTTGAGCCTAAAGAGAAAATTATGCTGACATTGGGACTTACCGCACACGTACTTTCATCACTTCATCGAACAAAACATCCTGAAAAGCAACATATTCTGAATTTTCTGTCGTCAACCACTGCTGAGAATCTTAGTCAGGCCGAGATCAACAAATATTTTCGGCGCGAGTTTGCATTCGAAATATCGGCGAGTTTGGGCAAGGTTAAGAAAAAATCAATCAGAATTAATCTATATGCTGATGCGGAGGGGGATTTAAAAGTTGATTACAAAGAGCCAATATCATTGGTGAAGTATCAATTCCTTTTCTCTGTTGCTTCCTTTATTATGCTTATTTTAGAAACCTTGGACATTAATGAACAGGAGTCTCTGCGAAAATCGTTAAACTATATTTCCAAACAATATTTAAGTGTAAAGGAGACTCTGAATGGTGTGTCGACGGATGAGATGATTAAGAATGCATACGCGGCAGGTCATGAACCTGAAACTTTTCTGGATATAGAAATCGGATAAATACCTGGTAAACTCAGTTTGTGGTATTTTCTTCCAATTGGATCCCTACGCGCAGTGAACGTAATCCATGAACTCCCTGCAACTCTTCAAGTTCTACGTCTTCTAAGTCATAGAGAAGCATCCCTTTCTTTTGGAGATAGCTTATGGAGTTTTTGAATTCGCGGATTTCATTAGGACTGAAATACACTAACGCTATTTTTCCTGGTTGTGTCAAGCGCTCATTCGTCCCCTTGATGCGGACTTTATCAATTCGCTTTTTGACCATTTCATATCGTATGTTATATGCCCCTTCGACATCGAAACGTCGTTCATCGATACGAAAGCTAATGTCGATTGGTGAAGAGTTGACAAAGATCAACTGAGTTGTCTGGAGGGGAGTTTCCATTTGCTCTATCAGACTGTGAGTTACCCTACCGATGGCTGCCATAGAGGTAAGTTGCCACAATCGTATATTCTTTAAATATAGTATATTAAATGGTTTTTTCGGCGCTATTGATTGTCCGATGTAAATATCATACTCTACACCGTCCGATCTGAATTTTTCGAAATAACAAGGGTAGGAGTTCTGTATTTCATCATTAAACATCTCGAGATATGAATTGACGGCTGTATTGATAAGCTTGATAGATGATTCGAGAGCACGACGGTTTTTGAAAGCTTCTCCCGTTTCGGGGATCAAGGCATTTTCATAAGCCCTGATAATTTCACCTGCTTGTTTGTCGTGCGATTTGAAGTATTTCAGGGTTTCAGGCACATCTTTATTTAAAAAGTCACTTACTGACAATTCAATATTGCTCAGCATTTCAGACTCTATCTTGTCAATCCAGCTTTCGCAGACATGGGTGAGCTCTTCCAGGAAAGCAAGGTTACTATAATCGGCTAATTTAAGAAGGACATCGTGCAAGAGCTTCAGTTGGATTTCTAGGTCGGCAGCTGCGGCTGCATTCCTTTCAATAGTAGAATTCCTTATATCAATCGCACCATAAAGCGGATATACTTGTTCGAATTTGATGTCCTGAATAATAGGTTTCGGTTGGTCAGGTACCAAGGCTTTTTTATATTCCCATGCTTTTTTGTTAAACTTCCATTGAACAGCTGGCTGTAAAGAGGTGAATTTTTCTTTAATGATATCGTCAATACTGTTTTCAAAGTCAACCGCGTTATCCCGGAGTATCTGGCCCAACAGTGGAGGCACGTCGCTTAACTTAACTAACAAGCTCTCGTTTAAGATGCCCTCTTGGTGCGTATAGATTTCGAGTGCACCCACTGGTTCGCTGTTGTGATAAACGGGAATAAGCGCGTAGGATTTTATCGGGGAGACTAAAAAGCCTTGAAAAAGTAGATTCACCTTTTCATTGTCATGAGTTGGTAGGTTACCAGTATTAAAAAACAAGATTTCCGGTTCTTTAAGGTATTGGTCGATGATAACATCCATCCGGTCTGTGGGAATATCACTTTTACGGAGCAGATCAAGAATGATGCTATTTTGTTGCGTGAAGCGGTCGAAAACAATATTATCGTTTATCCTTAAGAAGGGGACAAGTCCGAATTCAATATGCGGATTCCCAACGATGGTTTTTAACGATAGGATTAATCGGTCTTCAATCGGGTCTCTTCCCTTCGAATGAATAATGAGGTTTTTAATGTCCTCGAGCGACTGGCTAATGGTTACGTCATCCACGGTCAAAATTGAAAAACCTGAAAATGTGAACTGATCTAAAGGTAACCGGCTCTGTAGATCTCTCCAATCGAATTTTTTTGTACTGAGACTTCTTATCTCTTGATAATTAAGTGTAGGTATCTTGCCGTGGATATGTACATCAATGAATTGATTGTTTATGTTAACACGGTAGTATCTGAGTAAGCCCGTTTTCGGATCGGAGACGGAGCGAATAACTTCGTGTTTTTGGTTGAACGTGATACCATAAAGTTTTTCGATGATCAACGAATAAAACACTTGTCTTTGCTTATTGCCAGCCTCCTCATTTTCTTGGTCGATTCCTTTTAACTTGTTGACCACCTCGCAATACTGTTCTTGCAAAAGATTATAGAATGGTTCGGTACCATAGAATATACATTGCCCGATAGGAGCGGCGAGTGCCCAATAGGTTTGTGATTCATCTTGAATGGGTGACGTGAGGCATTTGTATATAAGAGAAAGCTCTTCTTCGAAAAGTGATACGTTATCTGTTCGTATTTCGCCATGTTTTTCTATTGCACTTTCAATCCTTTGGAGAACTTCCATTAAAAATGAAGTATTCAGAGCTTGTCTGTTTTTTATTCTTTCTTTCAGATATCTTAAAAAACTGTCGAAAGAGATCTTTATGTCTGCATTTGAAAATGGATAGTCTCCGATTTCAGCAATGTCTAATATGTTTAATTTCATTTTTATTATGCTAAGCCTAATGTCTAAAAGCGGAATCCCATACTAAAATGCGGATACCACCCGTCTTGTGAATGTCCGGCTACCAGTTGAAATACAGCCATCATTGCAGGAGCGTAATATAAGCCACCCCCATAAGTTTGATGGATTGTATCGCTGTTATACCCTTCGCTCCATACCTTGCCTAGATCGTAAAATCCAATCAACCCTAATTGTCCTGGAAGGATAAAGCTACCTACTTTTGCCAGGCGAATTCGTGTTTCAAAGTTATTATAAAACATATGGTTTCCTGCGTACCGGTATTTTCGTGTTCCCAAAAGATTATCTTGTCCTCCTAAGAAATGTAACTGATAAAATGCAGGGTCTCCAAAGGTAACACCTCCGCCGATACGATCAGCAATAACGATGGCATTATTGGCAAATCCTTTGTAAAAACCCATATCGGCGCTTACTTGTACGAAAGAGTTGGACGCGTCATTTAGTCCTGCATAAGCCTTTGCTTTGCTACTAAAAAAGCCTCCTTGGGTAGGGAGTAGATGATGGTTGCGGTTATCGAGATGAAATGCTGACGTCAAGCCGGCAAACGATTTGTCTTTTTCAATGTCGTAACGATCGTGACTGTGAAGAATATCTTCTTGAAGTATTAATCGACCTTCATTCTTTGAAGGGTCTAAACTGTAATATTGAAATGACGGACCGATCTTAAAGGATCGACCTTCTTGGTTCCATTGCAATGTTGGCTCCAATTCATATAAATTAAAACGTGCACGATAATAGCTGGAATTTAATGATTTGTCGAATTGAGAATCATTGCCTAAACCAAAAAAGTTCTGTGTATTGTTTGGTACAAATGCATAGGCATTTACAACGAGATCTGCCTTGCCAATAAGGTTTTTCCAGTGACCTTCGTAGTCGACTTTAAACGAGCCGGTTTTTAGCGCACCGGAGACAAGAACCTTTTGTGAATGAGTGAAGGGAGTCTTTCTGAAACCCCGTTGATGAACATATTTGAATCCTGCACCTAAAAGAATCCCATCATCAAGGTTGTAACCGATTGACGCAAGTGGCATCGTCACATTGTAAAGATTCACAGGTTCGAAACGTGTGTGTGTGCTATCGGCGGAGATATGGGTTTTTAGCTGTTTTTTATCTCCGAGGTAGGTCGAATTCGTTTTCGCCAGGTCATAGAGATGAACTTTCTTGTTTGCTTGTTTAATGTCAATGACTTTATTTTCCTGACCACCAACAATTCGTAATCGTATCGGTGAGTTTGGTGCATCCATTGCAACACTATCGACCCCGTCAGATAAATACAAGTTAATTCGTTTGGTCGTGTCAGGATGGTAGACCCTGTTCATCAGTTCTTTTTTGATTTCACCTTCCTTATTGATCTTATTTACCAAAATCCGCATTGCTCCATCTGTTTCATCTGTGATTTTGACCCGTTCGTTTTTATTCGAGAGACGAATGTCAACTATTGAATTGACAAACTGATAATATTCATCCATTGCCTCAGGAATGGCATCGCGCCTTGCTGAGAGTGTCTTAAAGAGCTCTTTGCCTCTAAGTTCAACGGAAGAGCTTGGTAAGCTATGCACGCTCTCCCATAATACGCTGTCGGTTACATTGGCTACGAATTCATTTGTCAGGCTCATCCATTCATCATAGCTTAATTGCATTTTTGGATGTGCATCCAAAAAGTCAGACTTATACATTGAATAATTCATGTTTCGGACGTGATCATCAAAGCCCTGGATAGTGGGGACGGCCCATTTTCTAGATACAATGGAAGGAAAAAGACCCTCCATTAGCCGAATAACCTGATCCCGATCTCTCGGAACAACGCGGTAGTCTTTGTCTTTACCTTCTTTTTCATCTACCCAACGGTATTGATCTTCATGTCGATCCCAGTCACCGATTAATAAATCCAATAACCTGGATCGGAAAAAGGTTTTTGCCCCGAAAGTATCGTCATTGTCATTGAATACCTTCTCGACCATTTTTATTGAGTTGTCAGAATCACCCAAGGGTTCACGTTCCTCTAATAAATTTAAGGTGTTGGCAATTGTTAGATTGTAAACGCCTAATAATGAGTCTGGAGCGACCCATCCGATAACCGGATTGGTATGGGGCACTTTTGCTGCGTTGGCTATTGGTGGAACCATCAACGCGGAGTAGGGATGCTGGGCACTCACCGCATCGTCTATAAAATCGCTTGCGAATGTATGATGGAGTTCTGAAGGTAGTAAAGATTCTGAGTTTTTATTTACACTGCGCAATACCCATTGTTTACCTGTACTGTCTTGTAAACGAATAGAGACTGTCTGCATACCGCCACCTCGCTTGATTGGCGTGAGGCCTCCCTCGATTTCTGAGATACGAAGAATGGGGACCTTTGTTTCTGCGGCCCATTCTTTACGGTAATTTTCACCAAATAGTTTTCTGTGAAAATTATTCCGTTTGTTATATCTAGGGTTTGCTTGGATGACAATGCTATCTCCTTTAATATCATTTAGCGCAGAGTGTTCGTCGATGAGTGATTCGTCTATGTATTGAATCGTATATTTAAATGATTGGCTTACCGAATCATTGTTATATAAATAAAAGCTAACATCAGTATTTCTGTTTTCGAGGAGGTCGACTGTTACAAAACCTTGTAAAGAACTGCCGTAAAGTAGGCTGTCCGCTTTTTTAACATAAGCACTTTTTGCTCCGGAACCACTTACGATTTGATAGTTTCCGTCTTTTCGAATGAACTGTAAGCCATGCTCATGACCGGCTATGAGGATCACATTAGGAAACCCGCTAATCACGTCGGTGACTTTTGAAATCAAATTTTGATATTTCGGATGAGGCATGTCTTCCGGGTTCAAAAAAACGGAAGTACGTAATAGCGGATAAAGCGACCCGACTATCGGCATCGGGATCCAGAGGTTTTCATCGAGTACGGTCAGTGGGAATAGATGATCTTTGAAAGAATAATAACCACCGTGTACACCGTAGCTATGGAAAGGGTGATGAGATGACAGTAAGATAGTCTTATTCCTGTTTTTGTACAATAACTCTTCAAGTCTATCTATAAACTCTTCTTCTGTAGTACATTCACAATCAGAATCAGGACTACTGGTGTCATACGGGAAAAGCCACCACTCGCTGTCATAAGCGATCATAACAGCTTCTGCTGAAATTGGTACTTCAACAGGTCCCGGGCAACCATCTTCGGGGATTAACTTCAATAGTGAGTCGCCCTGCGCTCTAAGGAATTCACCTTGAGCCTTAATTTTGGCTAAACCATCTTTTCCCATTCGATCCCAATCATGATTGCCGGGAATAAAGAATACCGGAGCGCCCTGTGCTCTCATGGGTTCAAATTGTGATCTTAGAATGTCTTTGGTCGACGCTTCTTCGGGACTCCCTGGCAGACCGATTCCGCGAGGGTAGATATTATCACCTAAATAAACAACTTGTGTCTTACCGTCAATGACCAGTTCTGCGGCACGTGGGATAATTGTTTCCTGTTTAAAATTGATCTCGCCAGCGTCACCGATAAAAATAATCCGATTGGCAATGTTCTCCTGTGCCAGGGTGTACTCACTAGCGAATAAAAAGACGATTAATATAGTATAAAAATACCTCATTGGGACATTCGGAATTTAAGAATAGTACCTTTTTTAGTTTTGTCACCACCTTCATTACTGATGTATAGATTATGGTAACGATCGAACGCGATGCCTTCCGGCTGGTTGAAGTGTTTGGGATTTAATGGGTAGACAGTTTTTACATTCCAGTCAGCGTCGGTAACAACAAGCATTTTATTAATCGATGAAAGAATATACCATTCATCTGTTTGTGTGTTTTTCGCCAGAGCTGAAGGTCGAAAATCTTTTCCTTTCAGGGTGTGGAATGAATTAATTTGTTCTGAGTCAACCTGGAAATTACTTATAACTACTGGTTTGTTGCCTTTTCTTTCAATAATATAGCCGCTTACGGTGTCCGATTTTTTATCAGCTTTACACTCTTTACATAACACATAAATTAAATCATTCGTGGTGTCGACAGCTACTCCTTCATATTCGTCATCAGGAATTAGACCTTCCGTCTTGATAACATTTTGAATAGTCCCGTTTTTACTATGTTCAAGTGACATCGTGTATAATGTACCATCACTTTTCAGAACTACGATTTCCCGCGAAGTTGCCGCAATACCCTCATAATCTCCCTTCTTACCAAATTTACTATGTATAATATCTTTTTCACCCGGTTGGAAATGATATAAGGTGCCGGTTTCGTCTTCTATGGCTACTAACATGTCAGAATCACGAAAAGGGAAAGTTATACCTGAAATTTCATGTAATGCATCAATGAGATAAAAAGTTTCCGGCTGTGTTAAATCATAGCCGGCGGGACTGGTATATACAGTTTTTTCCTGTGCACATGATATTAACGCACTCGAAAGTATGGATAACAGAATGACAGTTCGTATTGAATTACGCATATTTTCGTTGCTTTTTATTTTTAAAATAAAGATATGTTTCCTTTTGCGCACGAATCTTGTTTTTGCCGTCCTTTTGTAACGTATCCACCGGAATATTCTGTAGCTCCCGATCAAGTAAAACAGCAGACTCTGTGTCGTTAAGTTGAAATGTAAGAACATCTTTTATTTCCTTTTTAATAGTTTTGTCATAAATAGGAAAACACACCTCAATGCGGTTGTGTATATTACGGTTCATCCAGTCGGCCGAACCCATATACATCTGTTCATCCCCGTTATTATTAAAAATGAATACCCTGCTATGTTCTAGGTAACGATCAACAATTCTTCTAACTGAAATATGTTCACTCATACCATGAACACCCGGTATTAAACGACAGATACTACGGATAATAAGATTAATCTTTACACCAGCGTTGTTCGCTTCGTAAAGCTTGTTGATCAGGTTCTTTTCTTCCAGATTATTGAGTTTAATCGTTATTTCAGCAAACAAGCCTGCTTTAGCATTTTCTATTTCCTGGTCAATAGAGGCTATAAACACATCAGTAAGATTAAATTGTGCAACTAATAAATGTTCGAATTTTAGTTTTGTAGTTTTACTGACACGACGGCGCCTGGACAGAAAGAAGAAGACTTGTTCTAATTCACGCCCCATTTCCCTATGGGCTGTTAATAGGATATGGTCTGCATATACTGTAGCTGTATTTTCGTTCAGGTTGCCCGTGGAAAATAGAGTTAAATAAGGATGTTTTTCAGATTTCTGTTTTATCAGCGCTACTTTTGCATGCACTTTAAGCTTCGGGATGGTGTAAAGTACTTTAATGCCTGCTTTTTGCATCTCTCTAGCCCATTTGAGGTTGTTCCCCTCATCGAAACGAGCCTTTAATTCTACGAAAACGGTTACCTTTTTACCATTTTTTGCAGCGCTTATAAGTGCTTGCAGAATCCTCGAAGACTCTGCGACGCGGTAAATCGTTGTATAGATTTTTTCTACATCTTCATTGATGACGGCTTCATTGAAAAATCGCAGCACGGTATCGTACGATTGGTAGGGCGTACTGATTAGCATATCTTGCTTTTGAATGGACTCGAAGAGGGTAGGACTACCCGGCAGCGTTATGGCAAGAGGAGGTTGTGGTATGTTTTTCCATGCTGGGCGGTCAACCGGAAATGAGAAAAAATCTTTTAAGTTATGGTAACGTCCGCCAGGCATGGTGCTAATCTTCGGAATGGAAAATAGTTCAGCCAGTTCGGTCAACAACTTTTTCGGCATATCGGACTGGTATAGGATACGAGTCGCAAGTCCATAATCGCGTTTTTCTAGTTGCTCTTCAATTTTTTTCGCAATATCGCCTTCGTATTCATTTTCTAAGTCAAGTTCTGCTTCTCGAGTCACTTTAAATGAAAAAGCATTGATATGTTCATGGCCTCTGAAAATATCAGGAAGGTGATGGCGAATAATATCGTCAATAAAAATAATGTAGGTTGTTGATTCATATTGCACTTGAAAGAAGCGCCCGATTTCACCCGAAGGTATTTTCACGATTACCAGTTTCCTGTCCTGCACTTTGTTAAGCGCGACTAGAAAATAAAGTTGATTATTCTCCGGGAAAAAGTTGGTTAACTGCTCTGACCGAACAATTTCTAACGACGAAACAATCCTCGAATAGAAATAATTTTCTGTTTCTTTCAAAACCTCTGATGGAATACCCTCGTTGTATGCTAGATAGACCTGGCTCTTTTTCATTTCGGGGATTACCTGTCCGGTTAATATCTCTCCGTAGCGTTGTTGGTTTTGTAAAATGATCTTCTTGGCTTTCTTGTGAACCTTACTTTCCGGAACAGTAGCATGTTGTTGTTTTGCTTGTTTTTTGATCTTTCTGAGTGCGGATAGTACAGGCATGCGAACACGATAAAATTCATCCAGATTCGAAGAATATATTGCCAAGAAATTGATTCTTTCAAGAAGTGGCACATCCTCTTTAGCTGCTTCATCGAGTATACGCTCATTGAATGAAAGCCAGCTAAGATCGCGGTTGAAGAAAATCTGAGACTCTTTTTGCATTGTATTCTATACATTTACATTGGTCATAACCACGATAATAAAGGCAATGACCGATATGATAAGTCCATACATAAAAATACTGTAAGCCTGTCTTAAAAGCTTAAATTTTCTGCCGAGAACCACTCCCTGTGAGTATACGTCTTTGATCAGCGTTCCGTACAGATAGTCTCGATCCTCCATAACCGCGCGCATCCCGCTATCATAATCCGGTAGTTTCATTTTATAAAAATTACCAAAGAAGAGGAGGTTGACTTTTTTCTCTTTTACTTCGTCAACTGTATGGGTTACATTAGGAATCGACGGTCGCGTCGCTAAGATAGCAAGAACCATGGTGCCCAGACTAGCTGTTAAAAGTATGGCGGTAGGGATAATCAGATGGGCATTATTGTCTAGCTTTCTAAGCAATAACGCGATAACTACCGAAAGGATGATCGAATTAACGGTGATCAAGATATTGGCTTTGTTATCAGCCATATCGCTTAATCGCTGATTGTTGGTTGATGTGATCCGAAACATGGTCTCTATTCCACGATCAGGTCTTTTCTTCTGTTTATTCGAGACTTCCGTGTTTACCAACTCGTCTAGTTCCTTCTGTTTTAACGCATCCAGATTCTCTTGCTTTTTTTTACCGAGTAGTTCTCGACAATAGCTGGTATGGTAGCGATGGTTCTCTAGTAATTTAATCGTTTCACGTCGCCACTCATTTTTATCTACTTCCACACCTGAAGCTTCTGCTTCCCGGCGCATAAGTTTATTTCGGACAGTAAACCAGTCACTTCCCAAATGATATAAATCGGCATCACACACAATTTCCTCTAGCAAGTTCTTTGGGCTTTGCGGCGGTTTAGTAGCTAAAATACAATTTTTTACCTGAGTGATCATTTCCTGGTCAGCCTTGTTCTCTAAAAGAAAAGCTTCTGCAAGGTCGGCCCCTCTAAGCTCGTGACCGGTGCACCCATGTTCATAATATCCAATATCATGAAAATAAGCAGCAATTTTAACGATTGCGGATTCTCTCTTTTCCAATTGATAGTGATTGGAAATCTTTCTTACAGCTTCAACTACTTCACGCATGTGAATGCTGTTGTGAAAACTTAAGGTAGCATCTTCACGCTTATCAATATATGTCTGAGCATAAGCGGCTGCATCTTCGATTAGTTTGTCGTAGTCCATGCTATATTTTGTTTTTAAAAAATACCTACAAGGCCAAGCCCGCTAGTTGTGGGAGCTAATGACCACTGAATACCTTTCAATTTATTAAAGGGGTTACTGTAGTGTGTATTATCCATTCGCTTCAGAATGGCTTGCGTACAGAACCATGAAATGGCAGTACCAAATGCCATGTCAGAAAGCCAATGCGAATCAGAGTACATTCGAGATATTAAAGTTAGCCCTCCCGTAGCGTAGAAAGCTGATTTAAGCCAAGGGTTATCTGTTCGGCTCGCCAGGACCAATGCGCTGACCATAGCAATTTGTATATGACCAGAAGGGAAGGAGTGATAGCCAGCTTCTGGTGACATGGGGTCAAAAGCCCATGGGCCTTCATTCGTTGCGGGTCGCGCCCTGCCGACAGCTGTCTTCATCAGCGTTTGTATCGCACCACTGGTTAGATAAGCCGCGCCAAGGATAAGTCCGGTTTCTTTAGCCCATTCATTATTCAAGGCAACACCAGTCAAGTAAAATCCACCAGTAAGAATAAAAGCTGCGTAAGGCTTCCCTAAATGAAAACCAGCACGTTCTATACCGTCCCAAGCACCTGAATTTCTGTTCTGCCAAAATGATCGAACCGGCTTATCCAATAGACTCGTCAGCGCTGTGCCAGCTATTACTCCACCGGTTTTTAACCAGTCGTCACCATCCCATCGCAGGGGGGCAGTAACTGTATAGGCGGTTGCGTCTACAAAGCGAATAGCATCCTTGATATTTGGTCTACTGTTTTCTTTCGCCAGCATTCTTGCACGAATCGAATCGTCTCTTAACCTGATCGTGTCTCGTAATTCGTTGCTATGTTTAATGACGCCTGCTCCAAATAACTGCGTCTGACCCCAAATAAGCAATATTATAAAAAGAACCAGTTCTTTCATTTGAAAAATAGAAAAAGTTAATTGTTAATTGTTATCGTTTTACCACTGCGCCCCTGTTTATTAAATACCTTTAGTTTAACGGTTCCCTTTGCTGGCAAAGCTTCTGTATAGGACTTGCTGTTTAAGGTTGGTTCAGATCCATCCAATGTATAATGAATGCTGAAGTTAGGTGACACCGTATTACAAATAAGTTTATTTCCTGCTATCTGTACACCAGGGTCTGGTATTCGATAATCAAAACCATTGTGAAGTTGATCAAGCCTTAAAAGTTCCTTACGGTTTACCTGAAAAGCAAATTCAAGCCAGTCGTTTTGATAAGAACTCTGCCAGTTATTTACTCCTCTTTTTTCCCATTGAGCTTCAGGTGCCCATGCTCGTTCAGCTAATGCGAGCAAACGAGGTAGAAGCATATATTCGAGTCGTTCATCATGGTCAATCTTTTCTGACCAAAGTCCGCCTTTCATTCCGATAATATTGCTTTTACCTTTTTCGGTCAGATCTTCGAGCGACCTGTTCGTTGTTTTGATGTTTTTGAAGAAGTTTAACGGCATAAAACTAAATGATCTTTCTAAGTCCGTATAGGTCGCCCAATTGTGCCCCGTCTCCTCATAGCTATTATTCCATGCCTGATCCAGATAGAAGTTATTCGCTGGGATAAAGACAACAGAATAGCCTAAGTTTGCCAGCCGATAGGCAAGATCTTCCGCGCCCGCGCCGGCTACATTATTCCAAACGTCGAGTAAGATGTTTTCGTTGGCAAACTCGGGGTTGGGTTGCATTCCTTTGCCGTTGTTGATCATACCAATTTCTTCCCAACCGGCCAGTTGAAGGTTTCTTTCTTTCAGAATAGGGATGAGATTTTTGATATAATAGCCCCAAACCCCGTTGACGGATCTAATAGATTCCTTAGCCATAAGTTCTTTGATCAACGGTGACTTTTCCCAGACGCCACGCGGCACCTCATCTCCACCCAAAGAAATTGTTGTTAGTTTTAAGCCTGCTTTTTCATACATGCTGACAATCTCGTCAATCACAGTCTCTATGAAATGAAAAGTTGAAGGGAGGGCGACATTCATCACGTTATCATTCCAGTACTGTGCTGAACTATATTCAGATTTGTCACCGAAATCTCTTAGCAAGAACTCTTTTGCCTCTTGTTCTTTACCCTGTTTGATAAAAGCGTCGTAGCGCGCATCCATTGCCTTGATGGCTGCGCGAGCATGACCGGGAGTTTCTATCTCAGGAATTACACTGATGTGTCGCTCCGCCGCGAATTTCAAAATTTCCATAAAATCGGCCTGAGTTAGATATTGGCTTTCAAGGGCTTCAGCTCCTGAACCGTATGATGGCTGAATAGATTGCCCGTTTACAAATTTTGCTGACCGCTTACTCCCGATATCGGTTAGTTCCGGGAGGGTTTTGATTTCAAGTCGCCAGCCTTCATCGTCACTAAAATGTAAGTGAAACTTATTTAGCTTATAGGTGGCCATGAGGTCTAAGATTTTCAAAATCTCTTCCTTTGAGTGGAAGTTACGTGCTATGTCCAACATGAAACCACGATAAGCGAATCTGGGCTCGTCTTTAATACGCACGGCTGGTATCTGTATTGAACTTGTTCTTCCTTCTTGCTGGGACCATGTAGAGGCAGGGAAAAGTGCTTTTAGGGTCTGAATACCATAAAAAGCACCGGCTGGATCGGATGCTTTGATGACTAGCTGATTTTTGGAACTCTCCAGACTATAACCTTCTTTTTTAAATCCTTCAGCATAATCAATGCGGATGCTTGAGGATGGGTTTGCATTAGAACTGGTTGGCAAAGCCTTTCCAAATAATTTTTGAAAAGCGAGGTTAAGGTTGTCAGCTTCTTTTTCAAAGCGTGCATCTGTCGAAATTGACGTAGTTGGGCTAATTAAAAAACTGCCTTCTTGTTTTGTCAATTCAGCCGGACGAGGTATCATTAGCCTGTCAACCGAATCTAAATCAGCTAGACTTTCATTCAGTTTAAATTGCTTGGCAAGTGTTTGTAACTGAATGTCCTGATACCCGTGATAGGGGAGTACCTGGTAGTTCGTTATGTCAACGGGCTGGATCTCCTGATTGTCCGAAGCTACATAGAGTCCGGACGGTGCAAAAGTAAAATTGATGACTTTGCT
Organism: Pedobacter indicus; assembly: GCF_003449035.1. Lineage (NCBI taxonomy): Bacteria > Pseudomonadati > Bacteroidota > Sphingobacteriia > Sphingobacteriales > Sphingobacteriaceae > Albibacterium > Albibacterium indicum. The sequence goes on from NZ_QRGB01000001.1 coordinate 2,234,647, forward strand.
CTTAAACTCAATAGGTATCTTAATCGAATCTCCCGGTGCTATTCCTTGAAAAGCATCTAAAAAGCGAAGTCGGTACAGATCGCCGTTTTCATGGGTCAACGTATAGCCCTGGGTTTTGGAAACATCGATTGAGCGCATTGAATTAAACCAAAGAGACCATTCGTTGCCGAGAATAGAGTCTTGAGACGGGTTGTGAATAACGAACTCAGAAACAGATCGTTTGCCGGCTTTATCTTCTCCCATAACCTTCCATGTTGCGCTGATATCCATTGTGGGCTGCGCCGGCAGTTCAGGTGAACTACAGCCAATAAATAGAAAAATAATTAAAAATCTTAGCGCACTGGCGTAATATGAATTGAGCATGACATTTTTTTCACTAAGTTAAGACTTGTTTCCGTTAATCTGACAGGGTTTCTGTCGTAATAGTGCTTTCTTTGCTATTAACTATTTGAATATAATATTGTTAGCTAAATTTATCTCATCCTCATTAATAGAATGACCAAAGTTTTCATATACTTTTAGGCTAACTTCTGCATTCATTTCTTTTAATATATCTTCAGTTTCGTATACCCGTTCAACAGGAACGTGGAAATCAGGATGGCTCGTGCCGATAAAAATTGGTGTCTGTTGAAAATCACCGCGATAGTTCTTACGGTTAATTTCCTCACCGATTACCCCGCCGATAATGGCCACTGCACCACCATACTGTTGTGCATTTCGGGCCATGTATTCCAGCGTAAGACACGCTCCCTGTGAGAAGCCAAAAAAGAAAATATTCTTTGCTTCGATGCCTGCTCGAATAGCCGTATCAACCGTTAGATCAATCGTCTCAATCGCTGATGATAGCCATGGCTCGTTCTGCTCAGCTGGCGCAATGAATGAATGTGGGTACCATGTGTGATTTGTTGCTTGCGGCGCCAGTAGTGTGTAGTCCTCGACATTCAGATGCTGAGACAAACTTAATATATCTTCTGCACTTCCTCCACGACCATGGATCATGATCAATGTTTTTTGAGCCTTGTTTAACTCAACTCCCGCTGTTCCAATATTTAGATGATGCTTCATTTTTACGATAATTCTGGTAATACTTTTTCGATTTCATCACGCATGCCTTCATATTGTTTAGGAAGTTTTAGACTGGTGCCCAATTCTGCCAACGGTTCATCAACCGTAAAGCCCGGATTGTCTGTTGCTATCTCAAAAAGTACACCCCCTGGTTCTCTAAAATACAAAGAAAAGAAATAATCGCGGTCAATCTTTGGCGTGATGTTGAAACCGGCAGCTACAATTTTCTCTCTAAATTTCATTAATACTTCATCATCTTTTACTCTGAACGCGATGTGATGGTTCGTTCCCGCTGCATTATGTCCTCTGGATGCTGATGGATTTTCGATAATGTCTAAAACGTTTGCAGTGTTTATAGCATCGGTTGTAAAACGATACCGGTTGTTTTCTTGCTTATCAAGTTTGTATCCTAATATGTCGGTAAGCACTTGTGATGTGGCATTAGCCCGCTGAAGGGTTAGTGTTACATTATGAAATCCTTTTACGGATACCCCCTCAGTTACGTCATCCGTTGTCCATACCTTTCGGTCATTTTCCACTAGTGGTTCTATAAATTGTAGTTGAAGTCCATCTGGGTCTGTAAAAGAAATTAGGTTCTCACCAAATATTTCACTTTCTGTATAAGATATATCAAAAGATTTAAGTCGTTCTTTCCAAAATTTAAGTGCACCCTGAGGTACAGCATAGCCTATGTCTGTAGCCATACCCGCACCATTCTTTCCTCTACCGATCCCTTCCCAAGGAAAAAAAGTGAGGATCGTGCCAGCAGCACCCGTTTCATTACCAAAATAGAAATGATAGGTTCCCGGATCATCAAAGTTAACTGTCTTTTTAACCAGACGGAGACCTAGAACCTTCGTGTAAAAATCTAAATTCCTTTTAGCCATGTTGGCAATCGCGGTTACATGGTGTAAACCTAAAATTCTGTTTTCCATTGTTCTAATATTTGATTGTCCAACAAATTTATGGAAACCATGTTTCGATCCGATTCACCTAGGTTAACAAAGGTATCTTTCAAGTCGGTTAAGGCGACCGCTAAAGAGAATTATGAAATAATTGAAAGCTTGTTGATAAGTTAACACACGCTTGTTCTATTTTATTTATATTTGAATGTTGTTGGTTTAAAGGACGTTACAATGTTTGGTATATTGCAAAATAAGATTGATTACCCTGTTCATCAACTTTTCGGTTTTCGGTTTGAAGACCTGGCCTTCAAGTCTCTTTTGAGATTAACTAATGGTCATAAACTTATATTTGTGACTGAACTGTTCGCTGAAAGTACATCAAAACTGAGTATATCCTTAAGAGAAAATGGAGAAGATAGAGAATCCAGCATTCACTTGCTGTCGAAACTAAAAATTAAATTAGAACAATTTTTATACAGTCAAGGAATCCATGCTGCAATTTCCTATTCGCTGACATATCGATTGAACGAAGAGGATCTTACTACCATTAAGACCGATATTGAAGAACTCAATTCGTTAAACAACAGATACCTCTTTTTTGATAGCAAAGCTGCCTTAAAAGCAGATGACTTGAAGGATATTATTTTTGATTTACAGATGAAGAGCCTTCAGCCAATTATCGTTTTCCCAGAATTTAATTCGTTTTGGAACAGTCACCGGAGTCGCCTGGGAAGGTTGCATGCTAGAGGTGTGATGTTTCAAGTTAACTGGTTGTCACTAACGGGTTTTCATGGAAAAGACGCACAATATACTGCGCGCTACCTCCTCGAACGGAAAGCAGTAAAATTTATCGGTTTCGAAAATGAAAATCTGGTGCAGCTTATGAGTAAGAATGGTATTAAAATACCAAAACGCTGCGCTGATTTGCTGGGCGAGCAATTATTTGTGTAAGTTCATCGACCCCGACGATTATCATCACGCCCCAACTGTTATTTTAAAGTTTAGGGCTTTGGAAAGACCTGATGCTCTTCCGCCCATACTTTCCAGCGCTTACTCAATTCCTTTACTTTTTCAGGATAAACTAGGGCTAGATTTTTTGTTTCCGTTGCATCGGTGTCCAGATTGTAAAGCTCCCATTTGCTGTCGGCTTTGGGTCTCATTACTAGTTTCCAATTACCTATTCTGGCATATTTTGCATTAAAATGTTCGTTGAATAAGTCTTCATGACCTTTTGTTTCTTTTCCATTTAAGGCATCGACCATGCTCAATCCTGTACTTGGACTGATTTGATGACCATTGTGAGTTTTTGGATAGGATGCACCGGCAACTTCCACAAGGGTATTCATAAAATCCATAATATGACCTACGTGCTGTTGATTTATGCTACCTCGGTCTGCCATCATTGATTTCGGTAAAAATGCAATCATGGGCGTACGTACTCCACCTTCAAAAGACTGTTCTTTAGCCTCTCTCCAAGGTGTATTGGCCACATTTGCCCAATTGGGACCAATGGAGGTGAACGTCGTCTGAGGGCCAGGAAGAATAGCTTTGTCGACAGGGTAGTGGATCGTTTCACCGGTTCTGGTTTCACTAGGTCTGTCAAAACCGGGTCCGTAGCGCATTGCATTTTCCGGGCTGGCTCCATTGTCACTCAGAAAAAAGATCACGGTATTATCAAGAATCCCACGCTCTTTTAATTTGTTGATTATTCTGCCTATACCTTGATCCATGCGGTCGATCATAGCAGCATGCACCGCCATTGCATGGGCATCCCATTCTTTATTCGGATTTTCGTCCCATTTCTCTTCCGGAAGCATCCGATCAGACAAAGGTTCCGTCTCAGGGTCGATAAGACCAAGTTTAACCATTCGTTGATAGCGTTGCTCTCGAATAGCTTGCCAGCCCACTTTGTATGTATCCTCATATTTAGCGATATCTTCTGGGACTGCTTGTAGTGGCCAGTGAGGTGCATTGTGCGCCAGATACATAAAAAAGGGCTCTTCGTTTGAAAAACTCTCTATATAAGCTACTGCTGTATCATTTAATGCGTCAGTATGATAATAATCTTCCGGTACATTTTCTACTGCTTGTTCACCGTTGACCAAACTGAAAGGATCGAAAAAATCGACCACCCCCCAAATGGTGCCAAAATACTTTTCAAATCCACGTCGTGTAGGGTATTGATCGATCGGAGAAAAAAGCGGGTAAGTTGTCTGATGATTAAGCCATTTGAGTTGCTCTTTGGGGTCGTTTTGAACAATTGTATTCGAAACATGCCATTTGCCCACCATAGCCGTCTGGTATCCTGCGTCTTTTAAAACTTCTGCTAACGTTACACTATTGTCGGTAAGATGACCTTGATAACCAGGTTGATCAGTCGCGGTGGTCATTTCACCGATCCCTGCCATATGATTGTACTGTCCCGTCAACAAGGCTGCGCGACTAGGACAACATCTTGAAGTATTATAAAACTGTTTAAAGCGAACCCCTTCTCTTGCGAGAAAATCGATATTGGGTGTTTCAACCTCGCCACCATAACATCCTAAGTCCGAATAGCCAAGATCATCTGCCATAATAATAATGATATTGGGTCTGCTAGTTTGCGGCCGCGAGTTATTCTGCGAATAGCTAAAGGCTAAACAACATAAAGAAAGGATGATAATGCAGAAGGTATTCTTCATAATATAGGTAAAGTATTCAAGGTTAACTTCTGAGAAAAAACAGATCGTAATTCAACAAAAGTGAATAAAAAATTGAATCCAAACAAATTTAATAATTTGTCGACCAAGTTACCTTGCGGATCAAGTTACCTTACAGGTTCTGGAAGCTCGCCTATTTGCGATTGGGTGACCATAGTTTTCTTCCACCGTCTGTATCCATAAATACACATTACTGTATAAAATATCGATAAAGCCGAGAAAAAGTACAAACCTCGGTCGAATTGAAGTCCAATGGAAACGGCGTTTAACACAAACCAATAGTACCAGGTAGAGAGTACTTTTTTTGCTTCCATATAGGTTGCTACGAAGCTAAAAACGGTAAGGTGAGAATCGATATACGGCCGTTCTGAATCTGTGTAATTGTCCATGATATAACCGAGCACGATGCTAAGTAGCCCACAGCTAATCAGCGTGATAACATGATAGTTAATTTTCCAATTGACAACGGGGGTAATGCTTGAATCCTCTATTTTATGATTCAGCCAATAATGCCAACCATAGAAACCAGCGATTATGTAGTATACGTTGAGGCCAGCTTCCAAGTAGAGCGTTACATGCGTATAGAGGTAAACCGTAATGGCCGATGAAAGAATACCGAAGATCCAGCACCAAATATTTTCCCGAACCATCAATACCAAGTACAGTATACCAAAGATCACGGAGATGATTTCGAGTAAAGTATTTAATTCCATCGGCTACAAAGTAAGCCAAATTTCCTTAAATTGGCATTTGTTTTCCTAAATTAATATTAAATTCACCTAGCTAAATAAAACACCTATGAGTATTGATACCTATGAGATTATAATTAGGCTAGGTGCCGCTGCACTGTGTGGTGCTCTGATCGGCATTGAAAGGGAGCGTAAAGAGTGGACAGCGGGTATGAGAACTCATATGATGGTGGCGGTCGGCTCGGCACTTTATATGATCTTATCAGCCTATGGTTTTGATGAGTTTATTGGTCGCGATGGAGTTGAGTTTGATCCAACACGTATTGCAGCTCAGGTGGTTAGTGGTATCGGCTTCTTGGGTGCGGGTACGATTATTTTTTTGCATAGGGGAATTATCCGCGGACTAACAACAGCCTCTGGCCTCTGGACTGTCGCTGCAATCGGCTTAGCAGTAGGGGCGGGGATGTATTGGGCAGCCGTGGCAACAACGGTTATCGCGCTGATTATTCTTTTGGTCGTTCAAAAAATTGAAAGGTTGTTTTTCTCTAAGAAGAAAGAAGGTCCGCTATTGGTAGCACGCCTTAAGAAAATCGAAGAATCAAAAGAGGTGTTAAGGGATTTGTTGACCAATGACACGCTAACAATTGATCATTTTTCCATCGACCGCACAGATGAAGGTGAGTCTGAGATCAAAATCATCTCTCGTGATAAAAAAGCGTTAAAAGAGCTTGCCGCTCAACTAAATGAAGATAGCCGTGTAAAAGGGATTGATTATCAATAAACCCTTACTCAAATTTAGGACAATCAGTTGGGTTATAGATGATATCAAAAGGAGCGTTCGGGTCTAAAACTTGTCGGCCATCCTCTTGAACAGCATAAGCCTGCTGCTTTAATAAACCGTCTTCAAGTAAAAAAACCGTATGTAACGTGTCCGTCATTCCTTCTTGAGTATAATTCCATACCACATCAATCGTGTCACCTTTTTTAATACCTGTTATAACACCGCGTCTAGCATCCTTTAGGTCTGGAACCCAGTGATGAATTCCGCTTACAGAATCACCTTTCAGACGTATATATACATACGTTGAATCTTGGTGCTTTGTACCATCAGTACGTAAAAAGCACATTGCCTCATCGGGTATTGTTGTTGTAACATCTCCTTCGGTTAGCGTTTCGGTAGAATCTGTATCATTGTCTTTCAGAGACCGTTCTCCTAAACAACCTATGATAAAAAAGGTTAGGAAAGCGATCAGGGCAAGATTAATATTTTGACGTTTCATAATCATTGGGTTTAGTAAATCATATTCAGTAGGTAATAAATCAAAAACCAGTCCAATATTACACATTTTATCTTCAGAAAAATTATCAAAACAACCATGGCTCATAACTGTTATTGCTATAATATCAGAAAAAAACAAAAAGTTGTAATTATGAAGAGCAATATGAATAAGCTAATGGATTCGGTAGTTGATGTGGTTTTACAGTCGACCGAGAACGTAAATATAGGGACTTCTGAACGAGTAATATCTGCGGCAACGGGCACGTTCATGATTTGGAAAGGACTCACGGATACATTCTCTAAACCTTCGAACGCTGTATGGGAACTCGTGTTAGGAGGCGCATTGCTATACAGAGGAGTAACGGGATATTGTAGCGTAAAGAACCGACTAAACAACCTGGAAAGAAAAAATAAAGACGCACCTAAAGGGTATCTAGTTGAAGCAATGTAATTTGAATGATCAACAGATGCTTAATAAACTTCATTGTGAAAAGGAGTGGATAAAAAAAGGAAGCTAATGAAAATTAGCTTCCTTTTTATTATTTAGGAAATGTATTAAAGTGCAGGATTATTCTCCTTTACCTTCGTCACCTTCCATTTGCTTCTTCAGCTTAGCTAGAACGTCTAAATCTCCAAGTGTAGATTTCTCTACTGAATCTTTAACCTTCTTCACCGCACCAGAAGTCGCTTTTGCTTCTTTCTTACGAGCATTGAACTCTTCTACGCGAGCTTCTGCTCGTTCGTCCTCCCAAATACGTGAGTGGGAGATAACAATGCGCTTAGCATCCTTGTTGAATTCAATGATTTTAAACTGCGAAGTTTCGTCAGTCTTTAATGCAGTACCGTCTTCTTTAATACTATGTTTGCTAGGGCAGAAGCCTTCAACACCATATGCTAAAGCAACGATAGCGCCTTTGTCACCAACTTTTAAGACAGTACCTTCGTGGATTGAATCAAGCGTAAAGATTGTTTCAAATGTATCCCAAGGGTTTTCTTCTAATTGTTTGTGACCTAAGCTAAGTTTACGATTTTCTTCGTCAAGCTCTAAAACAACTACTTCGATCTCTTCATTTGGTTTGGTGAATTCGTTCGGGTGGTTGATTTTCTTAGACCATGATAAGTCTGAGATATGGATCAATCCATCAATTCCTTCTTCGATTTCAACAAACACACCAAAGTTCGTCATGTTCTTAACAATTGCTTTGTGCTTGCTTCCCACAGGGTAGCGCTCAGCAATGTCTTTCCATGGATCTGGCGTTAGTTGTTTGATACCCAAGCTCATTTTTCTTTCTTCACGATCAAGGGTCAAGATCTCAGCTTCTACCTCGTCTCCAGTCTTAATAAAGTCCTGAGGGCTGCGTAGGTTTTGTGACCATGACATTTCTGAAACGTGGATTAATCCTTCAACACCTGGAGTGATTTCAAGGAAAGCACCGTAATCAGCTACAGTAACAATCTTACCTTTTACTCTCGAACCTACTTCAAGCGCAGGATCTAAAGATTCCCATGGGTGAGGTGTCAGTTGTTTTAAACCTAAAGCGATACGTTTTTTCTCATCATCAAAGTCTAATACTACGACATTGATTTTCTCGTCAAGTGATAATACTTCTTTCGGATGTTCAATACGTCCCCAAGAAATATCAGTAATGTGAAGTAAGCCGTCAACACCACCCAAGTCGATGAACACACCGAAGTCGGTAATGTTTTTAACTGTTCCTTCCAGAACCTGACCTTTTTCAAGCTTAGCAACGATTTCAGATTTTTGGTTTTCCAAATCGTCTTCAATAAGAACTTTATGAGATACAACAACGTTTTTGAATTCATGGTTGATTTTAACCACTTTGAATTCCATTGTCTTACCTACATAAATATCATAATCGCGGATTGGTTTAATATCGATTTGTGAACCAGGTAAGAATGCTTCTACACCTTGGATGTCCACGATCAAACCACCTTTAGTACGGCTTTTCACAAAACCTTTAATAATAAGATCTTGCTCCAAAGCCTCGTTGATTGCTTCCCAAGATCTTTGTGTTTTCGCACGTTTACGAGACAAGATCAATTGTCCGTTTTCATCCTCTTGAGTCTCAACGAATACGTCAACCTTATCTCCAACTTTTAAGTCAGGAAGGTCACGGAATTCAGTAAAAGATACAAAACCATCTGATTTATAACCGACGTTAAGTACCACATCTTTGTTGTTAATGGAAACAACCGTTCCTTCTACGATTTCTCCTTGGTTGATGGAGTTAAACGTACCAGAATAAAGTTCTTCCAATTCTTTACGCTCTGCGTCATTGTAGTTTCCGAAACCTTTATCATCTTGATCCCAGTCGAAATCTCCCTCAGGAGTGCTCCACGTGGTCGATTTGATTTCGTCGATGAACGTTGAATCAGCTTCTGATTCGATGTTCTCTTTTTCCTTAACTGAATTTAAATCAGTGTCTTGAAGTTCGGCTTTTTTAGCCTCTAGTTCTTTTGCTGCTTCTTGTTTTTTTGCCATTAATTAATTTTTCTCCTTTTCCCGATCTTTGATCAGGACTGCAAAGGTATGTAAATAATATTTTAATTAATAAAAAAAAGCTATTTTATAAGGAGTTTTTCCCGTTTTTGAGGTATTTAGGGTTTAGCAAGAGGATTTAGTAGCCTTTTTAGTCTCATTTACGACAAAATCAAGCTGTTCTTGTTCGTTCATTGAACTTGTATCTAACATGATCGCATCCTTTGCTTTGGTTAACGGACTCTCTTGGCGGGTAGTATCTTGATGGTCTCGGTGGGTCAAATTTTTAATAACCTCTTCAATACTAATGACAGCTCCGGCGTTTTGAAGCTCTTTAAGCCGTCGTTCGGCTCGTACATTAAGATCAGCCGTCATGAAAATTTTAACATCTGCATCCGGGAAAACTGCCGTCCCGATATCCCGTCCGTCCATCACGATATTTTTGTCCGCGCTCATCCTCCGTTGCTGTGAAACCATAGACTCCCGTACCGCTCTGATGGTGCTTATTTCGCTTACTAGTTCAGAAACTTTCATTTCCCGAATTTCAGCGGTGACATCTTTTCCATTTAATAAATAGTTATTGGTACCGTCTTCGCTGATTATCTCGATGTGGATATTTTCTAATGCTTGCTCTACTTGGTCTGTCTGTGTGTAGTTAACATCGTTTTGAATAAAGTAGAGTGTGACCGCCCTGTACATAGCGCCACTATCAATATACACGTAATTTAAGCATTTTGCGAGTGCCTTGGCTACCGTGCTTTTTCCACAAGAGGAATATCCATCGATAGCGATTACGATGTTCTGTTTATCCATTTAACGCAAACTTAGATAAATGGATTTTTAAATACAAATCGCAATGAGTTTAACACAGTATTTGGAGGTAAACTTGTATTACATGTTCTCGTGGTGGCCGGTGTACGGCCGGTGGGTGGACATAGTCAAACGCCCATTCGAGCGAGTCCACCGACCGGCCACCCGAAGGGCAGGATTGGGGTACCTTATAGCATACTTAAACAAGCCCATAGTTGACCCCAGCTAGTCTTTGATTAGTAACATTTTTGTCGTTTTCCAAAACGGAAGCTAAAAGTTATTCGTTGAACTCATAGAAATTGATTTTTAACTTACTATACTTGGACAATGAAATTTTCAAAAGAAGACCTGCTGCCATTCATTACATTTCATACTTCGCGAAGTGGTGGAAAAGGTGGGCAACATGTTAATAAAGTGGCTACAAAAGTTGAACTCCGATTCGATCTTTGGCGATCAACAGTTTTTAGTGAAGATGAAAAGCAGAGGATAGCTAATAGATTGACTACCAGGTTTCAATCTGATGGTCTGATCCAGGTAATTTCACAGGGAAGTCGGTCACAACTCCAAAATAAAGAACAAGCTGTAGAGCAACTGATGCAGTTGTTGACTCGTGCAGTTACAGTTCAGAAAGTTCGTAGAAAAACAAAGCCCACACGGAAATCCAAAGAGGCGAGATTGGAAGAAAAAAGAAAACAAGCATTGAAAAAAATCAATCGTCGGACTGATTGGGATTGATGTTATTTAGAATAGTTCTATATAAAGTGAGCCTATTGGATTATTCGCGCATTTAACTTGGGTTTCGTATTTTTGCAGTTCATTATTTAATCATCGGATAGACAATGAAAAAAAGTTCGATTTTAGGAATAGTTCTTATCGCCGTTTTAATCGCGATAGTCATCAGCATTTACGGAGACTCAAGCACATACGCTTCTTTTAATGAAGCGCAGAAGACTGAAGCTGAGCTGCATGTTGTGGGGCAATTGAATAAAGATAAGGAATTGGTGTATGATCCAATAAAAAATGCTAATTATTTCGCATTTTACATGTTAGATGAGGAAGGAGCAGAACGTAAAGTTGTATTTTATGGGTCAAAACCGCAAGACTTTGAGCGTTCGGAGCAAATTGTTCTTACCGGCCGAATGGTTGGCGAGGAGTTCCATGCTTCCAAGATTCTGATGAAGTGTCCTTCGAAGTACAATGAGCAGGAAATCGAAGTTTCGGAGGCAGTTGCAACTTCATAGTACCTCAGCAGTAAATTTTAGCAAATACTAAAACATTTATTATTTTATTAATGGATATAAATTACATAGGTGAGAGCCTATTGCCCGGAAAATTGGGTCAGTTCTTTATCGTTTTATCATTTGGAGCAGCTCTGCTATCATTCATTAGTTATCTATGTGCTACGATAAATAAAGATGAATCTTCGGCAGCTTGGAAGAAAATAGGAAGAATCTCTTTTTGGGTCAATTTAGTTTCGGTCCTGGGCATCGGCTCATGTCTTTATTACATTATCTACAACCATCTATTTGAATATCATTACGCTTGGGCACATTCGTCGACCAAGCTTCCCGTTCATTATATCATTTCGAGTTTCTGGGAAGGGCAGGAAGGTAGTTTCTGGCTTTGGATGTTTTGGCAGGCTTTGCTAGGCGCCATTTTGGTTTTTAAGGCCAAGAGTTGGGAAACCTCGGTTATGACCACTGTGATGTTGTGTCAGGTTATTTTGGCCTCTATGCTTCTTGGAATTGAAGTATTTGGCGAACGTGTAGGAAGTTCTCCTTTCATTTTATTAAGGGATGCAATAGACGGACCCGTATTTTCACGTCCTGATTACTTAAAGATGGTGGTTGATGGCAGAGGCTTGAACCCTCTCTTGCAGAATTACTGGATGACTATCCACCCGCCAACACTGTTCTTGGGCTTTGCTTCGATGATTGTTCCATTCGCTTATGGCTTTGCTGGTTTATGGCAGCGCCGGTATAATGAATGGATTAAGCCGGCTTTACCTTGGTCACTTTTTGCAGTGATGATTCTGGGAGCGGGTATTATTATGGGATCTTTTTGGGCTTACGAAGCCTTAAACTTCGGAGGTTTCTGGGCATGGGACCCTGTAGAAAATGCATCGATTATACCTTGGTTTACGTTGATTGCTGCGGTACACGTGCTTATTGCATATAAGAGTTCAGGACATTCTTATTTTACTGCGTCCTTGCTTGTGATGATTAGTTTTGTGCTGGTAATCTACGCTTCGTTCCTAACACGAAGTGGTATACTTGGCGAAACGTCCGTACACTCGTTTACGGATTTGGGAATGTTCTGGCAGCTGGTTCTGTTCAATCTGATCTTTTTTGGATTGATGGTATGGGTGCTGATTGCACGTTGGAAAGAGTTGCCGATTACGAAAAAAGATGAAGAGACTTACTCGCGCGAGTTTTGGTTATTTATCGGTTCAATGGTTCTTCTGGTAGCTTGTGTGCAAATTATTGCAAGTACTTCGATCCCGGTGTTCAATGCTGTATTCGGGACAAAGGTAGCACCTCCTGCTGATCCAATAGCACATTATAATAAATGGCAAGTACCATTTGCAGTGGTGATTGCGATTCTCTCAGCCATTGCGCAGTTCATGAAGTTCAAAAAAACGAATGTAAAAGCTTTTTATAGAAGTCTTTTGAGTTCCGCGATCGTTGCGATTATCGTTACCGCCATCGTACTATACGTAACAGGAGTTCACACGAATTTTATGTATATCTTGTTGACTTTCGCAGCGGTATTCTCAATTGTCACAAATGCGAAAGTTTTAGGTGATGCATTCAAGGGTAAATGGAGATTAGCAGGGTCAGCCGTTGCGCATATAGGTTTTGCTTTATTGCTTATTGGTGCTTTAGTTGCCGCTGCTACCGAACGAGTTATATCAAAAAACAGTTCAGGAGTAATCGCAGTTGAAGGGTTTGATGAGGTGGAAACTCCGGGTGACAACTTATTTATGTATATCGATGAGCCTATTCAGATGGGCGATTACACGATAACCTACGTGGGTGATAGCGTGAAAGGCGTAGATGTATATTATAAAGTAAACTATGTTCGGAAAGATGAGGATGGAAATGTGAAAGAAAGGTTCCAGCTAACCCCTCGAGCTCAGCAAAACCCTGATATGGGACTGGTGGGTACACCGAGTACGCGACACTATTTGACAAAGGATATTTATACGATTGTTACCGCAGCGCCGAAGATCGAGGCTTTGTTAAATGAAGGCTCTCATGAAGACCATGAAGGGCATTCACCTTATGAGGGATATGAAGAGCCTGCAACTTATGAGGTGAATATTGGGGATACCTTGCGCTACCGTAGTGGTTATATCGTCGTTAAAGAGGTGAATCGGAATGCGACGATTCAAAATATCCCTGTAGCAGATGAAGATATCGCTGTAGGTATGACATTGGAAGTTTACGGGAATAACGATCAACAATATACTGCAGAGCCGATTTATCTGATAAAAGATGGCCGGGTTTATGATTTTGCTAAAGATGTTAATGAGCAAGGCCTTAAATTCCGTTTTACAAATATAAAACCGGATGAAAATAAACTGGAGCTCATGGTTTATCAGCGTCCACCCGAAGAACGTAAATGGATTGTTATGAAGGCTATCGAGTTCCCCTATATTAATTTCTTTTGGGCAGGAACGATCATTATGACAATTGGTTTCATTATGTCTATCTTTAGAAGGAATAGGGAGATCAAATAATATTGAGATATGAATATTGTCCTACTAGGCAGTGGTAATGTGGCTACTCATTTGAGTGCAGCACTAGACCATGCCGGGTACAATATATCTCAGGTTTGGAGCAGAAGTAGGTCGAACGCCAAATTGCTGGCTGATCGTTTTCAAGCAGATTATACGGATAGCTTGAACGATTTAGACCGTGGAGCGGATCTCTATATTATCTCGGTAGTTGATGATGCCATACCAACGCTTGTAAAAGACATGAGCAAACTGGTTGATGCGTCAAAAGGGCTTTGGGTTCATACATCAGGAACAACATCAATCCATGTTTTTGAGGGTTTTCTTGAGAATCATGGAGTGTTTTATCCCTTACAGACATTTTCTAAAAGCAAACCTATCGATTTTAAAGCGATCCCTTTGCTAGTGGAAGCCTCTAACAACGAAGTATTAGAGTTTCTAAAGAAAATAGCCTCCAAGTTATCTGATCGGGTGGAAGAGGCTACATCTGATCAGCGCAAATCTCTGCATATCGCAGCAGTATTCGCCTGCAATTATACGAACTACCTCTACGCTATAGCTCAAGAACTGTTGGAGGATCATCAATTAGATTTTGATTTAATCCGGCCACTCATCAAGGAGACTGCAGATAAGATTCAGGCACACAATCCGAAAGAAGTGCAGACAGGCCCCGCTATACGCGGAGATGTATCTATTATAAAAGAACACCTGACGTTTCTAGAAGATCGAAACGAATGGCAAGAAGTTTATAAATTATTTAGTGACCGATTATTGGCTTTATCAACCTCAAAATAATATGGAACTATTCGATCAATTTAAGAAAGTAAAGGCTTTTGTTTTTGATGTTGATGGCGTACTAACGAATGGGGAAGTCCTTGTCACCGATCAGGGTGAACAATTGCGTAGTTTCTATATCAAAGATGGATATGCATTACAGTTGGCTGTGAAAAGAGGTTATCCGGTAGCTGTTATTACGGGCGGAAAGTCAAGGGGTGTCGAGTTGCGGTTGAAAGGGTTGGGTGTACAAGATGTCTTTTTGGATGTACAAGATAAAGTTGAAGTGCTTCATCGATGGATCGATGCACAGGGGTTGAAAATTGACGACTTGCTATTTATGGGAGATGATATCCCGGATCTAAAGGTCATGGAAGAGGTGATGCTTGCATGTTCTCCAGCGGATGCCGTCGAAGAAATTAAGGCTGTTTCCCATTATATATCGAGCTTCTCTGGCGGGCGGGGCGCTGTGCGGGATGTGATCGAAAAAGTGTTAAAACTGCAAGACAACTGGGGTGAGGATACTACGGTAAAAAGTAAATAACCTATGGAACTGAATCAATATCTTTCAACAGTTAAAGTAATATTAGCATCAAATTCTCCGCGACGAAAAGAGTTGCTCGGTCAGTTGGGAATAGATTTCGATGTGAAGTCGAAAGATATTGATGAGTCTTACCCTAATAGTTTCCGACCGGAAGCTGTTGCCGTTTATATAGCAGAAAAGAAGGCAAACGCATTTATTGATCAGGTCAGCTCAGAGCTGTTAATAGCGGCTGATACGGTTGTAGCGATTGATGATGATATTTTTGGTAAGCCGAAAGATCATCAGGATGCTAAAAAGATGCTAGAAAGGTTGTCTGCTCGACATCATGAGGTGATTACAGGCGTGGCGCTTTTACATCGAACAAAAATCTTCTCCTTTTTTGAAAAAACCATTGTGCATTTTAAGGAGTTGACCGATTCAGAAATTGAATATTATATAGCGAACTATCAACCTTTTGATAAAGCTGGTGCCTATGGTATCCAAGAATGGATTGGGATGATTGGGGTTGATAAGATAGAAGGATCCTATACCAATGTGGTTGGCTTACCTACCGCTCGGGTTTATCATGAAATTAAATCCTTTTTACAGAACTTCGGCTAATTTTTTTGTCTGAAAGTCTACCAATTTTTGAAGAGGGCCGGATGCCATCATTTTCATCATCATATTCAGGTCTGCACCTAACTCAAGTTTTACGTCGCTGGTTCCTCCTTCATCACGAATTGTCCATTTTAAAAACAAATCAAATGGAGCTTTGTCTGAAGGTATAAATTCAACGGATTGATTGACTACTCTTTCTTTTATCTTTAATGAAAGCTTGGCCATGTTTTGAATGGTAAAATGAGCTTCATCTCGGGTAGATGTCCAATTATAGATATTTTCAGGCTGTAATTGTTCGTGATTATTACAATCTTCCAAAAACCTGTAGACATCTTCTACAGATTTGTCAATTTTTATATTACTTATAAAGGATGTCATTCGTTGGTACCAACCTTCTAGTTTATGCTATTCGGACTTTTCGCTTTGTTCCTCACTCCATTTTTCAGGATCCAATCGCCAACTATCCAATAGGGATTTTTCATTTTCATTGATGAATTGGTTTTGTGCTGCGTATCGAACTAATGCATCGTAATTGGATAAACTGATGAAACGGCACTTTGCATTTTTAAAATTCTCCTCCGCTACTGGTAAATTGTATGAAAAGATTGATAAAAGAGCAACGACATTGCACCCTGCATCACGCAATGCCTGGACAGCCGCTAGACTACTTTTGCCAGTTGAAACCAAATCTTCGATAACTACTACACGTTGGCCGTCGACAACTTCACCTTCAATCAGATTTTGTCTTCCATGTCCTTTTGCATTTGAACGAACATAAGTGAAGGGCAGACCAAGGTCTTGAGCAACCAGTACACCTTGTGGTATTCCGGCTGTTGCTACACCTGAGATCATGTCAATCGAGCCGATCTCTTCGTGAATAACCTCGGAGAACTTCTGACGGATATAGGTTCTGATGGTTGGATAAGACAAAGTAATTCTGTTGTCGCAATAAATAGGTGATTTAAGGCCAGACGCCCAAGTAAAAGGATTCGTTGGTTCCAGTTTTATTGCTTTTATTTGCAATAGAAATTCAGCGATTTTTTGTTCAATCTCACTCATGTGATTCATGGCACAAATCTATAAAATTTATATGAACGAATCGGTGTTGTTTGTCACTGATTTTAACGAAAAAATACCCGGTACCTTGCAAGCGATTGATAGTCAATATTTTGACATACGAAAGCTTTTTCAAGATATTGTTGAAAATGGGATTAATAGTGCGTTTTTACTGCGTGTGAAGCATCCTGAGGCCTGTTTTAAGCAAATTAAAGCGTCCGTTAAAGTTATTGGAGCGGCTGGTGGCTTGGTAAAGAATGCCAACGCTGAATACCTTTTTATAGAGCGATTGGGGAAATGGGATTTGCCAAAAGGTAAGGTTGAACCGGATGAAAAAATGGCTGAAACAGCGGTAAGGGAAGTGGAGGAGGAATGTGGTGTTACGGTAGATAAACTGGGTGAGAAAATTAGGTCTACCTACCATGTATACATCCTTCGGGGTGACTTTATTATCAAAAAAACGAATTGGTACCACATGTCAGTAGCTGGAGTTCCAGATTTAATTCCACAAAAGGAAGAAGATATACAACAGGCTCTTTGGGTTAAACCGGAAGACTTTGCTTCATTATTATCAAACACCTATCCCTTAATCAAAGAGATGGTCTTGGATTTATTTCCGCACGTTACTTTAACTGATCAATAACTTGAGAGGGAACAAGCTTGCGCAAGTCGCCACCATTGGAATGGATGTCACGGACGATTGTAGAGCTGATATGTGAATAACCCGGACTGCTGATTAAAAATATCGTTTGTATTTGATCATTTAATAGCTGGTTGTTTTGCGATATTGGCTGTTCAAATTCGAAATCTCGCACACTGCGCATACCTCTTAATATAAAATGAGCGCCGACTTTTTTGCAGTAGTCAACCGTTAATCCCTTATAGCTATCAATAGCAATTTTGTCACCTTCATCTTGAAAGATATTTTGGATGATTTCCTTTCTTATTTCTAAATCGATATAAGCCTTTTTCGAGCTGTTCACCCCAATGGCTATATAGATTTTATCAAACAAGGGAAGGGCTCGCTCGATGATATCGACATGTGCATTGGTGATAGGATCGAACGAACCAGGGAAGATGGCAATCTTACTCATAGCTATAAAAATTTTTAGGGTGCCTGGAAAAATGAAAAGGCTGTTTGTCCATATTTTCGTTTTTCCATAAAATAAGCCTCATTTTCAAAATCCATATATGACGGATGTTCTAAAATAAAATATCCATGCTCTTTTAAAAGGCCGCTTTCTAAAATCATCTTTGGCATTTCTTCAAGTTTAGCCATGTCGTATGGAGGGTCTGCAAAGATGATGTCAAAAGCTTCGTGTTTTCTTCCTATAAATTTAAAAACATTATCTCGGACAACACGTAGGTTGGTGAGTTTAAATTTGTCAGCCATTTCATTTAAGAAACCGATGCAGCGATTGTTTTGGTCAACCGCCACCAAATTGTCTACACCTCTTGATATAAACTCCAACGCAATACTTCCTGTCCCAGTAAACAGATCAAGAACCCGAATCTTTTCGAAGTGAAATCTATTTGTTAAAACATTAAAAAGAGCTTCCTTAGCCATATCAGTAGTGGGTCTGACCGGCAATCCTTTGGGTGGATTTATTTTTCTGCCTCTTAAGTAACCTGATATGATTCGCATTCAATGGCTCCCGTTAATAAGTTTACATCGGAAAAATTACAAAGGTCGATATCCGACATTTCTGATGTGGCCTTGAGTAATGAAATATTCCTTGTATACTTTTCTAATTTTCTATAATACACACTGTTTTCGTCTTCAATACCCCATAAATAGAATTGAGTAATAGACGGGATAATATTTAATTTACTAAATGTAGTCAGTAAGAAGAAATTAAACTCATCAGGCGTTGTGGCCTTAAACACATTGTGAAAACGAAGGGTATTATCTTCTAATAAAATAATCTCAAAGGCATCTTGAAAGAAATTGATACCCACGAGTGCTTTGTACTTGACTTTTAAGTTGCTTAACTCATTGATGATTATTGTAGTGGTAGGGATCAGATCGATGTCCTTCAACGTGGATATCCAAAACTGATATTCATCACGCGGGATAAAGTTAGCTACACATTGTTGGCTTGATACGACCGATGTGTAAACTTGGTCAGGGTCGATATCGTTCATATCCGCAACCGTCGGATAGTGATCTCCCTCTTGAAGTTCCCTGGGCAAGAGAAAGATCTTTTTAGGGAATACAAGGAGAAAGGTGCTATGAAAGCGGAGACTCAAGATTTCCGTATTCTCTTTAAAGGCCTGTTCTGTAGGAGACTCTCGTAATAAGCGTATCTTATTTTCTGTATCAACGACCGCAATTTGGCAAATTTGACTTGCTTGGTGGATAAACAGCTTGCACGCCAAGCTGTTTTCCGTAACAAATTTTTCGGTTTCCTGTATTCCAATTTGTCTTTCCATTCTGAACAAAAATAGCTTTTCAATTCGATTTGACAAACCTTTTCATAACTTTGGACGTGGTTAAGGCTGAATTTTTTGATCAATATTTCCCGGGGAATCCGACTGAAGACCAAAAGAAGGCTTTTAGGCGGTTTGCAGAATTTTTAAGTTCGAGCGAGACATTTTCTGCTTATGTTTTAAAAGGCTATGCCGGTACTGGGAAGACGACCATAATCAGTACACTTGTCCGAGCTTTGCCACAACTGAAAATGCGCACGGTATTGCTGGCCCCAACGGGGAGAGCGGCTAAGGTTATCACATCTTATTCACGAAAAGCTGCTTTTACGATCCATAAGAAGATTTATAGAAAACGGGTTGCCGGAACGCCTGATATGGATTTTGATTTAGCAGAAAATAAGCATACAAATACTGTTTTCATCGTTGACGAGGCGTCAATGATCTCCAATGAGCGTATGGCTTTTTCCCGACAGAGTTTACTGGAAGATCTTATTGAATATGTCTATAGTGGCGAAAACTGCCGGTTGATGCTGGTGGGCGATACGGCTCAGCTTCCACCAGTTAAATTAGTCGAAAGTCCGGCATTGTCCTTTAAGGTACTGGCCACTTTATTTAACCTAGAAGTATTCGGGGTTGAACTCCGTGAAGTGGTCCGACAGCAAAAGGAATCTGGTATTCTCCATAATGCTACGACCGTACGTGATCAGATACTGCATGCGACAGATCAAGAATCTACGATTGGTTTTCCGCAGTTAGATGTGAAAGGCTTTAAGGATATTTATAGGATGACGGGGGAGAAGCTGATCGAGGGTCTGGAGTATGCCTATAATAAATATGGTATGGAGGAGACACTTGTTATCTGCCGTTCCAATAAAAATGCGAACCTATACAATCAGAATATCCGCAACAGGGTTCTTTACAGGGAAGAAGAGTTAACGGGTGGTGATTATATTATGATTGTCCGAAACAATTACTTTTGGACGGATGGTGAAGAGAATCAAAGCTTTATAGCCAATGGAGATATGGCAAAGGTGCGACGTGTTGGGAATATTCATGAACAGCATGGATTTCGCTTTGCTGATGTGACGCTGGAATTTATCGATTCGACTCATCATGAACCCTTGAGCTGCCGGGTACTATTGGATACCTTGTATTCAGATAGTCCCAATCTAGGTCGTGACGACCTGAATAAACTTTTTGAAGCCGTAATGCATGATTACGAACACTTATCAAGCAAAAAAGAACGGATACAGGCATTGAAAGAAGACCCATATTACAATGCATTGCAAATTAAGTTTGCTATGGCGGTAACTTGTCATAAGGCGCAAGGTGGGCAATGGGCTGCGGTATTTGTGGATCAAGGTTTCCTGACCGAAGAAATGATCGATACGGAATTTTTGCGTTGGCTTTATACAGCCTGTACGCGCGCTACGCATGAACTGTTTCTACTTAACTTTTCGGACCAATTTTTTGAAAAATAGCCGGATTATGCGCTTAATACGCAAGTAGCTTTTTCATTACTTCAGCCAATTTGCTTTTCGCTAAAAAATGTTCTTCCAGAGTCTTGTTCATCGGCACGGCGGTATCCAGACTCGCACAGCGCATGATGGGTGCATCTAAATATTCAAAGCAATTCTCTGAGATGTAGGCTGCTATTTCTGCTCCAATTCCAGCAACCAGCGTGTCTTCATGTAAAATTAATACGCGACCGGTTTTCTTAACCGCTTCTTCAACCAATTGCTTATCCCATGGTAAAATACTCCTTAAATCGATCAAAGTGGCCGATATCTCTTGGTGATCATCTAGATAATCCAAAGCCCAATGTACACCGAGTCCATAGGTGATGATGCATACGTCTTGCCCTTCCTGAAGACATGATGCTTTTCCGATCGATATGATATAATAATCGTCCGGTATCTGTTGATGAATTTTACGATACAGGTATTTATGTTCAAAGTAAATTACAGGGTTCGGGTCTTCGATTGCCGATAACAGCAGCCCTTTCGCATCATATGGAAAAGCAGGGTAAACCACCTTAAGTCCGGGTGTCTTCATAAACCAGGCTTCAGTCGATTGAGAATGAAACGGTCCGGCACCTGTGCCCGCACCCGTAGGCATTCGGATCACAACATCGGCATTTTGTCCCCAGCGGTAATGGGACTTGGCCAGATTGTTAACGATCTGATTAAAACCCATGCTTACGAAATCAGCAAACTGCATTTCAATTATTGATTTATATTCTTTAATAGATAATCCTAATGCTGAGCCAATTATTGCAGATTCACAAAGTGGGGTATTTCGAATGCGTTCTTGTCCGAACTCATCAACAAAATGCTCACTTACTTTAAACGCGCCCCCATAACGCGCTATATCTTGCCCCATCATGACCAACTTGTCGTATCGTCTCATTGCTGATCGCAATGCATCTGAAATTGCATCAATATAGCGAAGATCAGACATTTTATCAGATGGAGGAGTTGTCGCGCTAGGCTGAAATGGAGCGTACATATCCTGTAGTTCCATTGAAGGGTCGATAGGCTCAACAGAATGCGAGAAACTTTGATGGATCGCAGTTTCGATTTCCTGTTTGAATCGTTCGCGAGTCTGGTCGACATCTTCTTGTGTAATTATTTTCCGCTGCAAGAGATAGTTTTCGAAATTGGTGACCGGATCCTTCTCGGCCCATTGTTTAAACTCTTCTTCTGCAATGTACTTCGTTCCGGATGCTTCTTCATGACCCCTCATGCGGAATGTTTTGCATTCAATAATAATTGGGCGGGCATGGTTTCTAATTTCCCTAGCCTTCTCACTTATCGTTGAATACACTTCAAGGATATTGTTTCCATCAATTTTTATTGCTTCAATGCCGTAGCCTACTCCTTTGTCTACTAGATTCTTACACCTGTATTGTTCATGTGTAGGTGTAGATAGGGCATAGCCATTGTTTTCGATCAGGAAGATTACAGGTAAGTCCCACACAGCAGCAACATTTAATGCTTCATGGAAGTCCCCTTCACTGGTACCGCCCTCACCTGTGAAAACCAACACACATTTTGCTTCTCTGTCGAGTTTATGACCTAGGGCGATACCGTCAGCTACTGCTAACTGTGGACCAAGGTGCGAGATCATCCCCACGATTTTCAATTGCTGTGACCCGAAGTGAAAGGATCTGTCACGCCCTTTCGTAAATCCTGAATACTTACCCTGAAACTGATCGAGTAGTTGTACGAGATTGATATTTCTGCCGGTAAAAACTCCTAAATTTCTGTGCATTGGCAAGATGTATTCATCGTCCTGCATTGCCAGTGTTGCTCCAACAGCGACAGCTTCTTGACCGATACCAGAAAACCATTTCCCGAGTTTTCCCTGTTTTAACAAAGTCAGCATACGCTCTTCAAATAAGCGAGGAAACACAAGCGCTTGATATAGTGCTATTTGTTCTTCTTGACTCAAAGCGTAACTGTCAAAGTCCATCATAGTTTAGGTATAAATAGTTTTGGTTAATTTACGAAATCTCCTATTGTTTTCTTTATTTAATTAAATTTGTCGCTATTCCTTTGAACAAAAGATAAGAAATATGGTAAAATACGAGCGTTTCGAACTAAAAAATGGACTACGGGTATTGGTTCACGAAGACCCTTCTACCCCCATGGCTGTTGTCAATATATTGTATGATGTCGGAGCGCGAGATGAAGACCCGGATCAAACTGGTTTTGCTCATCTTTTTGAACACTTGATGTTTGGCGGATCAATTAATATCCCTGAATACGATCGTCCTTTGCAAATGGTAGGTGGAGAAAATAACGCGTTCACCAGCAATGACATTACGAACTACTACCTTACGCTTCCGGCTTTAAACCTGGAAACCGCTTTTTGGCTGGAGAGCGACCGGATGCTGAGTTTGGCATTTGGTGAGAAGAGTTTAGAGGTTCAGAAAAATGTTGTTTGTGAAGAGTTTAAGCAACGGTACCTTAACCAACCCTACGGCGATGTCTGGTTAAAGTTACGTCCGTTAGCCTACCACGTTCATCCCTACCAATGGGCCACAATAGGCAAAGAATTATCTCATATCGAAAATGCTAAAATTGAAGATGTAAAAGCTTTCTTTGCCAAACATTATACACCGCAAAATGCGATCTTAGTTGTTGCCGGCAATGTAACTACAACAGAGGTTCGAACTTTAGCTGAAAAATGGTTTGAACCAATTGACCCTGGCAACAAATACATCAGAAATCTTCCTGCAGAACCGGAGCAGACAGAACCAAGAAGAGAGGTTGTAATGGCGGAAGTGCCAAGCGATAGTCTTTATATTGCTTTTCAAATGTGTGATCATCATGACCCTGATTACTACGTTGCTGACCTTATATCAGATCTCCTGTCGCGGGGTTCATCATCCCGATTGTATCGGCGATTGCTAAAAGAGCAAGAATTGTTTAGCGAGATTAACGCGTATATTTTAGGAAGCATAGACAGAGGCTTGTTTATTGTTGAAGGAAAACCCTTGCCCGGTATTGATATTGATACCGCCGAGACTGCCATTTGGAAGGAACTGAAGATTATGGCGGATGAAGATGTACTGGATTATGAACTGGAGAAGGTTAAGAACAAAATTGAATCGACCATGGCATTTTCAGAAATGTCCATTTTGAATAAAGCGATGAATTTAGCTTATTATGAGCTGTTGGGAGATGCAGAGATGATCAATACAGAGTTGGATCGCTATTTATCAGTCAGTCTGGATGACATAAAACGTGTCAGTTCCGAACTGTTTAGAAAAGAAAATTCATCTACATTAATCTATTTATCACAAGAGCATGCTTAATAGAATAAATCCTCCCGTTTTTCACCCAATAGAGAATATAAATATTCTTTCTCCAGAATCTTTTAAGCTAAGCAACGGTGCTAAACTTTTCGTCTTTTCAGCAGGAGAGCAAGATCTGGTGAGAATACAATGGGTATTCAATAATCGAAGTTTCCAAAAAGATAAACCAGTTCTTCATGCAGCATTAAGTGCAAATTTGATGGAGGGCACAGCAAAACATTCGAGTGCGGTAATCGCTGAATCAATTGATTATTACGGTGCTTTTCTTTACCCTGAGTTTAGTTATGATCATATTAGCCTTAACCTGATCACAATTAGTAAACATCTGGACAAGGTATTGCCTATCGTTATTGATATTCTGAATAACGCAGCTTTTCCTCAACAGGAACTCAATACTTACTGTAGAAATGCGAAGCAGGGACTTAAGATTTCGTTGAAAAAAAATGATGTCGTAGCAAGACGGGAGCTGAACCATGCACTATTTGGAAAAAGTATTTACGGAGTTAAGGCTGAGGAAGAAGACTATGATGCTTTGCAACGGACAGACCTAGTCTCGCTTTTTGAGGATCAGATCCATCCGTCCGATTGCACTATCTTTCTTTCTGGCAAGGTAGCGGGCCCGGTTGCAGATTACCTGATTCAAAGTCTTGAAAAGCAATGGCATGCGAAGGAATTATCTAAAGTGAATGACTCTGTAATCGAAGTACGGGAAACGACTGATAAGATCGTCGTACAACGGGAAAAGGCATTACAGACGGCAATTCGACTTGGTAAGCTAAGTATAGGAAGAGACCACCCTGACTTTCCTTCTTTGCAAGTTGTAAATGCTCTTCTAGGTGGGTTTTTCGGCTCAAGGCTTATGGCTAATATCCGTGAAGATAAGGGCTATACCTATGGGATCGGTTCTCATTTGGTATCTTTGCAGAAGGCGGCTTACTGGATAATAGCGACAGAGGTGGGGGCAGAGTTTACCTCTCCGACATTGAAAGAGATTGAATATGAAATGGGTCGGTTACAACAAGAGGCAGTTTCTACCGAAGAGCTGAGCCTTGTAAAAAACTACTTATTGGGATCTTTGCTGGGTAGCGTAAATGATGTATTTTCACATGCAGATAAATTTAGACAAGTATATTTCTCAGGTCTTTCGCTAGACTATTACGATTATTATACAGAACAAGTCAATGGGATGACTCCAGAAGATGTTCTATCGCTTGCAAATACTTATCTGGATTTTGATAAAATGACCCAGGTTCTTGTTGGAAGAGTATAATTTTAATATAGAAATAGACTAACCGTGAATGATATGAATAAATTTTTTACCAGCGTAGTAAAAAGTCTGAGCCTGGCTATCCTGTTGTTGCTATTTTTACCAGTATTGGCACAGCAGAAAAACAATAGCGACCGACCAAATATTGTAATTATTATATCGGATGATCATGCGTTCCAGGCGATAAGTGCTTATGGAAGTCAGCTGATGCAAACACCCAATATGGACCGCTTAGCCAAAGGGGGTGCGTTGCTGAACAGAGCCTATGTTACCAATTCTATTTGTGATCCTAGCCGGGCGGTGTTGTTAACGGGTAAATACAGCCATAAGAACGGCTTCAAAGATAATGAGACTTCGGTTTTTGATCATGGGCAGGATCTGTTTGTAAAAAGGTTGCAAGAAGTCGGATATGAGACTGCATGGATTGGTAAGCAACATTTAGGTAACAAGCCGCAAGGCTTTGATTACTGGGAAATCCTTCCCGGACAAGGGAGCTACTTTAACCCTGATTTTTTGAAGATGGATGGAACTCGCGCGCATTATGAAGGATACGTATCGGATATTATCTCTGATCTGACCGAAGGTTGGCTGAATGAAAGGGACGCGTCTAAGCCATTCTGTTTGGTGGTGGGTCATAAAGCGACGCATCGAACATGGATGCCGGATACCGGTGATCTAGACATGTTCGAAAATGTTACCTTTCCTCTTCCTCACAACTTCTACGATGGTTATGAAGGGAGAGAAGCGGCCAAAGTGCAAGACATGACGATAGCTAAAACTATGATCATGGGTTATGATTTGAAAATGCTGACAGGGGTAGAGAATGAGGGAACGGTTAATCGGATGACTCCTGAGCAACGAAAGAAGTATCAGGAGTTCTACGGACCGATAGAGGCTGATCTGAAGCAGCGGAATCTACAGGGTAGGGAGCTGGTTGAATGGAAATACCAACGTTACATGAAAGACTATCTAGCCACCGCAGCTTCGTTAGACCGAAATGTGGGACGGGTATTGGATTATCTGGATGAAAATGATTTAACGGACAATACCGTGGTAATCTACCTGTCCGATCAGGGTTTCTACTTAGGGGAGCACGGATGGTTTGATAAACGCTTCATGTATGAAGAATCGTTTAGAACACCGATGTTTGTTCGTTATCCGGGAGTAATTAAACCCGGAACGGTGTCGGACGATTTTATCATGAACCTGGACATTGCACCGACCTTGCTAGATGTTGCGAACGTAGAGATTCCAGACGACGTTCAAGGTGAGTCGTTCTTACCCGTTTTAAGTAAAAAGTCGGCAACAGGAAGAGATGCGATGTTCTATCATTACTATGAAAATGGAGAGCATTCGGTCTCTCCTCATTTTGGTATCCGTACGAAGCGTTATAAGCTGATCCGCTTTTATAAACGAGTAGAAAGCTGGGAGCTATTTGACTTGACTAAAGATGCTAATGAAATGGAGAATCTCTATGGCAAGCCTGGTTATGAAAAAATTACTGCTAAACTAAAGAAAGAATTAGGGAAGCTTATTGAGCAGTATGAAGATACCGAAGCAGCACAGGTTATGGCTCAAAAAATTGACTAAAAAAGAGAAAACTTTCAAAATAACTATTAATAGGTATGGAAGGTTAGTGAAAAGCGCGTACTTTTGATATTAGTTTATTGAACCAAATCAAAATTTTTAACCCATTTTTTACTGGTGCTTTAAGCTATACTTAATTTGAAACATAAATATGGCCTCTATCCGAGGCTATATTTATTTTAAATCACTTGTGTTTTTCTGGTAGTGTCTTGCACTTTGAGGTAATTTACCTATTAATCGGTATTGCTTGAACATGACAGAAAATAATATCTTTGGCATTAAATGGAAAGAATATTTAAAGTCGATTATCAATCTAGTGGGTGTTATACTGTGATTAAAAACAATGAAAAATTTTGTAAATGACTGGTAATAAGACAAAAATAGGAATGAAGAGTACCCGGGAGCAGATTCGAACTGCCACGCCCTTAGGGCGCCACCCCCTCAAGATGGTGCGTCTACCAATTTCGCCACCCGGGTAGGTAATAGGACTGCAAATATATCATTTCATATAGAATTATTATACTTATTTGTCACTATTTTGAATTTAAATAAAGCTTAAACGAAAGAATGAAGATTACCAATATTTGTTGCATCGGAGCCGGCTACGTTGGTGGCCCAACAATGGCAGTTATCGCTAAACACAATCCGCATATTAAAATAACGGTTGTTGATATGAATGCGGAACGCATCGCTGCGTGGAATGACCCGGATGTTAACAACATACCAATTTATGAACCAGGACTAAGTGATATCGTTGCAGAGGCGAGAGACAAGAATCTATTCTTCTCTACAAATGTGGATCAGGCTATACTTGATGCAGAGATGATCTTTATATCTGTTAACACGCCCACAAAAACCTATGGTAAGGGCAAAGGGATGGCTTCTGACCTAAAATATATTGAACTGTGCGCGCGTCAAATCGCAAAGGTCGCTAAGACCGATAAAATTGTGATTGAAAAATCAACCTTGCCCGTACGTACAGCTCAGACAATCAAGAGCATCCTGGATCATACTGGAAACGGTGTCCAATATCAAATATTATCTAACCCGGAATTCTTGGCCGAAGGAACAGCTATTCGTGATCTGGAGAATCCTGATCGTGTGCTGATTGGTGGAGACCATGATGAAGAAGGACAGAAGGCGATCGATGCGTTGGTCGATATTTACGCTGCATGGATTCCGCGAGAGAAAATTCTGACTACAAATGTCTGGTCGTCTGAATTATCAAAACTAACTGCTAATGCGTTTTTAGCACAACGTGTTTCTTCGATCAATGCAATATCAGAATTATGCGAAGTTACCGGAGCTGATGTAACCGAAGTTGCGCGGTCCATCGGGATGGACAGTCGGATCGGCAATAAGTTTTTACAGGCATCGGTTGGTTTTGGCGGGTCGTGTTTTCAGAAGGACATTTTAAACCTAGTTTACATAGCCAAGTCATATGGGCTGAATGAAGTTGCTGACTATTGGGAACAAGTTATCATAATGAATGATCATCAAAAGACCCGATTTGCACATAATATTATCCGGACACTTTATAATACGGTGTCGGGTAAGAAAATTGCTTTTTTAGGTTGGGCGTTTAAGAAAGATACGAATGATACGCGTGAATCTGCAGCTATTTACGTAGCCGATATTTTACTACATGAACAGGCTGAGTTAGCCGTATTGGATCCGAAAGTCAGTTCAGATACGGTTTATGCAGATTTAGATTATTTGAAAACACGCTCTCCCGAAGAAAACAGAAGTCTGGTACAGGTTGGATCTGATCCTTATGAAGTTTGTCGCGATGCACATGCTATTGCTATTTTAACTGAATGGGATGAATTTAATACCTATGATTGGAAGCGAATATTTGACAGCATGAAAAAGCCCGCTTTTGTATTTGATGGCCGCAATCTTTTGGATGCAGCGAAGCTAAAAGAAATTGGTTTTGTATATGAGTCTATCGGTGTTCGATAGACTCATGACTGTCGTCCTAAACGCCGGTATAGTTCCAGGGCGTGATCGCTTTGATTTCTGCTTTGATTTTATGAGAAACATTTAGACCATCCACAAACTTAGCGATCGTTTCTTCATTAACCCGCTCATTTGTTCTTGTCAGGTCTTTCAGGGCTTCGTAGGGTTTAGGATAACCTTCTCTACGGAGAATGGTCTGTATGCCCTCTGCAACTACAGCCCAATTGTTTTTCAAGTCGGCGCGGATAGCTGATTCATTAATGATTAATTTGTTTAGACCACGCATGAGTGACTTAAGGGCAATGAGCGTATGAGCAAATGGGACACCGATATTTCTTAAGACAGTGGAGTCGGTTAAGTCTCTTTGCAATCTGGAGATCGGAAGTTTTGCGGCCAGATGTTCCAGCATTGCGTTAGCGATACCCAGATTCCCTTCTGCATTTTCAAAATCGATCGGATTTACCTTATGTGGCATGGCGGATGAACCGATTTGTCCGGCAACGATCTCTTGCTTAAAGTAATCCATCGAAATATATGTCCAGATGTCCCGGCAAAGATCGTTTAATATGTTATTGATTCGTTTTAGAGCGTCACAATGGGCTGCAAAGTTATCGTAATGTTCAATTTGTGTAGTGAATTGAGATCTGGATAGTTCTAAGGTTTCATTGACGAAGTGATTTGCAAAAGTCACCCAATCTATCTCTGGATAGGCCAAGTGATGGGCATTGAAATTGCCCGTAGCACCACCAAACTTTGCTGAAAAAGGAATCTGTTTCATAAGCTTAACCTGATTCTCCAATCGCTCACAAAATACTTTGATCTCCTTGCCCAGCCGAGTGGGAGACGCTGGTTGGCCGTGTGTTCTCGCTAGCATCGATATTTTGTCCCATGTATCAGATAAATCGATTAACTTATCAGAGATCGATTTGATTTCAGGATAGTAGACATCTTCAATAGCCTTTTTCCATGCCAGCGGAATTGCCGTATTGTTCACATCTTGAGATGTTAAACCAAAATGGATAAATTCTTTCGTTTCCTTAATCTGTAATTCGACAAACCTTTCTTTAATAAAGTATTCGACGGCTTTTACATCGTGGTTTGTTGTTTTTTCTATTTCTTTAATACGTTCAGCATCGCTTTCTGAAAAGTTTTTGATGATATCACGTAATTTGGTCTTTATTGAGTCATCTAGCGCTGGCAATTGGGGGATTCCACTTTCGCTCAGTGCGATATAGTATTCTATTTCTACATAAACACGAAAACGAATTAACGCATATTCAGAGAAATAACTTGCCAATTTTGCCGTCACATTATGATAACGACCATCAATTGGGGAGATCGCAGATAGGGGAGAGAGTTTCATGGAATCGATATTTTGAGAACGCAAATGTAAATAATCTAGACCTAACAAAAAAGCCCGCACAATCATGTACGGGCTTTTTTGTTAAAAAATGTCTGGTATTTAGTCGATAACGTTTGTATCGATGTCAGCTGAATCAATTACAGCAGTATCAACATCGTTAACAACCATAGTATCTTCTTCAATAAGTACATCCACTTCTTCTGCGTCTTGAGTCTCAGTTGGCTGAGAGTTACAAGCTGCTGCAGCAAAAGTTAAAGCTAATCCTAAGAAACCAAATTTGAATAGATTTTTCATTTTTAATTGTTTTTTTGTTGTTAAAATAACTAGTTTATTTTATCCTTAATACCCTATTTGGGAAAAGGTAACCCCTATGCTGAGAAAAAATAAAAATATTTTTAGTTCCTAATCCATAACACTTTCTAGAACCACCTTCGTTTATATTTATATATTTATGAAAAAATGGGTTACTTTTATTCGTTTTAAGTATTAAAAGGTGAACAGAGTACAAGAAGAATACAGAGATGATCAGGAGGTACTAAAAGGTATAGCTGAGGGTTCAACAGCAGAACTAGAATATCTATATGCAAGCTACTATCCGATGGTCTATCAACTGATTGTGAAGAACAACGGAGATGAAGACGATGCAAAGGATATTTTTCAAGAAGCAGTTATCGTTCTGTATGATAAGGTGCAGTCGGGAGACTTCGTTCTTAGTAGTAAATTAGGAACTTTTCTTTATTCTGTTAGTAGGCGACTGTGGTTAAAGAGGTTAAATAAATCAGATCGATTAATACTCAATACTCAGGAGCAAGAAGAGCTGGTCGGAGTTGAAGATGATTTGGCAGAGTACTATCAGAAAGAAGATCAATTTTTACTGATGGAGGAATCATTGCAGTTATTGGGTGAACCTTGTCAGACCATTATAAGTGATTTTTATCTGCATAATTTATCGATGCAGGAGATATGTGAAAAATTTGGTTATACGAACGCAGACAATGCGAAGAACCAGAAATATAAATGCTTACAACGATTAAAGAAACTATTTTTTAAATAAAGATATAATGAAGAAGGATTTAGATTTTATTACACAAGCTGATTCTTATATCAGAGGTGAAATGAGTCCAAATGAGCGGAAGGAGTTTGAAGACTACTGCAAAGAGAATCCAACGGAAGCCGTGCGATATGAAGAGCATCGACTTTTGGTACAGAAACTTAATGAATATCAGAATAGGATTGACTTTCGGGCGAAACTAGAACGTGTGAGTGCAAATGTCAAGCTGAACGATGTGTTGGATAAGAATGATAGCAATAAGATTATTCGTTTCTGGAAAAGCCACGGTGTTGATATGTTGGTCGCAGCGTCGGTAGCTTTGCTTATTGTTTTTTCCACACTGTGGATGTCTGGTTTTTACAGCAATGTAAAAGACAATACCAGTATGTATAGTGCTCTAAAGCGTGATATGAATCGTATTCAGAGTAACATGAACGCGCAAAACCGTGTAATCAATAATATAAGTTCAAATGTGCAAAAAACAGAACCTAGTAGTTTCGGAGGGACAGGGTTCGCTTTAACATCGAACGGGTATATTGCGACCAATTATCATGTTATTAGCGGCGCTGATTCTGTTTATGTGCAGAATGAAGAGGGAGCTTCGTTTAAAACGAACGTCGTTTATATTGATCCAACTTATGACATCGCTTTGCTAGAAATTGTTGATCCAACATTCCAAGAATTAGGTCCGTTGCCATACACTTTCAAAACTGAAGAATCTGAACTAGGTCAGAATATATTCACTATTGGTTTCCCGCGTGAAGAGCCCGTGTATGGGAGAGGATATTTAAGTTCGAATACCGGTTATGGTGGAGATACCGTAGCATACCAGGTATCTATTCCTGTGAACCCAGGTAATAGCGGCGGACCTGTTCTGGACGACTCTGGTAATGTGATCGGCGTAATCAATGGTAAACAAAAAGAAGCTGATGGCGCGGCCTTCGCCGTAAAAACAGAATATCTGTTAAAGTCACTCGAAAGTGTTTCGCGTGATTCGTTGGATAAGAATCTTGTTTACAATAAAACAAATCTATTGAAAGGATTACCACGTACAGCACAAATAAAGAAAATAAAAGATTATATCTACATGGTCAAAGTATATTAATCCGTTTAATGTGTTTTGTAAAGCGTGTTACTCTCAAGGTAATACGCTTTCTTTTTATAAAATAAATTGAAATAAAATTTTGCAACCGATTGCAAAATCATTAACTTTAATTATTCGAACCTAAATATATGCTCTCTTATGCTTAAAAATACACTTGTTACGGCCGTGCTATTTCTGACAGTTTCGATTGTATCCGCGCAGAAAATCGCATCCCTAACTGTTACGTTAACCAACTCTTCAGTTTCATCAAGCGTTCCGGCCAGTGTGTCGCTGGACAAAATCACACTACTTCCTGATTCGATGATTTCACTTTTTGAAATAACTGATGGTGATCGGAGGCCAGTAGCTTATCAGATTGACAATGGGCAGGAGCGTACCATGTATTGGTTGATTAGTCCTGGTAAAAAAGGGCAACGTGTTTTCGAGCTCGTAGAGGCTAAACCCCAATTGGCTGATGATGCAGTAGAGGTCCAAGATGAAGATGGGGCTCTCTTGATTAAGTCAGCCGGGAATAATTTATTGCGCTACGTTTATAAAACACGTTACCCGCCCGAAGGCGTTGATACAGCTTTTAAGCGCAGTGGCTTTATCCATCCTTTTTGGACACCAAAGGGGCAAGAGCTTACAAGAATAGACCCGCCAGATCACTACCATCACTATGGTTTGTGGAATCCATGGACCAAGGTGTTGTTCGAGGGAGATGTTGTTGACTTCTGGAATTTGAAAGATCGTAAAGGGACAGTGCGTTTTGCCAATCTTGTTTCGACAAATCAAGGCGCTGTGTATGGTGATTACCAAACCGTTCATGAGCATATAGCATTTAAAAAAGACGGAAAAGAAAAAGTAGCACTCAATGAGCTGCAGACCGTCCGTATCTACAAGCCAGATGCTGAGCAGGATTATTATGTTATGGATATTACGATACAGATGAATTGCGCTTCAGCTAGTCCGGTGATCCTTCAAGAATATCGCTATGGTGGGTTAGGTTGGCGCGCGACTGAGGCATGGAATGACGATAACAGTGAAATCTTAACATCGGAAGGTAAAACCAGAAAAGATGCAGACGGGAGTAAAGCTCGTTGGGTTATCGTACAGGGAGAGCTTGGTTCAGATTATGGTGGTGCGGTTATGATGTCCTACCCGACAAATTATAATTACCCAGAGCCGCTTCGTATCTGGCCAGAAGGAATAAATGGTCGCGGCGATGTATATGCCAATTTTTCGCCAACAAAGGATAAAGATTGGCCGCTCTATCCGGGTAGTAATTATGTGCTGAAATACCGTTTCTTGGTTTATAACGGAAAAATGGACAAACAACACGCAGAAAGCGCTTGGCAGCAATATGCTCATCCTCCAAAAGTGACAATCCATCTTGCTAACTAACTCTTAACATATTAAATATTCAATCTTTTACTTAAAAGTTTAAATCAATGCCCAAAACTAAATTTCTGATGCAGGTACTGTTGTTTTTCTTTTTCATAGGAACTCCCACTGCCTTTGCTCATCCGCCAGCTAAAGCGCTAAAGAACAGTAAAATATTACTTTACACTAAGAATGGGAAAGGTTTTGTTCACGATAATATTGCGAGTGCGGTTGAGGCCATTAAAAAACTTGGCGAGGAAAATCGCTTTCAAGTTGTCGTGTCAGACGATCCGTCCGTTTTCACGGAAGATAATCTAAAACAATATAAATTACTGGTGTTTGCGAGTACAAACAACGATGTTTTTGATACCGACGAACAGCGTGTGGCCTTTCGCAGATATATACAAGCAGGAGGGGGCTTTGTTGGTATACATTCAGTTACTGGAACGGAGAGGAACTGGACTTGGTTCAAGAAGATGATTGGTGGTACTTTCTCGTGGCATGCTGTTCTTCAGGATTTTAAAGTCATCAATATCAGACCAGAACACCCTTCGATGGAAGGCGTACCAAAAGAATGGATACGAAAAGATGAATGTTATTTTACGAAAGAAATGTATCCGGGAATCGTTGTGTTGATGGCACATGATCTAACCTCATTGGATATGACCTTACGTAAAGATCAGAAGGCTTTAGTTGAAAAACATTCTGCGCATTTTGGTGAGCTTTACCCAGCCGTTTGGTATCAAAAGTTTGACGGTGGAAATATCTGGGTAACTACTTTGGGGCATATGAAGGAAAGCTACGAGGATCCTCAGTTCATGAAACACATCTTGCAAGGAATTAACCATGTTGCTAGTGAAACAAAGAAATTAGACTACAGCAAAGCCTATGCAACAGACAGGGACGATGCTGTACGTTATTAACTAATCAACTAATCAATCTAAATTTTAACTTACCATGACTAACTCAGGAAGAAGTTCTTTTATTAACCGAAGAGATTTTGTTAAAACTGCTGCGGCAGGCTCTGTGGCATTTTCAGGTTTTCCATCCATCGTGCCGTCTTTTGTTTTGGGAAAAAACGCACCAAGTAATCAAATCAATATCGGTCAAATTGGCTGTGGGCGTATTGCCCAAACTCATGATTTGCCAGAAACATTTAAAAATAAGAATGTTCGTATTGTCGGAGTTAGCGATGTAGACCGAAGCCGTCAACAAGGCTGTAAAAGGTTGGTTGAGGGGTGGTATGCCAAAAGAGATGGAGGGAGTCGGTCGGTAGATATTAAAGAGTATGACGATTACCATGATATGTTGGCAAACAAAGACATTGATGCGGTGATTATTAGTACGCCCGATCATTGGCACGCGCAACCCGCTATTGAGGCAGCGCTGGCTGGCAAGCATATTTACCTCCAGAAACCAACATCGTTAACGATTGAAGAAGGTAGGCAGATGAGTGATGCTGTCCAGAAAGCAGGTGTTGTATTCCAGCTTGGTAGTCAGCAACGTTCCATGAGTCCTTGGCCTCAATTTAAAAAGGCTTGTGAATTGGTGCGCAACGGTCGTATAGGCAAAATCCATACAGTAAAAATAGGTCTACCGTTTGATCCCGCCGGCGGAGTATCTACAGAAATGCCAATACCAGAAGGATTTAATTATGACATGTGGTTGGGGTCGACTCCATATGTTCCTTATACGATTGATCGTGTTCATCCTGAAAATCCGCATGACCGGGGTGGATGGTTGCGCCTGGAGCAATTCGGTGCAGGAATGATTACAGGATGGGGGGTGCATCATATTGATATTGCTCATTGGGGCATGGATACAGAACTTACCGGGCCGATTGAAGTGGAAGCCACAGCAGAATTCCCGACAACCGGTTTATGGAACGTCCATGGCAAATATGAAGCTCGGGCTCGTTATAAAAATGGTGTTGAAATGCTGATGGGAGATTATCCTAACGGCGTTCGCTTTGAGGGAAGCGATGGATGGATTTTCGTAAGTAGGGGAAATGTTGGTGTTACAGCCAGTGACCCAACCAGTGGGGATAACAAAGCATTTCAGGCGAGCGACCCTAAAATACTCGGTTCGGAAATCGGTCAAAACGAGATCCATTTATATGCCAGTCCGGAGCAACATCAGAACTGGGTAGAATGTATCGTTGATAAGAAAGAGACCATTAGTCCGGTTGAAGTAGCCCATCGGTCATGCAGTGCTTGTCTGGTACTTCACGCGGCGATGAAGGTGCCGGGGAAACTCTATTGGGATCCAAAAAAAGAGGAATTCAAAGATAATGTAGAAGCAAATAAGCTTTTATCAAGACCTCAGCGATACCCTTATGGAACCAATTATGTTCAGTATAAAAAGGGCTAAACTTTAGAAAAGAAAATAGAAAACCCTATATTAGAAGCTAAATCCAATAGATGGAATAGAAATCTAATTTTATACTAACCTTATCTTAAATGAAGAAAATTTATTTAGTCCTGAGCGTTTTGTTTGCAGCAGGGTGCTCAGGCTCTTCGGAAAATAACTCTTCTGAAGCCACAAATGACAATGTTAAGCTAATAACCCTGGCGCCGGGGCACTTTCATGCCGCCTTGGTGCAAAAGAGTATGTATCCAGGTGTTGATTCCACTGTACACGTGTACGCCCCCGAAGGGTCGGAGCTAGATGCACATATGGCTCTGATTGAACAATACAATTCTGATCCGGACAATCCTACTGCCTGGAAAGAAGAAGTGTATACCGGTTCGGATTATCTGGAAAAGATGCTGAAAGATAAAGCAGGAAATGTGGTCGTGCTTGCCGGGAATAACCGCGAAAAAATCAACTACATTGAAAAGTCCATAGATGCGGGTCTAAATGTATTGGCTGACAAACCAATGGCAATTGACAAAGCTGGCTTTGAAAAATTAAAGACAGCTTTCGAAAAAGCAAGCGAAAAAGATCTTCTTTTATATGACATCATGACCGAGCGTTATGAAATCACAACCATGCTTCAGAAAGAGTTCTCTCTGATAAAGGATCTATATGGCGAACAGGAAAAAGGTAGCCCCGATAATCCAGCTGTGGTAAAAGAGAGTGTGCATCATTTCTTTAAGTATGTATCCGGAAACCCTTTAACCCGTCCGGCATGGTTCTTTGACGTTGCACAACAAGGGGAGGGGATTGTCGATGTGAATACACACTTGGTAGATATGATTCAGTGGACTCTGTTTCCCGATCAAGCAATTAATTATGAGCAAGACATCAATATGCTTTCAGCAAAGCGTTGGCCCACAACAATGAGTAAAGCACAGTTTGAAGAAGCTACAAAACTGTCAGAATATCCCGAATATCTTGAAAAAGATGTAGAGGGGGACTCTTTGAAAGTATATTCCAACGGTGAGATGAACTATACGTTGAAAGGCGTACACGCCAAAATATCAGTTATTTGGAATTTCCAGGCACCAGAAGGAACTGGCGATACACATTATTCCATTATGCGGGGTAGTAAAACCAATTTGATTATTCGGCAAGGTGCGGATCAGGGTTATAAACCATTGCTGTATATCGAACCAGTAGGAGGGAAGACGGATGCGTATAGCGAAGCTTTAAAGACTGCTTTACAAACCATTCAAAGTAAGTTCCCCAATGTCGAGTTAAAGGAAAACGATAAAGGCTGGGAGGTAGTGATACCTGAAGAATATAAGGAAGGACATGAAGCGCACTTTGCACGTGTTACTGAGAAATATCTTGAATTCTTAAAAGATGGCAGCATGCCAGATTGGGAAGTTCCGAACATGATTGCAAAGTATTATACAACCACAGCTGCATTGGAGCTTGCGAAGGAAGGAAAGTAGGTCGTTGCGATGAAGATATACACAAAAAAAGGCGATAAGGGACAGACCTCCTTAATTGGAGGCACCAAAGTACCGAAACATCACTTGCGTATAGAAAGCTACGGAACAGTGGATGAGTTAAATTCCTATATTGGGTTAATTGGTAGCCATGATATCGATTCTGTTCAGCTTCAGGTGTTAAAGGAAATACAGGATCGTCTCTTTACTATCGGGTCTTCATTAGCATCGGACCCGGAGCGGTCTACCAAGCGGATACCAGATCTGTACGATACAGACATCACATACCTCGAGGAGCAGATTGATGTGATGACTGAGGAATTACCACCGTTAAAGCATTTTATTCTGCCCGGTGGTGGTTTAGCCTCTTCCGCATGTCATCTCGCCAGGTGCGTGTGCCGGCGGGCAGAGCGCTTAGCAGTTCATTTATCAGAAACAAGCTCGGTCGACGACAGGGTTATTATGTACCTAAATAGACTTAGTGACTACCTTTTTGTTCTTGGAAGAAAAGTT
The DNA here is from genome assembly GCF_003449035.1 of Pedobacter indicus. Classification (NCBI taxonomy): domain Bacteria; kingdom Pseudomonadati; phylum Bacteroidota; class Sphingobacteriia; order Sphingobacteriales; family Sphingobacteriaceae; genus Albibacterium; species Albibacterium indicum. The sequence goes on from NZ_QRGB01000001.1 coordinate 2,272,599, forward strand.
GCTTTAGACTCTGGAAACAATGAAAATATCTGGGTTCCAAGGGTTTAAATAATAATGATGCATAAATTTTTTTATTTGATAAATTATTCTATTTTTGCGGAAAATTGAATTGATAAATAAAAAAAATTATGTACTGGACATTAGAGTTAGCATCACATTTAGAGGATGCACCTTGGCCGGCAACGAAAGATGAATTGATAGACTACGGAATCCGTTCAGGTGCCCCTGTTGAAGTTATTGAAAACTTACAGGCACTGGAGGATGACGGAGAGCCCTATGAAAATATCGAAGAAATATGGCCAGATTATCCTACAAAGGACGATTTCTTCTTTAACGAAGATGAATACTAGTAGTGATACGAAAAGATGAATAAATAAAAAAGACGCTTAATTAAGCGTCTTTTTTATTTTATAATACGGTGTCCCTTAATTGACTTTTGATTGGCATTGCGCACAAATACCAACAGCGTTAATACCAACAGCATCTACCCGAAACCCTATAGGAGTCTCAATGGTCGGAATTGTTACTTCATTTAAGCAATAAACGCTATTGCACTTAGAACAGGTAAAATGTACATGATCCTCGCTGTGGATATGCTCGGGGCATTCTTCTGAGCAAAGCGCGTAAGTCGCCGTTCCATGTAAATCAAAAATTTTATGTAGAATGCCTTTCTCTTCAAAAACATTCAATACCCGATACAGCGTTACCCGATCAACGCTCTTTCCTAAGACCTTCTCCAGATCGGGTTGAGAAGTAGCAGTCTCTTTTTCCGATATAACCGATAGTACACTCAGGCGTGGTACAGTTACTTTCAGATTATGTTTACGTAATAATCTTTCTGCTTTTTCTCTCTTACTCCCTAGGCTTCTGCTTTGCATGATAAACTATTTCTTTTTTGCGCCCCCTGTTTTCGTCGCGTTACCACCTTGTTTAGCGGCTGCTTGTTGTTGACGCATGTAATCTTCCATTCTCTTTTGAAAACCTGATTTTTTCTTTTTGGTTTCCGGTTTCTTCTTATGCTCCTGAATTTTAGCATGAATTTTCTCATCGTTGATGAACTGACGGATGGTAAATTGCTGGCCAAAAGTAAATACAGTTGATAAGAAGTAATAGTATGTCAATCCGGAAGGGAAGCTATTCAGTACAAATAAGAAAATCAATGGCATAAAGTAACCGATATACTTCATTTGTCCTGTCACACCCGACACAGAGTTATTGTACCAAGTCGAAAGTAAGGTAGCCAAAGTCATTAGAACAACCATGAGACTGATGTGTCCGATACCAAAAATTGGTTTAAACGTCACAATCGCATCATAGGTGGATAAGTCGTTCATCCATAAAAAACTCTGTCCTCTTAATTCGAATAAATTTGGGAAGAAAAAGAAGAACGCAATTGTAAAGGGCATTTGCAGCAACATAGGAATACAACCGCCCATTGGGTTTACACCAGCCTGTTTATAAAGCTTAAGGTATTCCTGCTGTAATAATGTCGGATTGTCGTCGCCCACTTTAGCTTTAATCTCATCCATCTCCGGTTTCAGCACACGCATCTTCGCCATCGAGACATAAGATTTGTAACTTAGTGGAGATAAGATAAGTTTCAATAAGATCGTCAGAACAAGTATAATCAGACCGTAACCAAGGTTGAAATCCTCTAATACGTTGAACACTGGCAGCGTAATAAAGCGGTTAATCCATTTCATTGGTCCCCAACCCAGGTCAACCTGCTGCTCCAAAGCAAGATTTTGATTTTTTAAAGTTGAATACTTATTCGGGCCAAAGTAAAAGCGCAGCGGATAGTTATTGACATCCTGACGGGCGAAAGCCAGATTTAGGTTTGTTGAGTAGCTCTTAACCACATTAGCATCAGGAACAATCTTAACTTCGACCGTTCCGCCCTCAAAAAATTGATCAGCGATCAGCGTATTCGAAAAGAAATGTTGTTTAAATGACACCCATTGTGTTTTCCCAATTTCTTCCTTATCATCTTTGCCTGTACTCAGATTTTCGACATCTTCTTCAGCAGTTCGGTAGTAAACAGACGCATAGCGCTGTTCATTGCTTAAATCTTTTTCCTTCTGACTCAGTGAGGCTGACCAGTTAAGCAACAACGATGTTTGAGTTGGAGCCACTACATCTTGCATACCTTTGGTCACAATGTTCAGTCCCACCTGGTAGCTGTTACCTTTTAAAGAATAGATATAGTCGATGTATTTTCCTCCACCGTAATTAAGTCGTAAACTTACTGATGAAGAATCACCCTCGTTTACTTGTATCCGTTGATTAGGAGCCTCAAAGTAAAGATCGTTTGTATTAACATTTACTCCAGCAGTAGAGAATTGCAGACCGAACGTGTTTTGGTCACCTTCAAACATGACCAGCGGATTGCCTTGATAATCAACCTCATCTTTCAACTCAACCGATTCAATCCGTCCACCCTTATTAGTGATATTTACCTTAATTAGTTCGTTTTCTAAAGTAATCGTTCTTTCCGTCCCGTTTTTAGCAGCACCAAAAGGACCAGTAGCAGCCACCGAGTCTTGTGCAGCAATTGTTTGTGTAGTATCAAGACTAGCACTCTCGTTAGACTGCGTATCTGCAACTTGTGCCGATACGGATTTCGCTCGGGCGATCGAGTCTTGAAGAAGTTGCTCTCGTTTTATCTCTTCTTCAGAAGGCCTCAGTAAGTATACCGAACCAACGATGGTCAGCAACATCAAAAAGAGCCCGGTAAAGGTATTTCTATCCATAGTATCTGTCGTGTGTATATTTTAGTTTTTCTCTGCTTTCTTTTTAGCGCTACTGTGATTTTTAGAATAAATTAAAGAAGCGGCCACAAAGTTAACAAAAAGTGGGTGAGGATTTATGACTGTTGATTTTAATTCCGGGTGAAATTGCGAACCCACAAAGAAAGGGTGGTTTTTTAGTTCTACAATCTCAACCAAGTTGTTGCCCGGGTTGATTCCCGATGCAATCATTCCGTTGCTTTCAAAATCTTTTAAATATTTATTATTGAATTCGTAGCGATGTCTATGGCGTTCCGAAATTTTACTTTTACCATAGATAGATGCCGCTTTGGTTCCTTTCTTCAGGTCGCAAGGGTAGGCGCCTAAACGCATAGTACCTCCATAATCTTTCACTTTTCTTTGGTCTTCCATCAAGTTGATGACCGGATTTTTTGTTTTTGGATTCATCTCAAAGCTGTTTGCATCCTTTAATCCGATCACATTTCTGGCAAATTCAATCACAGCACATTGCATCCCTAAACAGATACCGAAGAAAGGTATTTGATTTTCCCTTGCATATTTGATCGACTGAATCTTCCCTTCCAATCCTCGCTCACCAAATCCTGGTGCAACCAAAACTCCGCTCATGTTCTTTAGACGTTCAGCGACATTGGCGCTAGTTATATCTTCCGAAGACACACAATGCACATGTACTTTACACTCATTGGTGGCACCAGCATGTATAAATGCTTCGGTTATCGATTTATAAGCATCAGGCAACTCAACATATTTTCCAATCAGAGCAATATTGATTTCCGAAGTTGGATTTTTTAGTTTACCTAAGAAGTTTTTCCAACGGTCTAAATCTGGTTCAGGTTTGGTTGGTAACTTTAACTTTGCCAATACTGTCTTATCCAGTTGTTCCTTCATCATCAGGAGCGGTACATCATAAATGGATGGCGCATCAATAGACTCCACGACAGCATTCAGGTTAACATTGCAAAATAAAGCCAGCTTTTTACGGATTTCACTTGTTAAGTGATGTTCGGTTCTGCATACCAAAATATCGGGTTGGATACCATATTCCAGAAGCATTTTTACTGAGTGTTGCGTTGGTTTAGTCTTCAACTCACCAGCAGCAGCAAGAAAAGGAACCAAGGTAAGATGAATAACCAACGAGTCATTATTCCCCAATTCCCAACGTAACTGCCGTACTGCCTCAATAAAAGGTAAAGACTCAATATCACCAACAGTACCACCCAATTCCGTGATCACGATATCATAGTTTTCGTTTTCACCAAGCAGGCGCATGTTGCGTTTAATTTCGTCCGTAATGTGCGGAACAACCTGTACTGTTTTACCTAAATAATCGCCGGCACGCTCTTTTTGTATCACATGTTGATAAATCCTGCCTGTAGTAATGTTATTTGCCTGCGAGGTAGGTGTGTTTAAAAAGCGCTCGTAGTGACCCAAATCCAGATCTGTTTCCGCTCCATCTTCGGTAACGTAACATTCACCATGTTCATAAGGGTTAAGGGTGCCCGGATCAATATTGATATAAGGGTCAAATTTTTGAATGGTTACCCGGTAACCACGTGCCTGAAGAAGTTTAGCTAAGGATGCAGAAATAATACCTTTACCTAAAGACGAGGTAACGCCGCCCGTAACGAAGATGTATTTTGTCATGTCATTATTTTGGATAAACCTTCCAGAAAATAGGTTTTAGACCTATTTCTGAATGTTTTCGTACGGGATACAAAAGTAAGAATTATTGTTGGTTTTCAAGACCGAAATATTATTAATTGATTAAATGGTCGTTTTTTTCGTACTTTTGTAACGAATTAATTTTATATACTATTGACTTTTACTGACTTTGCTTTTGACGATCAATTATTAGATGGTCTAAACAGCATGGGTTTCAAAACCCCGACTCCGATACAAGCCCAAGCAATCCCTATCATACAATCAGCTCATGATCTTATCGCATGTGCACAAACCGGTACCGGTAAGACGGCCTCTTATTTACTTCCGGTGATGGACGGTATCTGTCGTTCGGAAGAACGCCCGCCCATTAGCGCACTAATCTTGGCACCCACGAGGGAGTTAGCCCTCCAGATTGATCAACAGATTGAAGGTTTGGCCTACTTTACAGGTCTTACCTCAATCGCCATTTACGGTGGGGGCAATGGAATAGACTATGAACAGCAAAGGCGTTCGTTAAGAGAAGGGGTAGATATCGTGATTGCCACTCCCGGTCGACTAATAGCCCATTTAAACTCTGGAGGCGTGCTGGTTGATCAGATTAAATACTTGGTACTCGACGAGGCAGACCGGATGTTGGATATGGGTTTTCAGGATGATTTGTTGCATATTGTCCGAAAGTTACCCCAAGAACGGCAAACTCTGATGTTTTCTGCTACCATGCCGGCTAAAATCAGGAGGTTTGCGGAAAAACTGTTAAAAAACCCACAGCAAGTCAACATAGCCACATCTCAGCCCGCTGAAGGCATTAAGCAACAGGCGTACCGTGCCTTTGATGATCAGAAAAACAAGTTATTGCTCAATATCCTTAAAGAGGGTGATTTCAATAGCATCATCATTTTTGCTTCGACAAAAGAAAAGGTAAAGCACCTTGGCACGGATCTTCGGAAGTTAGGTTTAAAAGTAAAAGCATTCCACTCTGATCTTAAGCAAGAAGAGCGACAAGAAATTCTATTAGATTTTAAAAATCGAAATATATCTGTTTTAGTAGGTACCGACGTGCTTTCAAGAGGAATTGATGTCGATGGTATCGATTTGGTGGTGAATTTTGATGTTCCCGGTGACCCGGAAGACTACATTCACCGCATCGGTCGTACAGCGCGTGCTAAAAATACCGGAACTGCGATTACATTGGTCAACAATAAAGATTTTAGGAAATTCCAGGCCATTGAGGAATTTATGGGTCGTGCGGTAGATATCATACCTCTGCCTGAGTTTCTTGGCAAAAGCCCATCAGACCCGTTGCCGTCAGATCGCAAAACTGGTCATAATAATAACAATCGGAAAAAGAAAAAGCCGTTTAAGAAAAACGGTCAGCGCAAGCATTTTTCAAAAAAGAAGCCGGATGCAGTCGGGTAGGTGCCAACTTACTCTATTTTATCATCTTCCTTAGGTTCCGGATCTTGCAATTTGTCGGGTCGTATGATATTTCGTACGGTCCAATCACTCTTTTCGTCCGCGAAGCCCCTTTCAAAAAAGATCGTATAACGATCTGAACCTCCATTGCTATTTTTTAAAACCACTTCAAAATCTATTTCAGTAAGGGTTTCCAGCTCTCCTGGAGTCAGTTCCGATAAAAGTCGGAAACCTTCCTTTTTTATTTCTTCATCTGTATGCATATCATAAATACAATTAAAGACGGCTCGTTGTTTTAGTGCTGAGCAAGGTCAATAAGATCTAGCATGAAAATTTAATTTTTTTGGAGAAAGCGGGTTTGGACTTGTTCGGGAGACTCCCAGTGTAAACAGCTTGTTGGCTCAGTGTTGACTCAATGAAACGAAGGTTTTTGTTGAGTTAATACCGAGTTAATCAGCAGCCGTCATTGGGAATTTCTGCAACAAGTCTTCACCGCGTTTAATTTTTTATGGTAAATTGCTCCAATGAATAACATCGAAAGCATTATACAAAAATTCTAAAGCACTATTCTGATATGATTAACGATTTTTGGAAGAGGTTCCAAAAGGAAAAACCTGAATATACCAACGTTGAAAAGCCGCAATCCTATCACTTTTGCGATAATGAGAAAGATGCAAATGAATGTGCGGAATTGGTTGTGAAAGGGATAAAGCAAGCAACTTCAAGTTCAGTGTGGTGGTATGATCAAAACAATCAATCATTTCCTAAATCTGGCGATCTGGCAATCGTTACGAATTGGGCAGGAGAACCAAAGGCCATTACCAAAGTCAAGAAAGTTGAAATTGTAAGCTATCGGGATATAACTCCCGAATATGCGTTTATAGAAGGGGAAGGTGATAGAAGTTTGGACTATTGGAAGAAAGTACACTGGGATTATTATTCGAATGAAATGAAAGATTTGATGATGATCCTACTGAGGATATGGAAATTGTGTGTGAATATTTTGAAACTATATGGGTAGGGTAGTCAGGGTATTCGCACTCGCTAGTTCTGAGGATAATTAAAGGCCAAAAAAGTATGAACCGACTTGTTATTGTATTTTTAACATTATCATTTTTCACTATAGATTGTATCGCTCAAGAAGTAGAGAATATCAAAATTGATAAAGTGTTTCTCGATAATACCGATACGACCAAAAGCAGATATACAATATTGTATCCCCAAAAACGCCCTTGGAAGGGGTATATATTCTTAGTGCCAGGATTAGGAGAGACTTCAGATGCGGTTTTAAGGCAGACCGATTTGCCGAGGAAATTGGCACAAAATGGAATTTTGACGATTATTCCGACGTCAGCAAACATTCAAGCTAATTCTCAACGATGTTCGTTCAAAGCATAAAGGATTTATTATTCTGCGAGGAGAGATGTCAGACTATCGGATGAAAATGAATTAAATCACGAAAACTTATATATAGTTGGCAGGGTTGAAAAAGAAGCAGGAGGAAGTCCAGCTACTCATTTAACTAAACTACTATAAACCTTCACAGTATTCATACTCAGACACCACTCAAACAGCAATAAGGAAATTAATTGAAATTCCTATACGGATTTATTCCGAACCTGACATAAATTGGTGGATAAAAAACCGCGGGTCTGACTTAACGCATATGAATGTCACAGATTGTTCAGCAATGATTAATGAACTTACTAGACTTGGTGATACTAACGCACTTTAATTACGACGCAAATAGAGGCTTCAGGAAACCGGACAATAATTCGGCATTTTCGATTCTTTTTTTATTTAAGTTTTGGTATTGTAAAATAAAGTTAGTTACTTAGCTGTACTGGTTTGTACTGTATTGTATTGCCCGTGTTTAATATCAATTTAATAAACTTATCAATTATGAAAAACTTATTACGATGTTGTGTTCTTTGTGTACTAGTTTTTTCGGTTCTGAATCTCTATGCACAATCACGAACAATCAGAGGTACGGTGTCCGATAGGGAGACGGGCGCGCCTTTAATTGGGGTATCTGTTACTGTAACGGGAACTACGACTGGAATCGTGACAGACGAAAATGGAAATTACACGCTATCCGTGCCAAAAGATGCAAAAAGTCTGACGTTTCAATACATTGGCTATGTCGCCGAAGTTATAGCTGTGACAGCTGAAAGTCAGTTGGTCAATACGGCAATGAGTGCTGATTCAAAAGCATTAGACGAGATCGTGGTTGTGGGTTACGGAACGCAAAAAGCTTCAAGTGTCACAAGTGCGATTTCTAAGGTTGGCGGGGAGGATTTAAATGATAGACCTGCGACACGTATAGATAACGCGATGGCTGGCAAGCTTGCGGGAGTTCAGGTTCAGGAAATTAGTGGTGCGCCCGGAAAAGGGCTGACAGTAAAGGTTCGGGGTTCTTCATCTATTAACTATGCTAGCACCCCCTTGTATGTAGTTGATGGTTTTCCTTTATCTAGTGGGTTGGACAACATTAACCCGAATGATATCGAGTCGATCGAGGTTTTAAAAGATGCTGCTTCAGCTGCCATCTATGGTTCAAGAGGCGCCAATGGAGTCGTTTTGGTAACGACGAAATCGGGTAAATCGGGGACACCGACTTTCCAGTTTGATACGTACGTAGGATTTCAAAAAAGATTGAGTAAATATGATGTGCTTAACCGGGATGAGTATATTGATTTTGCGATTGAAGAACGAAATAATACCTGGGAATTGCAGGGAGGGAATGCCTCGGATCCGAATGAAGAACGGTCGAACGCGGCCTTCTGGATAGATCCGGCATGGAGTAATTCGGAAGCTTTACCGGATAACGACTGGCAGAAACTGATCGAGCAATCTGCTCCGATACAGAACTATCAACTGTCTGCTTCTGGTGCAAATGACAAATTGAAATATTATATTTCGGGGAATTTTTACGATCAAAAAGGGGTCATCATTGGATCTGATTATCAACGGTACTCTTTTTTAACCAATGCAGAAACAAAAATCGGAAATAGATTTACATTCGGTGTTAACCTTTCCGCTAACGCCGTAAATAGAAATGATGGTGATAGCGATGGAGATGGTGGTCCTGTTAGCCGATCGCAGTATATGTTGCCATTGTTTGACTTGAACACGCAAACCGAAGAGTTTGGATACAATCCTTACTACGCTGCTTTTATTGTGAATCCAGTAGCTTTAGCGAGTGAATTAACGAATGAGACGAATTCGAAAAACATCCGAGCAAATGCGTACACGGAAATTAGCTTTCTGGATAATTTAAAATTGAGATCTACTTTTGGTGTTGATTATTTAAATAGTGTTAATCAATTTTTTAAACCGAATAATATCAATCGAGGTAGTGGCGCTCAAGGCTCCACTTCAACAATTTCGCAAGATAATTATCTGACCGAACATATTCTTTCGTACAATCTTGCAAAAGATGATTGGACTTTGGATGCGATTGGGGGCTTTAGTTATCAGTATGACAAGGCTTTTAACTCTAATCTAGGTAAACTGGGATTTCCCGATGATGATATAACAACTTTGAACGCTGGTAATGTATTGAATTCGGGCGGTTCTTCTGTCTCTGAATGGAATTTGATGTCATTCATCGGCCGTGCAAACTTTGCAAGGAAAGAAAAACAGTTTTTGTCAATGAGCTTGAGACGAGATGGTAGTTCACGTTTTGGGGCAGATAATCAATGGGGATGGTTCCCCGCAGTTTCACTAGGATGGTTATTGAGTGAAGAGGAATTTCTTCGTAGTTCTTCTACGATCAGCAATCTAAAAATCAGGGGTAGTTATGGTGTGACGGGAAGTAATAATATCAGCAACTACGCATCGATTAGTACATTATCGAACGCTGATTATACCCTTGGTGTAGGAGGTAATCAAAACACATTGATTGGTTATGTGCCAAGTAGCTTTAGCAATAGAACTTTAGGTTGGGAAAAAACCTATACGGTTAACCTCGGCTTGGATTTGGGCTTGATCAGGAACCGAGTGAACATCGGGTTCGACGTGTATCAAGCTGATACAAAGGACTTATTGTTGAATGTCCCTATTCCATCGGTTGTCGGCTTCTCTACATCGCTTAGAAATATAGGACAGGTACGAAACACGGGAGTCGAGTTGGAGTTGAATACGAATAACCTGGTTGGAGAATTTAAGTGGAGTTCTGGTTTCAATATTTCACATAATAAAAATGAGGTAGTCAAGTTAGGGCCATCTGGCGCTCCAATTTATGGCAGTTCAGTAATTTCGAATATTACGATAACGAAAATTGGTGAACCTATTGGTAGTTATTTCCTTTTTATTCAGGACGGCATATTTGAAACTCAGGAGGAATTTGATAATTCTCCTCATTACAAAACACAATCTGTTGGTGATATCAAATATAAAGATATTAACAATGATGGGGTTATTGACGAGGATGATCGTACCCTTGCAGGTCACAACAGTCCCAAATTCTTCTGGGGTTTTCATAATAATTTCTCTTATAAAAATTTTGATCTGTATGTGTCAATGGATGGACAATGGGGAAACAAATTACTTACCGTATCGGGCTCGAGTGACGGGCAGTCGCGTGCGAATGATGAAGGCTATTGGAGAGATCGGTGGCGTTCACCGGAACAGCCAGGAAATGGAAAAATTCCAAGAGCTGCTATCACTCCCAACATGACGACGCCTTCTACATTTTGGTTAAGAGATGCTTCTTATTTTAGAATAAGAACAGTAGCGCTAGGGTATAACGTGCCAATGAAATTTGTTGAGAGAACAAATGCATTTAAATCAATTCGCATATCGGCTAACGCTGATAATGTGTTCTTGCATGATCATAATAACGGGAACCCACAAACGGCTGTAAAATCAAATTCGAACGCTGTTCCTGGTATCGATTATGGTGCGTCTTATCCATTGGCAAGGACATTTACGCTCAATATAAGTGCAAGATTTTAACCAATTAAAACGAAGACGATGAAAAAATATTCTAAATACTTTTACATGGCTATCTTAATAACTACATTCAGTGTGAGTGGTTGTACAAAGATAGACCTTCTCCCTGTTTCGGAGAAAAGCGTTGATGGGTTTTATCAGAACGAAACACACATCAACCAGGCTTTGATCGGTGCCTACTCAGGTTTTCAAAGTCTATTTGTAAATAGCTCACAATCATATGGTCTATATGAGTCGAGGAGCGACAATGCTTGGCAAATCACCTTGGCGTATCCGGATGGTGAAGTTTCTCAGTTTAACGTCTCGCCATTGAATTCATTACTTTCTTCAGCGTGGAACGGCTTCTATAATGAAATTATGCGGGCTAACCGTGTTCTTGAATCTTTGGAAAATATAGAACTGGATGAATCGAAGAGAAATCGATACGAAGCGGAAGCGAAGTTTATTAGGGCTTTGTGCTATTTCGATCTCGTGCGTTTATTTGGCGGAGTACCAAAGGTAACATCTGTATTGACAGTTGAAGAGGGTTATGAGGCTGTTAAAGCTTCAGATAAAGAGATTTATGATCTGATTGTAGAAGATTTAAGCTTTGCTGCGAATAATTTACCTGATAGCTATGAGGCTTCGCAGAGTGGGCGGGCGACGAGTTGGGCAGCTAAAGGTTTCTTAGGAAAAGTATATGTTTTTCGCAGTGGCTATCCATTGAAGTTGAATGAGTGGGACTTAGCTAAAACACAATTCGAGAGCATTATCAACTCCGGTAATTTTGAGTTTTTCGATAATTATGCTGCCATTTATAATCATGAGAATGAAGGTGGAAGACAGCAGTTGTTTTCTGTCCAATTCAAATATGATCAGGCTGGTAATCAGTTCCCGGGTAGGAATGCGCCGAACACAATTTCAAAATTACCGATTAATCAGGGCGGCTTTCCTTTTGTAGGTTCACCTTATCAATTGTTCGTTTCTAAAGAATTGGTTAATAGTTTTGAAGAAGGAGATATCAGAAAAGAAGTCGCTATCAGGACAAGGTGGCTCAATAATGGTAATTCGTGGATTACAAACGACCCTTTTTCACAAAAATATCAGAATGGACCTGTACAACCGGGTAGCAATAGCTGGGATATTGACTGGATTTTGTTGTCTTACACCGATGTCCTGATGATGTATGCTGAAACACTTAACGAGTTAGGATATAGTCCAAACGGGGAAGCTTTTAACATCTTGAATCGGGTGCGGGAGCGTGCAGGACTAAATCCTAAAACTGCAGCAGAAGTGCCTAACCAAGAGAGCTACCGACTTTGGATGGAGAACGAAAGAAGATGGGAGTTTTGCTTTGAAAATCTGAGATGGTTTGATCTGGTGCGAACGGACAGAGCATTGAACGTTATGAAAGAATTCTTAGGTGAGTATAATCTTTCAGCTAACTTGAAGAGTAAGAACCAGTATATTTATCCGATACCACAAACTGTCAGGGATATTACACCGGAAATAACACAAAACGAAGGTTACAATTAAATAAACTTAACTATGAATTTTTACAGAAATAATGTGACGCATATCGCTTTAATTGTGTTTGTTTTCTCACTTTTTACTACCGAGACGTCTTTCGCGCAAACGAAAGATGTGAAAGTTGCCAAGATTTGGGAAGCTGGCGAACACAATGCGTTTACAGATTTGGTATACTTCAACGATCGCTTTTATTGCACGTTCCGAGAGGCTGCTGGACACGTACCGAAGTCTAACGCTGAAGATGGAAAAATTCGAGTATTAGAATCTAAGGACGGGAAAAAATGGAAATCGGTGGGTTTGCTTGAAAAAGATAAGTACGATTTACGTGACTCGAAACTATCAGTTACACCGGAAGGCAGGCTTATGGTGTTAATGGGCGGGTCGGTATATGAGCATGGGAAGTTTATTAGTAGGCTGAACCATGTGTCATTTTTCGACAGCGAAAAAAATGAGTTTTCAGAATTGCAACCTGTAAACATGGATGCAACAATTAAGTCGCCGGGAGACTGGCTGTGGCGGGTAACTTGGGAAGGGGATACGGGTTACGGTGTAGTATACCGGAAGATGGACAAAAGTGGGAGTATGGCTTATTTAGTGTCGACGAAAGATGGGATAAACTATTCTTTAATCTATGCTTTAGATGTATTCGGATTACCAGGTGAATCTACTGTTGATTTCATCAATGATAAGATGGTTATTTTAATGCGGAGAGACGGTGAAGGGCAATACGGTTATTGGGGGAAAAGTAACCCGCCATATACAAGATGGGAATGGACGGATATGGGTTATCGCCTGGGTGGGCCAGATATGGTTCAGACAAGTAATGGAAAGATTGTGGTAGGAACAAGAAGTTTTTCTGACAACATGAGGGAAAATCCAAAAACTTCGCTTTACCTATCTGATGAGAACGGCAAAATGGAGCTGCTGCTGACACTCCCAAGCGGTGGCGATACAAGTTATCCGGGAATGGTGGAGCACGATGGTAAACTATGGGTATCATACTATTCGTCACACGAAGGGAAATCAAATATTTATTTAGCAGAAATACCTCTTAATTACTTAGAGTTAAAATAAATAGTATATATATAACAACAAGATGAAAGAAACAATTTTGGTGGAAGCGACCCAATTTGATAGAATTGGAGGATGGGTGATAGACCATCAATTTATGGATCAGATGCATGCTCCGTTTTTATTAGCTCATGGTTTTGGAAACCCCGTGGAGGATGCAACAACGGTGATTGAAGTTTTGAATTCGGGTGAGTATCATGTATGGGTAAGAACTAGAAACTGGACTGCGACTTGGAACGATACGGATATCGAGACGCCGGGAAGATTTAAGTTGCTTATCGACGGAACGGCTATTGATACTACTTTTGGTACGGAAAAGGCGAAATGGCATTGGCAATATGGTGGTAGCCTCCATATCGAGAAAGGTGCTCATAAGTTGAGCCTACACGATCTGACGGGTTTTGACGGAAGATGCGATTCCATCGTGTTTAGCAAAAACCAAGATATAGTGCTGCCCGATACGAAACCGGAATTCGAGGAGTTTCGTAATCGATATAAAGGAGAAGCCCCTCTTGAGGAGCATCATTTTGATTTTGTTGTTGTTGGTGGCGGTGTCGCTGGGATATGTGCTTCGGTGGCTGCAGCTAGACAAGGATTAAAGGTTGCTTTGATTCACAATCGGCAGATATTGGGAGGAAATAATAGTTCTGAGGTAAGAGTTCAATTGGGTGGTAAAGTTAATTTGCCTCCTTATGAAGCGATTGGGAATGTGGTGAATGAAATTGACCATAAGACAAACCGAAATGCTCGTCCAGCGGAGGAGTACCGTGATGATTTGAAGAAAAATATTATCGAAAATGAAAAGAATATTACGGCTTTCCTGGATACACATGTCACCGATGTAGAAGTGGGAGGTGCAAAAATTCAATCGGTAATTGGTCTGGAGATTCGTACGGGCGTGAAGCATAAAATCAGGGCCCCACTATTTTCGGATTGCTCGGGTGATGCTAACTTGGGCTTCTTGGCAGGGGCTGATTTTAGGATTGGGCGTGAATCGTCTGCTGAAACAGGTGAGTCCTTGGCACCAGAAGAGGAAGACCAAATGACATTGGGCACTTCAGTAATGTGGTATTCGGAGGAATCAGATTATCCTGAAAGTTTTCCAGAAACACCTTGGGCGTTGCAATTCACCGAAGACACCTGTCAAAAAGCAAAAAAAGGCGATTGGGATTGGGAAACTGGTATGGGTCGAAATCATATCGATGATTTTGAATATATACGAGACTACGCATTGATGGCCGTGTACGGAAATTGGTCCTTTCTTAAAAATCACAGCTCACTGCAGGATGAGTATAAAAACAGACGATTGGAATGGGTGGCTTATATTGGAGGAAAGCGTGAGTCGAGAAGGTTAATGGGTGATGTGATTATCCATCAACAGGATATAGATTCTAAACGGATTTTCCCAGACGGCTGTGTAACGACGAGCTGGTCGATCGACCTGCATCAACCAAAGCATATTGAAGGTTTTGATTTAGAACCTTTCCGAGCACGAGCGAAGAAGGCGAGAATTGAACCTTTTACGATTCCGTTTCGGGCGCTGTATTCAAGAAATATAGAAAATATGTTTATGGCAGGCAGGAATATCAGCGTCACGCATGTAGCTTTAGGAACCGTGCGCGTGATGAAAACAACAGGGATGATGGGAGAAGTAGTAGGGTTGGCTGCTGATTTATGTACGCGAAAGAAAACTCTGCCAAAAGAAATTGTGAAAGATCATTTAAATGAATTGAAAACAATTCTTGAGGCAGGTGTGCCGCCCAAGTTCGATAATTCAGAAGCAGCAGAGAAATAGGGGTTGAAAATAAACTTGAAATTTATATTATTACATGTTACGAGAAAAAATTGAGGGTCTAATTGTACCAGTATTTACGCCTTTACGGGATAATGGCGAAGTCGCTTTGGAAAGAATTGCAGATTATGGCGAACTGATTGTTGAAAATGAAATGGACGGGGTGTTTATTTGTGGTTCTTCGGGAGAAGGAATGCTGCTTTCTTCCAAAGAAAGAAAAGCTATAGTTGAAGAATGGTCGCCTTTTGATAGCGAGGAGTTTAAGTTAATTGTCCATGTAGGACACACGAGCTATAAGGAAGCACAGGAGTTGGCAATACATGCGGAGGATTGGAATGCGTATGCGACATCGAGTATGGGGCCTGTTTTTCTGCAATCGAAAACAGTAGAAGATTTAGTTGATTATTGTGCTAAGATTGCTTCAGCAACTCCTGACCTGCCTTTTTATTATTATCATATTCCGTTAAGGACCGGTCTTGACATCAGTATGGTTGACTTTTTGAAATTAGGTAAGGAGCGTATTCCGAATTTAGCTGGAATTAAATTTACGCATTCTAACCTGATGGAGATGCAGCAGTGCATGATGTTGGATGATGGTTATTTTGATATCATTCATGGGTCGGACGTGACGTTACTGTGCGGCTTAACACTTGGCGTAAAGGGAGCAATTGGTACGACGTATAATTTTGCAAGCGGTTTATACAAAAATTTGATAGCTGCATTTGACAACCTTGATCTAGAAAAAGCCAGAAGCCTACAACACCAAGTGGTAAAACTAAATGATATTTTAGGGCGCTATGGAGGAGGTATTGTTGCTGGAAAAGCTATCATGAAATTACGTGGTCTAGATTGTGGCCCGTGCCGGAGCCCTTTACATTCATTAGATGAGAAAAGGATGGATCAACTAGCAAAAGAACTTGACGGAATCGGTTTCTTTAACGATTAATATCCTACTTCCCCTTAATGAAAAAAATACTGTTTTTACTAGTTGCCGTTGGTTCATTTGTGCTAAGTTCATGTCGGTCTGATGACGAAAGGAAATATCAACTGACAGAAACTGAACGGAATGCCCTTGTTGGCCAAATGCAAGGTGCTGTTGGAGAGCAATCTCAATGGACAAAAGTTCACGCTGCTGAATACTTGATTGATTTGGGATATCGTGATGGTCTTTATCAGATCTTTGAACGAGAAGACGAGTTATATAATCAGTTGTCTGAATATCGGATAGGCATATGGCGGGTGCTTGCTAGGTTATCTACCGAAGAAGAAAGGAAGGAGTGGATCGATAAAATAGCAGCTGTTTTTGAGGAGCCGATGGCAGAGGATCGTGAGCATGCGGCTGAAGCGCTTGCTAAACTGGGTATATCAGTAGAAAAACTGGACATAGATGAGCAGACGATCGACGATGTTTTATCTGGTGAAAAGAATGGGTTAGTAGTTTTTACCCTTTGGAGCCTAGCAACGGAGAACACCCGGTATAGCGAAGCGCTCTTAGAAATAGCAATATCGAACGACTTGCAAACGAGATCGAGCAAATTAGCAGCTTATGCATTACGTCATTTAAATAATTTAACACCTCAGCAATGGAGTGTCTTAAGTAATCGTGTTTCTGAGCAAAGAGACGAGCGTGAGGTATTGCTTTATAGCTTAAGTGCTGCTTATGTGAATACGCCAGCCGACTCATTGGAAACTGAAACTTACCGAAAATTGGAAGAAAGTCTGTCGGCAAGGATGTCAGGTGAACCTTTGACGAAAGAGGTTATTCTGGCAATGTCCTATTCACAAAACCCTGAATATTACGGAGAATTGAAGAAGGTACAGCAAAGGCGATTTTCAGAACTCGAAACTTCAGAAGGCGACCTAGGAGTGCAGATGGCAGTCGGTTATGCTTTGTTAAAGATTGAAAAAAATCAAGAGCGCTCATTGGCACTGTTTGATTGGTTGGTCATCGCTTTTTATTTGGGTGGAATGTTGTGGATCGGTTGGTATTATTCCAGTAAAAATAAAACGGCTGAGGATTATCTATTGGGCGGGCGTAAGATGAATCCGGTCGCTGTAGGTATATCGCTTTTTGCTACCTTGTTAAGTACATTGAGCTATCTGTCTTATCCGGGCGAGATGATCAATTATGGTCCAGTAATTTTTACGGGGATGCTGGCTTTTCCTTTTGTGTACTATGCGGTGGGCTGGTGGATCATTCCTAAAATAATGAAGGTGAATGTAACCAGTGCCTACGAAATTTTGGAACGTAGGTTTGGCCTGAAAGTTCGGATGTTAGCCGTTGTGTTTTTCCTTTGTTTACGGTTGCTTTGGATGGCAAGTATCATGTACGTAACGATTGATGTTGCGTTGCTATCGGTTGTGCCGATTGACAAGAGTTTCGCTCCATTTATCGGCTTATTTCTTCTTTCGGTGACGATCATTTATACGAGTATGGGAGGCTTGAAAGCGGTTGTGGTGACGGATGTTATCCAATCGCTTATATTTTTGTCCGGTGCTTTCCTATGCATTATCGTGGCTGCAATTGAGTATGAGTCGCTATTAGGATGGTTACCGGATCACTGGCTCACGCATTGGAGCGCACCTGAAATTCGTTTCGATCTGACGGAGCGTTTAACGGTAGGAAATGCTGTTTTGACCTTATTTCTTTGGTATATCTGTACAGCAGGAGGTGATCAAACAGCTATTCAACGTTACCTGTCTACACGTGACGTACAAGCCGCGAGAAAGACATTGCGAGTTTCACTTTATACAAACCTATTAGCGAAGATTTTATTAGCGCTGGTTGGATTAGCAGTATTAGCATTCTTTATGAAAAATGTCCACCTTCAAGAATATGGGAAAACAGTCGACGAGCAGGCCGACATATTATTCCCAAGATTTATTTTGGTTGGCTTGCCTAAAGGGTTGTCGGGATTGATGATTGCAGCATTATTTGCAGCGGCGATGTCCAGCCTCTCTTCAGGTCTAAATTCGGTATCAACAGTTGTATCGGAAGATATAATCAAGCGCTTTAACTTTAATTTTTTTAGTAGACTTAATGAATTGCAAAAGATTAAAGTTCTTTCTTATGTAATTGGTGCTATTGTAATGGTGTTAAGTTTGTTCGTAGGTAATGTCGAAGGGAATCTTATTGATGTGATCAACAAGGTTGTGAATTTGTTTGTAGCACCTTTATTCGTGTTATTCTTTATGGCGTTCTTTGTCAAAAGAGCCAACTCGAATTCCACGTTTATTGCTGGTCTGGTTTCAATAGCTACTGGAATGGCTATTGCTTTTTTTGGTTTATTAGGAATTACCGTCTTATGGATATTGCCGATGTCGATGATTGTCGGTGTAATTATCGGCTTATTTCTAAGTGTTTTTAATCCACCTTCAAAAATTAACTAGAAGTCAATGGTTTCGCAGGTTGGTCGTGTAATATTGCTGCTTTTTATTCTGGTTTGGACGATTCAGGTCAACGCTCAGGAGGCGAGAGAAAAAGAGTTTGTAAAGGACACAATCATCACGCTTGGTGACACAGAACTTTATATTGCCCTGCCAAAGGTGAAAAGAAAGGTATACCCGGTTTTGATGGCAATTCATGGTAGCGGGCGGGAAGCGCGCAGCTATAAACCTGGCGATGCGAAAAGTTCTGAGTTTTATATTCATCAACGTGATTTAGCAGTAGATAATGGCTTCATGTTTGTCGCTGTGTCGAATGGGCCGGATACTTGGGGTACGAACCGTGGTTTAGAAAGGGTATTGGAAGCTTATTATTACGTAGGCGATCAATATTCTGTAGAAAAAAAGTGGATGTTTTGGACGACATCCGCTGGGGGAGTACTTTTTATCCGGTTGGCAAAAGAAAGTTCAGAGTTGATAAGTTGTGCTGTCGGGACTTTCCCAGTCTATGATCTGGAAGAATCCTTCACCCGTTTGGAGAGTGCCAAAGAAGCATGGAAAAGTTTGGATGTCGTAAAAAAGTATAACCCTGTCAATTATCCCGAAGTGTTGATCAATATACCCTATTTAATTTTTCATGGTCTAGAAGATTCTGCAGTACCCATTAAGCAACATTCAGAAAGACTAAAACGTGTGGTCAATGAACACCATGGTGGTAAGATAAAATTATATAAGGTTCCCGGTGGCCATAGTACCGGTAATTGGAATGTTTATAATGATAGTTTAATTCGTGCGTTTCTTGTACAACAGGATTTATAATTTTTTGTTATCTTGATTTTACTTTGTTTCGATATCAATAAAAGATAAGTTTGTCGATAAGAATGGATAATAAAAATTTAAGCAAGCATAAATACCTGCAGTTAGCGAATTTCATTATTAGTGAGATTCATGTTAATAAACTTAAAATAGGCGATAAAATTCCCTCTGTTAACCAATTAGCGGATTCGCTTAATATTAGTAAAAGTACCGTGATGGCTGGGTTGGTACATTTGAGTGAGAAGGGCATTATTGAGTCTGTTTATAGAAAAGGATATTACGTCAAAAAGAATAAATTACAGCAGGATATTCGCATCTTTTTTTTGATGGATCAGCTCACGATTTTTAAAGAGGAGCTATATAGCGCCTTTTATAAAAAGCTGAATAATAAAGCTGAAGTAGACGTTTATTTTCACAATTATAAACCAGATCATTTTGAGCAACTTATTGTCGGAAATCTAAATAATTACACACACTTCGTTATCATACCTAATTTGAAAGGGAATGTGGCAAAAACTCTAAATAAGATACCCCCAAAAAAGAGATTGATACTTGATTATGATCATGGAAATTTAAAGGGTGATTACAGCGTGATTTATCAGGATTTTGAAGCAGATATATATGAGGCTTTAAAATCGATGAAATCAAAAATAAAACGATATGAGCGTTTAATTTTGGTTTCTACAAACAAGACATTTTATAGTTCCTTGGTAAAAAAAGGTTTCACTAGGTTTTGTAAAGGCTTTAATGTTTCTTATGACTTTATTTCCACTATTAAAGACAGTGAAATTGTTAAAGGTGACTGCTATATAACATTGAATCGCTACGATACGGATGATGTGGACTTGATCAAAAAGATACATGAAAAGAGCTATAAACTTGGTAAAGAGATTGGTCTTATATCATACAATGATTTTTACGTAAAAGAAGTATTGGAGGGGGGGATAACAGTAATAAGTACGGATTTTGCGAAAATGGGAGAGGACGCTGCTGATTTAATTATCGAAAATAAAACTGAAAAGATTAGAAATCGAAGTATTATCAAAGTTCGTAATTCATTGTAATAAACGGATTTTAAAACCGAGTTTCTATCCAATGATTCGAACGTGTGTTGGGCAACTCAGCAAACATGGACTCGGTAAAGGAGACGCATCCGATCCGATTGACGAATATGGAATGACGGTTTGGTGAGACTGGGATTTGTTTGAGGTATAATGGTAGATTAGTGATGTTTTTTTGTAATATTATACCATGAATAGTAACCACCTAAACGTTATCTGCTTTGGAGAGGTTTTAATAGACAATTTTCCTGATGGAAAACGGATTGGAGGGGCACCATTAAATGTTTGCTATCACCTTAATAAGAATGGAATATGCAGCCAGATGGTCAGTCAGGTAGGCACGGATGATTTGAGCGAAGAACTGCTGAATCGAATAAAAGAGCTAGGCGTAAATATTGCTTATATTGACAGATCAAGCCAATACCCCACTTCAACGGTAGAGGTTCATGTAGATGACCGTGGTCATGTTTCCTATGACATTGTAGAACCCGTCGCCTGGGATAGTCTGGAATATGATCCCGAGGTTGCTTATGAGATAAGTACCGCAACGGCTTTTATATTTGGTAGTCTTGCGGCAAGGAATAAGCAAACCCGAGACACTTTATTCAGATATCTAGAACATGCAAAATGGTCGGTTTTTGATGTGAACCTTCGACCTCCTTTTTATGATAAAGAATTGATACTTACACTTATGGGTCAATGTCAAACTTTGAAAGTTAATGAGGAAGAGCTGGAGATTATTGCTGAGTGGTTGGGTAAAGTGGGGGATTCGAGAGATGAGGCGTTGGGTTTGTTATTTGATCGGTACCCAAAGATTCAAGAAATATTACTGACAATGGGGGAGAACGGTGCACTCTACAGATCCCGAACTGAAGAAATTATTTTACCAGCTAAAGAAATAGTTGTAAAAGATACAGTCGGCAGCGGAGACTCGTTTTTAGCTGCATTTTTAGCTAAGAAAATACTAGGATCAGAAGTTCAGGGAGCATTAGAACATGCGATTGCAATCAGTGCTTTTGTCGCTACACAGCAGGGGGCTTGTCCTGATTATGTTAATTTTAAATAAATTAGGCGAAATAAAAATAGCTGGGATATCCTAGATGTTTATCCCAGCCATTCTTTGATCGATTATAATTTGATATTTCAATAACTAGCTCTCAATAAGCTTTTTGTAGTTTTCTTCATTTTCAAAATAAACTACTTCACCATTTTTTCCGATAAGTACGATGTAGGCTTCAGCTTTATCGACTTTGTTTTTAGAGAACGGGTCAATAGCATAACGAACGCTTTCGTCTTTCGGGATGCGCTCTTTACACATATCGCAGCAGCCATAATATGTCTTTCCTTCAAATGGTACTTCGAATTGTAACCTTCCCATATATGCGTCATTAACCATGCATACATAATCGTTAGGAACCTGGTCTCCCAAAGCCGGCATGTTAGCACCGGTTGCGGCCATGGGTTGCGGCATTGTTGTAGCTGTACTTTGTTCTGTTTGTGTAGTTGTTGTGGTTTCTTTGTTGTCCGTTGAGTTGCAAGCGCTGAATAACACAGCTGCCACGGCAACTATGCTGAATAATCTTATATGAATTTTCATGTTTTATTAATTTTTTAAATGTGAATTTGTGAATAGCGGAGTTGGCTTGCTATCAAATCCGATAAACACAGTGGAGAATGTAGAGGGGATTATCCCCGATGGGAGATTTTACTCTGAGAAAAGTGATGTCTTCTTTATCATTGACAAAAGTGAAATCAAAGATGGTTCCTAATATCGTCGGAGCCGCATGATCGGAAGACTTTATTGAAAAACTGTAGTTGGTCTCCTTTTTAAGGCTTTCGTCTATTTTGATGGTTTTTGATGCTTCTTCACAACAACCATCTTTTTTCCCGTTGGTAGCTATGTCAACAGAAGAACAAAACGGACAGGCTTTATTGACTTCCCATTGTTCCGTCATTACGCTCAAGGGCTTCGTCATCATTTCCTTGCAAACATGCACAGTCTGGGTAAAACCAGTGGTTAATACCAAGTACAGAGAAGAAAGGAAAATAACAAATAGCTGTTTCATAAAAACCTTGACGGGACAAAGATAGTAATTTCTCCAGTTTCTTTATTAGCTGACCAAGCGGTGGCTTCGGTATGGACATAGTGGAATGGCCGTTTGAGTATGTCCACCGACCAGCCACAGACCGGCCACCACGAGGACACCCTTTACGAGGGTAGTGCAGATCTCCTAATATAGCTTTGAATTTTAGGTTTACCTCTGATAGGTTAAAACAATGCCGCTTCGTAATTACTTATTGGTCTGCCTATAGTTAACCAGTTCGTAATTCTCTCATATAAATAATAAATTTTAATTTAGGAAAAACGAAGACATGAAATCTACTATCAAAGAAATCGAGGAACGGTTTAATCATGATGTTGAGCGGTTTTCCAATCTAGAAACCGGTCAGCAGTCGACGGTCGATGCGTCGATTAACATGGAATTAATTACAGAAGGCATCGCTCGTCGCTATCCCAAGCTGCAATCGGTGCTTGATATCGGATGTGGTGCAGGCAATTATTCGGTGAGGTTGGCTCAAAAGCGACCAAACGCCAGTTATACTTTGGTTGATTTGAGTAAGCCGATGTTGGACAGAGCATTACAGAGAGTAGGGGCAGAAACGAACGGAAGGGTAGATGTACACAAAGGTGATTTTAGGTCTGTGGATTTAGGTGCTCGAAAGTTTGATGTGATTATCGCGACCGCTGTTTTACATCACTTACGTGATGATGGTGACTGGGAAGCAGCTTTCAGCAGATTATATGGATTATTGAACGAGGGTGGCAGCTTATGGGTATTTGACCTAGTACAACAATCCGATCCGGATTTGCAAGCGTATTTTTATCATGATTTGTATGGGAATTATCTAACAAGCTTGAAAGATAAAAGCTATCGGGATCATGTCTTTGCTTATATCGAAAAAGAGGACTCTCCTCGAAGTCTGATGTACCAGTTGAATTTGTTGGAGAAAGTAGGTTTTAGGAGAGTTGATGTTTTGCATAAAAACCTGTGCTTTGCGTCCTTTGTTGGGTTTAAATGACACGGGTGTGTAATTTTCCTCTTCGAGTTTGGTCTGCCACAGGCATTAAGTCAAAGCGATTTCAAAAAGTCAATTGAGGCAGCGAAATTATCCTTAGTTTTGCCAGCCTATGAGATCACTTATCTTCTTCCTGCTATTGCTGACCGGTTGTGCCAACTACCAAAACACGCAAAGACCGGATTTATCTAAACTTGAAACCTACAAGGTGATGCGTGTTGTGGATGGCGATACATTCTGGGTGGATGACGGTAGTGAAAAGGGTATGAAAATCCGGTTGCTATGTGTCGATGCGCCAGAGTTGCGCGCATCCCGCTACAAAGAGAAAGGCGCTTATGCTGAAGAGGCTTCTGAATTTCTAAAAGAGCTGATAGGGGATCAATTCATCAAGCTTGAATACGACGTGCAGCGCTACGATCAATACCGGCGGGTGCTTGCATACGCTTACCTTGTAGATGGTACCTTTGTGAACGGTGAGCTGGTTAGGGATGGCTACGCCAAGGTAGTAACTTATCAACCAAACGTGAAGCATGTCGACTTTTTAGTGGAACTTCAAAAGCAAGCGCAACGTAAGCGACGAGGATTGTGGAAGTAGATGCACCCTGATTTCGAGATTTAATACCAAAATTAAAACTTAATCTTCAGCCCCCCCCTAACTTTTTGCTTGATCCGGTTTTTCGGGAGCTATTCGGGAATGAAGTAAATAAAAAAGCTCTAAAACGTTGAGTTTCAGAGCTTTAAGTACCCCCAACAGGATTCGAACCTGTGACCGACGGTTTAGAAAACCGTTGCTCTATCCAGCTGAGCTATGGAGGCCTCTAGCATCGCTAAAGCGTTGCAAAATTAACAAAATCTTTAATATTCAAACAATAATTTCGAACAAAGTGCTTGGAAACATTTGTTAAGTCATGTTGTTAGTTCTACTGTAACAGCATTCGATTGATTAACATGGGTTTATCTGAATACAATAAAAAGCGTGAATTTTCGAAGACACCTGAACCAAAGGGGGGAAAGTCAGCCGGAAAGGAGTTGAGGTTTGTGATCCACAAACATGACGCGACTAATTTGCATTACGATTTTAGGTTGGAAATGGATGGAGTACTGAAAAGTTGGGCAGTACCGAAAGGTCCTTCTACGAACCCAGCGATAAAGCGCTTGGCCATGATGGTGGAGGATCATCCCTATGATTATCGTAATTTTGAGGGAACGATTCCCAAAGGGGAATATGGAGGCGGAACCGTGATGCTCTGGGATGAAGGCACCTATGAACTTGCGGAGAGCGAGCGACTGGATGTTAGCAAAGGTCTTGATGTGAAAACACAGGAGAAGGAACTTTTGAAACAATTGAAAGAGGGCTCCCTTAAGGTGAATTTACACGGACAGAAGCTGAAGGGTGAATATGCTTTGGTGAAGACCAAGGGGATGGGAGAAAACTCGTGGCTATTGATTAAGCACAAAGACAAGTTCGCTTTTGAAAAGGATATTTTAGCTAAGGACAAGTCGGTCGTCTCCAAGAGATCGATGGAACAGATAGCGAAAGAGGATGCTCAGGAAGGTTCGTCGGAAAGTAAGTCCAAACCAGCTTCGTCTAAAAAAAAAGTAAAATCTTCAACAAAAAAGACAAATGAAGACTCGGAAGCTGTTAGCAAAGTGCTCAAAGATGCACCAGAACAGCAGTTTTATACCAAGCTAAAGCCCATGCTTGCTACCTTAGTCGACAAGCCTGTAGAGAGCGATGATTGGCTTTACGAAATCAAATGGGATGGATATCGTGCGTTGGGATTTGTAAACGGTGATCAGGTTGACATCAAATCGCGCAACGACAAGTCTTTTACAGAAAAATATTCCCCAGTCACTAATGCTCTTAAAAATCAGAATATCAATGCAGTGATCGATGGCGAGATTGTGGTAGCTGATGAAAAGGGTATTGCCAAATTTGGTTCATTGCAAAATTGGAAAGATGAAGAGGATGGAGAGCTGCTTTATTACATCTTTGATATATTGTGGTATAATGGGCGCGATTTGAAAGCTTTAGAGCTTACGGATCGAAGGAAACTACTAAAAGAGGTGGTTGTTGAAGATGACATCATCAAGATCAGCAAAGATTTTATGGTGGATGGCAACGAATTTCTCGCAGCTGCGGAAAAAATGGGCTTAGAAGGGATTGTCGCAAAACGAAAGGATAGTACCTACGAGACCAATCGCAGATCTTCTAATTGGCTAAAAATAAAAGTAAATAAACGTCAGGAGGTGATTATATGCGGCTATACAAAAAATGAGGGTACGTCCAGGCCTTTTAGTGCGCTACTTTCGGGAGTGCATGAAAATGGGAAGCTGGTTTATAAAGGAAAAATCGGTACGGGCTTTTCCATTCAGAGACAGAAGGATATGTTGAAGGAATTTAATCTGTTGGAAATTAAAGATGCACCTTTCAACGATATACCAGATGTAAACAAGCCTACACGGTACCGCGGTCCGGTGAAGGCGGCAATCACCTGGTTAAAACCAGAACTGGTGTGTGAAGTTAATTTTACGGAATTTACAGAGGAGGGACTGATGAGGCACCCTTCCTTTAAAGGGATGCGAGAGGATAAAAACGCAAAAGAGGTGGTTATGGAAAAGGAAAAGACGATTGAGAAAGTCGTGGATGAGGAAAAAACTTCAAATAAACAAGGGGCAAAGAAAGGGGCAAAAGAAATAAAGTCCGAATTGAAGGTAAATGGACAACTTTTGACGTTCACGAATCTGGATAAAGTGTATTGGCCAAAGGAAAAAATAACAAAAGGGGAGTTGATTGTGTACTATGAACAGATTTCGTCTTTTATACTGCCCTATTTAAAGGACCGTCCGCTGTCGCTAAACCGATTTCCGAATGGGATTGATGGGGAAAGTTTTTATCAAAAGGATGTGACCGATAAGGTGCCTGATTGGATCGATAAATATCAGTATCATACCGACGATAGCGACGAGGATAAGCATTTTATGGTTGGGAATAACAAAGCGACTTTGCTATATATGGCGAATTTGGGATGTATTGAGATCAATCCTTGGAGCAGTACGACGAAAAAACCGGATCATCCGACGTGGTGCATACTTGACCTGGACCCCGATAAGGGAAATTCTTTTGATGAGGTGATTGAAGCGGCGCAGGTGATTAAGCAAATTCTGGATGATATGGACGTCCCGGCTTACTGTAAGACGAGCGGTTCAACCGGTTTGCATATTTATATTCCGTTAGGGGCAAAATATACTTACGAGCAGTCAAAAGAGTTTGCCAGGATTATTGTGACGCTGGCAACTCGGGAATTGCCGAAAACGACGAGCATCGAAAGAACATTAAAAGACCGGAAGGGTAAGATTTATTTGGACTTTCTACAAAACAGATCACAAGCTACGGTTGCCGCCCCTTATTCGGCGCGACCGAAACCAGGTGCAACCGTGTCCATGCCTTTGGAATGGAACGAAGTAGAAAAAGGTCTGAAAATGCAAGATTTTACGATCTTTAATGCGCTGGAACGACTTAAGGATAAAGGGGATATTTTTAAGCCTGTTCTAAAAAAAGGTATTGATATAAAGAAAGTGATAACAGGCTATAAAAGTAAGACTTAAGCTC
Organism: Pedobacter indicus; assembly: GCF_003449035.1. NCBI lineage: Bacteria > Pseudomonadati > Bacteroidota > Sphingobacteriia > Sphingobacteriales > Sphingobacteriaceae > Albibacterium > Albibacterium indicum. Next base: position 2,299,722 of record NZ_QRGB01000001.1, read on the forward strand.
CTTTTTTTGAATTAAGACTTTCCATTAATTGATCGTAGAGGTCATCGCTCTTTGCCTTCTTGGGTTTGAGTTTTTTAACAGTGGCTTGTTTGCCTTTTGCTTTTGCTTTGATAATACGGAGAAGTTCTTTGCTGTATTCATCTTTGAAACCGGTGATATCAAAATCAGAACTATATTGTTTAATCAGCGCCAAGCCCATATCGAGTTCTTTCTTACTAACTTTAACGTCGTCAGCTTTTTTTAGATCATCCCGTTTACGTATCTCCTCCTGAAACCGAATCTTGGATATTACAATGAGGTCATCCAATGGATGTATTACACATAGATTTTCCGTAGTGCGTAGTACAAAGCGGCCAATAGCCGCCTTTTTTGATTTGATGAGTGCCTTGAGCAAAAGGGCATAGGCTTTTACCCCTTGTTTTTCAGGGCTAGCGTAATAGGATGTTTCGTAGTAAATGGGATTGATTTCGTGAATATCTACAAAGTTTTCAAGTTCGATGGTTTTGCTTTTTTCGGGTGCTGCTTCTTCGAAATCGTGATCGTCAAGAATGATATAGCGATCCTTTAGGAAATACCCTTTAACGATCTTGTCATAAGGCACTTCCTTACGAGTATTTTCGTTTATGCGTTGGTATTTAATATTGGCGTGATCACGCTCATCCAGCATATCAAGATCTAAGTTACTGTTCTGCACGCCTGAATAAAGTTTGATAGGGATGTTGACGAGACCAAAGCCGATCGACCCGTTCCAAATAGCTCTCATAGTATTCTTTTTTTGCTTATTTAGCCAACAAGCAATGGAAGGGGATTGTTTGATTCTTTTATTTACGCCTTTTGATCTTTTTAAGGCTTTCCTTGGCATCTTCGCTCAGAACAAGCTTGCCGCTGATGGCTGCGTTCTCGTAAAGAAGGGTGTCCCAGCCTTCGGTTCCTTCCCAAAATACTTTTTTCAATGCCCGTAGCGCATCGATGTTGTAGGATGCAAGACGCTTGCTAAAGGCTTGGCTTGCTTCTTCCATTTCTTCTATACTGTCATACACTTCTTGAAAGAGTCCATGTTGTTGTGCCCACGTTGCGTCTCTCCACTGATCGGGATTGAGTGTAAGTTCTACAAATGGAACCAGACCAATTTTGCGTTTTACCACCGGGGCGATAACGAATGGACCAATATTGATGCCTAATTCACTTAACCTGATCTGGGCTTTTTGAGTAGCGAAAACATAGTCACATGCGGCAACTAATCCGACTCCTCCGCCAATGGCTTTGCCTTGAACTTGTACGATAACCATTTTTTTGCATAAACGTATTGCATTAAAAACGTAAGCAAATCCGGAAAAGAATGTTTTACCGGCGCTTTCACTTTTGATGTCAATGAGTTCGTCAAAACTGGCTCCGGCACAAAAACTACGGTCGCCATCGCTCTTTAACAACAACACTTTTACCTCGGAGTCTTTACCTGCTTCAGTAATCGTGGCCGCTAGGTTCTTTAATAATATGGCTGGGAAAGCATTGTGAGAAGGGTGCCCAAACTCAATTCTGGCAACCCCGTAGGAATCCACTTCTTTTTTTATATAACCTTCGTTTTCCGTTGAAGTGTACATAGACTATTTTAATTTAGGTTTTTTTAATCACTGGCTACCACTTTGCCATTTTCTAAAGATAAGCTTTTATTGACACAATCGGGTATATCGTCCGGATAATGACTAACATAGATCAACGTGATATCACCTGATGCGCATATCTGATTGACCAATTGCTTGAGATTGTCTTTTTGGTCTGTACTGAGTCCTTGGCAAGGTTCGTCCAATATGAGCAAGGGTGGGTTCTTAACGAGCGCCCGGGTGATTAGACAAATGCGTTGTTGGCTGACGGTCAATTTGTTGAATTTCGTGTTAACTTCTGCAGCGAGTCCGGTTGCCTCTAGCCATCGCATGGCAGTTTCTGTTTGTTTTTTATTGCATTTTCTGAATAATCCCAGTGTGTCAAAAAATCCGGAACAGACGATATCGAGACAGCTTTGCTGTGTAGGAAAGAATTGGAAGAACTCTGGAGAAACATAGCCGATTTTCTTTTTGATATCCCATATACTCTCTCCACTACCTCGTTTACGGTCGAAAAGCACAATGTCGTTTGCGTAAGCTTGGGGGTTGTCTCCATTGATGAGACTGAGGAGGGTGGACTTACCAGCTCCATTAGAACCACGTAAATTCCATCGTTCACCTGGTTTAATTTCCCAATTGATGCCTTCTAATATTTGCTTCGAACCATAACGGATATTGACATTGTTCATGACAACAATCGTGTTGTAGTTTATTGCTTCCTTATCCTTTAATAGAAGGTTGATATTATCGTTATTAATTTTCTTTTTATCAGTGTGTTCTGATTTTATTTTATTTAAGTTCAGTTTATCAATGCTAGTCTGAATCGGCATGGAGTCTTTATCAAAAACGATAGCATTGTTGACGACTGATGGTATTTCTCTGCGATCGCTTGATACAATCAAATGAATCCCCGAATCAACTATCTCTGTGAAAAGTAGGTCAAATGCTTTGCGGGTAGATTGATCCAAGCCAACGAATGGATGTTCAATCAGTGCAATTTTTGGGTTTTTAAGAAGTGCTGCTGCAAACATAAGTCGGCGTGTTTCACCATTCGACAAGGAGATCATGGGTTTGTCCACCAGATCTGTCAAGAAGAGTCGGTCGATAACCCGATCTATAGTCCATTGTCCTGATAGTTTACCAGTTATTGACTTCATATAATCTAATACTTTAATAGAGTCTTCTATTTCAAAACTATTAAAACGTTGCTGGTAATAGAATTGATTAGTATTCGATTTATTGCGAAAATGATGTCTGAAAGAGATATAGGAAATTAGATCAGACACCCTTCGATATTCGCCGATAGGGGTATTATTAAGATAGGATTCTGCAAAAGGATACTTGATGGTTCCGCTGTGAATAATTTTTTTACCCGATAATGTATCAAAAAAGTCTTTTTTTGCCGGTTCGTCATCACCCAAAACAACCCATGTCTGTCCTTCTTTCCATGTAAAATTAAATGTTGTATTGAGTTCGATTAGAGTATTCATTGTTTTGTTAACGAAAGTGTGATTGATTTGCTTTTGTATTTATAACGTATAAAAAGGAGTAAGGAAGATGTCATGAGTCCGAATGTTAGTCCATACCATATTCCTTCCAAGCCCATATTCAAGTGGATGCCTAATAGATAACTGATTGGTAACCCGACGATCCAGTATGCGATGAACACAATAAAAGTTGGTTTGTTAACGTCCGTCATGCCCCGAAGAATACCAAGACCGACAACCTGTGTTCCATCGAACAATTGAAATAAACCGGCGATAATTAAGAGCTGTGCGGCCATGGAAATAACAACGCCATCGCTCGTGAAGATCCATGGGAGGTATTGATTAAAAACGGCGAAAATCAGTGCTGCAAACGACATGAATATTAAAATGACATGATAGCTTGCATTAGCAAATTTCAGCATCCGGGGGAAGTTCTTTTTACCGAAGGCGTTTCCGACTTGAATAGTTGCTGCAGATGCTATCCCACTGGCCATCATGAAGGTGATAGAGGCTAGGTTAATAGCTACTTGATGTGAAGCTTGCTCAGTGGCTCCCAAAACACCAGCAAGGATGGCGGCAGCAGCAAAAGCACCAATCTCAAAAACATATTGCATGGCGACCGGTGAACCGATTTTAAGGATTGCGAAAGAGCTTGGAAGATCAATCCGATTGAGTGAAAAGTGTTCGATATAACGTTTGAAGTCTTTTGAACGGAATATATAGATCCCCATTACTGCCGCCATAGCGCAGCGATCGATCAACGTTGCGTAGCCTACGCCTCTGACGCCCATGGGCTCGATACCGAACATCCCTTTAACGAAGATAATTGCTAAAATTATATTCACTACATTCCCCCAAATAGTGATCCGCATAGCCTGCTTGGTAAAGCCTAGACCCTCAGCAAACTGTTTAAATGCACTGAATATCATAATTGGTATGATGGAGAGGCTGAGGATGAATAGATAAGGTTTGGCCGTTTCTACTACTGCGGGATCTTGATCAAGGTGATCAACCAAGGCCATCGAACCAAAATAGACGGCGATGAAGAGAACGACTCCTGTTAGAATATTGAGGAAAATGCTATTTGAAAATAGGTGAGCGCACCGCGCGTAGTTCCGGCGCCCGTTTTCCTGCGCAATAAGTGGAGTGAGACCAAAAGCAATACCAAGACCAATTACCATGACAATCATAAAAACGCTGTTTACTAAAGATACAGCCGCTAGGGGTATGGTCCCGGCAAAATGACCAACGATTATGCTATCGGCCGTATGTACAAGGGTGTGCCCGAGCTGAGAGATCATAATAGGGCCAGCCAAGTGAAAATTTGAGCAATAGTACGGTTTGTATTTTTGAAAGAAATTTTTCACTCATGAGAAATATTAAGTTGGCAAAGATACAGCAAAAAAATACAGCATTTTTAACCAGAGATTCCTTGTTCTATTCAAAAAGTAATATCTTTGGTTTGTTAATCATTAATTATAATAAATGTTTAGTACTGTTTTTCTGTTTTTGAACATAGGTAGTCAGGAAATGATTTTCATTTTCGTGATTGCGCTTTTGTTTTTCGGAGGGAAGAAGCTTCCTGAATTGGCACGTGGATTAGGTAAGGGTATTAGGGAGTTTAAAGATGCTTCAGAAAATATCAAACGTGATATAAACGATCAGATCAATGATTTTGAGAAGGATATAGACCGGCAACCTTCAAAGAAAAACACAACGACTGAAACGGAGACCCCTGAAAGTGCTGCAACTGAGGTACCTAAGTTGGATCAAGCCGTTGACATCCCTGAGCGACCGGACGATTATGCGGGCGAATTTGAAAATCCTGGAGAGAACCCAGATGACGTCTCGCATTCAGACAGCTTTTATAAACACAACTACGATTATAACGAATCAGGAGAATATGTAGATTCTTCCTCAGGAACTGCTGCTGATAAGGATGACGTACGAAGTTAGGATCTCGAAAGAGCTAGGGTTAGCTCTTTCACAGGTTAAAAACACCATCGGTTTATTGGAGGATAGTGCCACAATTCCTTTTATTGCACGCTATCGGAAAGAACTAACCAAAGGACTTGATGAAGTTCAAATCACTGCAATACGTGATCTTCAAAAACGACTTCAAGATATAGATAAAAGGCGGGATGCCATTATCAAATCAATCGAGGAGCAGCAAAAGATGACGCCTGATTTGTTAGAGCGTTTGAACAATGCTGATTCTCTTTCAATATTAGAAGATGTTTATTTGCCCTATAAACCTAAACGGAGAACTCGGGCTACGATTGCTCGCGAGAAAAAGCTACAAGGTTTGGCTGATCGGCTGCTCGAGCAGAAGGCAGGATCGGTTAAGGAGCTAGCCGAAGGATATATTAATACGGAGTTAGCGGTGACCGATACCGAAGAGGCACTGGCAGGTGCCCGGGATATATTGGCGGAACTATTTTCAGAAAGTGCGGTTGTACGCGCAGCGATCCGTAATTTATTCTTAAATAATGGGGCTTATAAGTCTACGCTTGTTGAAGGCAAGGAGGAGCAGGCTCAAAAATATAAAGACTACTTCGATTGGCAGGAGCCGGTTAAAACCATTGCTTCGCATCGACTCTTGGCTATGCGCCGGGGCGAGCGTGAGGAATTTTTGCGTTTGGACTTGTCGGTTGAAGAGGTGGATGCATTGGGTGTTCTGAGGAAGGAGTTTGTAAAGGCGAAAAATGAAGCTTCGGAACAAGTGGATATGGCGATTCAGGATAGTTATAAACGCCTGATTAAGCCATCGATTGAAACAGAGGTTCGCGTTCTTTCAAGGCAAAAAGCAGATGAGGAGGCGATTGCTGTTTTTGCTGAGAACGCTCGTCAGCTATTATTAGCTGCCCCCCTTGGTCAAAAGCGGTTGTTGGCAATTGATCCGGGCTTTCGGACAGGATGTAAAATGGTTTGTTTAGATGAGCAAGGTAAGTTGCTTTATAATAGCACGATATATCCACATAACGGAGAAGATAAATTAAAAGATTCCAGTCGGATTGTTCAAAATGTTATTGAACAATATAATATAGAGGCAATTGCTATCGGAAACGGAACGGCTGGACGTGAAACGGAACTGTTTATCCGTAATTTGGCGCCATCAACCGTGACGGTGGTTATGGTGAATGAAAATGGCGCATCAATTTATTCTGCATCAGCTGTTGCAAGAGAAGAGTTCCCCGATTATGATATTACCGTACGAGGTGCGGTTTCCATTGGCCGGAGATTAATGGACCCATTAGCTGAGCTTGTAAAAATTGATCCTAAATCAATCGGGGTGGGACAGTATCAGCATGACGTAGATCAAACAAAACTTCAAACGTCACTTGATGATACTGTCAGTAGCTGTGTGAACAGTGTTGGTGTATCGCTAAATACTGCATCTAAGCAAATCCTTTCGTACGTTTCTGGTTTGGGACCTGCTTTAGCGCAAAACATTGTTAAATACCGTGACGAGAACGGGCCGTTTAGAAACCGTCAAGATTTAAAAAAGGTACCGCGTCTTGGCGATAAGGCTTTTGAACAGGCTGCAGGCTTCCTGCGAATTACGAATGCTGAAAATCCATTGGACGCGAGTGCAGTCCACCCGGAACGCTATTCGTTGATTGAAAACATGGCAAGCGATCTTAACAGCTCTGTAGCTGATCTCTTGAAAGATGAAGAGAAAAGAAAAAGAATTGAACTCAAGAATTATGTTACGGATGAGGTAGGCTTGCCAACTTTAAATGATATTCTCACTGAATTGGCGAAACCAGGAAGAGATCCTCGTGAACAATTTGAGGCTTTCTCTTTTGCGGAAGGTGTAAACGGAATTGAGGATTTGAAAGTTGGCATGAAGCTACCAGGTATTGTAACGAATATTACGAATTTTGGAGCTTTTGTTGATATTGGTGTTCATCAGGACGGATTGGTTCACTTGAGTCAACTGGCTAATAAGTTTGTGAAAGATGCAAATGAAATAGTTAAGGTAAATCAACAAGTTGAGGTCAAAGTCACTGAGGTGGATGTTGCTCGCAATCGAATATCTTTGTCGATGAAAGACGATCAACCCGCTGTTCCGGTTCGGACGAAGAAATCAATTGAACGTAACAAGGATGGGATGTCGTCAAGATCTGGACAGTCGCAAAAAAAGAATACCAAGAAAACTTTTAAAAAGCGATCGGCTAGGGAAGAGCAGTCAGATATGCAGTCCAAACTTGCAGCATTAAAAGCCAAGTTTGGTTAATCTGCAAAAGTTCATCTTTTTTGTAAAAATAAATTTACCTTTAAGATGAATATGGCGTCCAAAAATAACTTTTTTAAAAATTATAGCAGTATCCTGCTATTGATATTGGGTATCTTTATTGGTAGTCTCATCGGCTTATTCGCTATAGATTTAGTTTACTATCTGAAGCCCATAGGGGATATTTTCCTTAATCTTCTTTTCACCGTCGTTATACCCTTAATATTTTTTGCGATTGCATCCGCAGTTGCAAATGTTAGCCAGGGAAAACAGCTTGGTAAGATTATAAGTGTTATGGCTCTGGTTTTTTTAGGGACGGTGCTTGTCGCTGCTATATACATGATTGGTGTTATGGCTTTTTTCCCTTTAGAAGAGGGTATTTATCTCAGTGATGAAGTTGTCGATATTCCTTCTGGGGAATCGAACTGGGGTGAAAACATAGTTCAATTTTTGACTGTCAGCGAGTTTAATCAGCTGCTGTCTCGAGAACATATGCTTGCATTCATTATCTTTTCATTTCTTGTTGGTATTGCCGCTTTACGGTCAGGTGAAAAGGGGAGTGCCTTCCGTCAGTTTTTAGATTCTGGAAACGAAGTTATGAAGATAGCGCTGACACTGATTATGAAGGCTGCTCCAATTGGGTTAGGCGCATATTTTGCCTATCAGGTAGGGACAGTTGGCCCTCAGCTTTTTGGGATCTATGCTAAACCGATGGGTTTGTATTATCTCTTCGGAACAGTCTATTTTATATTGGGCTTTACATTATATGCATTTCTATCATACGGGTCAACAGGAGTTAAAGCATTTTGGAAAAACACCATTTTACCTGCGGCAACAGCAATCAGTACTTGTAGTAGCATCGCCGTGATTCCTGTTAACCTGGTAGCCGCAAAGAAAATGGGGGTGCAGGAAAGTGTTTCTAACGTGGCAGTGCCTTTGGGCGCAACATTGCATAAGGATGGATCTTCTTTATCTTCTATCGTGAAGATTACCGTAGCTTTTGCTATTATTGGAAGAGATTTTATGGATCCAGCTACAATTCTGACGGCTTTAGGCATTACTGTGCTTGTCAGCATTGTAGCTGGAGGGATACCCAATGGTGGTTACATCGGTGAAATACTCATGATTTCTGTTTATGATCTGCCCGTGGAGGCTATTCCTGCTGTGATGATTATCGGTACATTAGTTGATCCTTTGGCTACTGTGTTGAATTCGAATGGGGATACGGTAGCCTCAATGATGATAAATCGGATTCTGGGATATAAGTTAAACTCGCCAGTGTCAGATATTTCTAAATAATGACTAAAATATTAGTCTCTTTCTTTAAAATTTGCTACTTTTAGGTGCCTTATTCAGGCTGCTAACCAAGTGGGAATTGGTTGGTAATTTTTTATATTTGAACTAAACCGAATCATAATATGTCTGAAACTATTTCTTTAAAAATTGAGGATAACAATCTGGAATTACCTGTAATAACAGGAACGGAAGACGAAAAGGGTATTGATATTTCTAAGCTTCGCGCTCAAACCGGTTACGTAACTCTTGATCAGGGCTTTAAAAATACTGGTGCAACAACAAGTGCTATTACTTACTTGGATGGTGAAAAGGGAATTCTCCGTTACCGTGGTTATGCTATTGAAGATTTAGCTTCAAAATCTAGTTTTATAGAGGTCGTATATCTGCTGATTTACGGTAAGTTACCTTCTCATGATGAGTTGGAAGATTTCAGATGGACGGTAAGGCGACATACATTGGTGCATGAGGATATGAAGAAGTTCTTTGATGGGTTTCCATCGAAATCACATCCGATGGGACAACTGTCTGCCTTAGTAGGAGCTTTATCTGCTTTTTATCCTGAGTCATTGGATACGAATCCGACTGAGGAGGAAGAGAATTTAACGATCATTAAAATGTTGGCGAAGATGCCGACCATTGTTTCCTGGATTTATAAAAAATCACTGGGACATCCTGTTATCTACCCATCAAACCATATGGATTATGTGACGAACTTTCTTAATATGACATTTGGTCAGCGTACTGAAGATGTTGAAATTAATCCTGTAGCAATATCTGCGATGAATACTTTGCTGATTTTGCATGCTGATCATGAACAAAACTGTTCAACTTCTACCGTCCGTATTGTTGGGTCGTCAAACGCAAATCTATTTGCATCTATATCAGCTGGTATTTCTGCATTATGGGGTCCATTACACGGAGGGGCTAACCAGGCTGTGATCGAAATGTTAGAGAAGATTAAGGACGATGGTGGAGATTGTGATAAGTGGATTAAGAAAGCAAAAGATAAGAACGACTCTTTCCGCTTGATGGGTTTTGGGCACCGTGTGTATAAAAATTTCGACCCAAGAGCTAAAATTATCAAAAAGGCTTGTGATGAAGTGCTGGATAAACTAGGTATTGATGATCCGGTATTGGATATCGCCAAAAAGCTGGAAGAAGCTGCTCTAAATGATCAATACTTTGTAGATAGAAAATTATATCCTAATGTTGATTTCTATTCAGGTATTATTTACAGGGCACTGGGTTTCCCTACTGATATGTTCACTGTGCTGTTTGCGTTGGGAAGACTTCCCGGATGGATTGCACAATGGAAAGAGATGCGTGCTAACAAGGAACCAATTGGCCGTCCGCGCCAAATCTATACGGGCGAGAAAGAGCGGTCATATGTTGATATTTCAAAACGATAGATTTGTCATTAAACGATGATAGAAAAAAATCCTGTTAAAGAATAACAGGATTTTTCTTCCAATAGGAAGTTTCTTGATATTTAATTTTAACGTTTCTTATCTAAAAGAATGAAAATAACACCTGCAGCTAAAAGTATTCCACCAGTATATGATGGCCATGATACTTGCTCTTGTTTTTCAGCATTGACTTCTACGGGGCCAATGTCAACAACTTTTTCCTTTTTTGTATAGCTAAAACCTGTCCAAATAAGCATGACTACACCGATAATAGCGAGAATAATTCCCAATGTTTTCATAAGTATGTAAGTTTGATTGTTTTTATAACAATAATCTATTTTAAAATGTTTTGTAGTTTGTCCTAAATAATCTTGTATTATTGTTCTTAAATACATTTGACGTATGTTCCCAACCCTATCCCATTTAATAGAATATTTTACAGGTATATTTATTCCGCTACCTATACAGACTTTTGGTTTGTTTGTAGCGATCGCTTTTATTGTTGGATATTCACTTTTCGTCAGAGAAATGAAGCGGAAAGAGAAAGAAGGTCTGATAAAGCCATATAAAAGGACAACCGTTCAGGGCGAGCCTGCGAGTACGGGGGAGCTGGTTATTAATGGGGTAATCGGCTTTTTGCTGGGTTTTAAAATTATTCATGCGTTATTTAACTATAGCAATCTCGTGCAGGACCCCCAAGGGTTTCTTCTATCAGGAGAGGGTAATTGGCTGGGTGGTATTATTGGTGCCGGACTTTTTGTGTATTGGATATGGAAAGAGAAAAAGCAAAATCAGCTATCTAAACCGAAAAAAGTTGAGGAGAGCGTAATGCCACATACCTTAATGGGTAATATTTTGGTGTGGGCTGCAGTATTTGGACTATTAGGGGCTAAAATATTTCATAATCTGGAGTATTGGGATGAGTTTATGGCGGATCCCGTCGGAGGTTTATTTTCTTTTAGTGGATTGACTTTCTATGGTGGGCTGATCTGCGGTGGTGCCGCTGTTCTTTATACTGCGAACAAATATGGTGTTAAGCCCGCGCATATGTTAGATATAGGCGGAATTGGGATGATATTGGCATATGGTGTGGGGCGATTGGGATGTCAGCTATCCGGCGACGGCGATTGGGGAATTGAGAATCCTAATCCGAAACCCGATGCACTTTCATGGTTGCCTGACTGGGCTTGGTCGTTTAAATTCCCTCATAATGTACTTGATGCAGGGGTGCCAATCGAAGGTTGTACAGGTAGATTCTGCCATGAGTTACCCGTGGGTGTTTATCCGACATCTTTTTACGAGTTTATCATGTGCCTTGTTATTTTTGGGATTCTCTGGGCTCTGCGTAAGAAACTTCGTTATCCCGGAATGCTGTTCGCGATCTACTTAATCTTCAGCGGTATTGAACGATTTACAATTGAATTGATACGTGTGAATTCGAAATACCACGCGTTTGGATTAGAATTTACACAGGCAGAGATGATTTCGGTCTTTATGGTTGTTGCTGGAATCATCGGAATTTTCTGGAGCATAAGCTATGGAAAGAAAAATCCTGAAATGATGGCTCCGAAATATAGTTAACGGTGATATGGTTGACTTTGAAAATATAACTACCCAACTGGCCGGAATTTGTAGTCGAGTAGGCTCATATATAAGGCAAGAGTATCAAAATTTTTCGTCTAGTAAGGTGGAAGTAAAGGGTATCCGTGATACAGTTTCGTATGTTGACAAAGAGTCTGAACGCCAATTAGTAGAATACATTAAACCGCTGATACCTGCTGCGGGTTTTATTACAGAGGAAGGAACGGAAAAAAGCAAGGGCGAAGTGTATAATTGGATTATCGATCCACTTGATGGAACAACGAACTTTGTACATCGAATTCCGGTTTTCAGTATCAGTGTAGCTCTTCTTCGAAACGAAGAATTAGTGGTGGCTGTTGTTTATGAAATAAATCAAAACGAATGTTTTTCCGCTTGGAAGGGTGGAGGAGCTTACTTAAATGGAGAACGAATTCACGTGAGCGATAATCGGCTTTTCGAAGAAGCCTTAATAGGGACGGGGTTGCCATTTCGAGAGTTTGAAAAGCTGAACCCTTATATAGAGGTGTTAAAGTCCGTTATGCAAAGAACCCGAGGGGTGAGACGTATTGGATCTGCGGCGGTTGACTTGGCTTATACAGCTTGCGGAAGATTTGATGCTTTTTTTGAGCAATACTTAATGAATTATGATATGGCTGCAGGTATTTTGCTAGTTAAAGAAGCAGGAGGAGTTGTTCACGATTTTGATGGAAGCGGTGGTATGTTAACGAAAGGAAATATTGTTGCAGGCAATCCGACACTCGGCACCGCCTTGTTAACGGAAATAAAAAAGCATTTTTAAATTGATGGTAGTTTGATGCTTTTATCAACTTAAAAATGCCCTTGTTCTTTTTGTTTTCCTGATGATATCTTACTAAAAATGACATGTGCTTCTTTCTACATGGAGTCTGCAATAACTTCTTGGACTTCGGGCACCATTCGTTTTAACAATCCTTCAATCCCGGCTTTTAGGGTAATGATAGATGAAGGACAACCACTGCAGGAACCGCGTAGCTCAACAGTAACTACACCTTCATCATATTTTTGAAAGGAGATTGCTCCTCCATCTTGTTCTACGGCGGGACGAACATAGTCATGTAAAATCTGCTGAATTTTGACTTCAATGTCACTTCCCTCAAAAGTTACGTTATGATCTGGAACAACTTCTAGGATCGTAAGCTCCGATTCCACTGCACCTTTTACAAACTCTTTTAAAATAGGCTCAATATCCTCCCAAGCGCTATCTTGTGTTTTTGTGATTGTTACAAAATTACTAGCGAAGAAAACACCATCTACGAAATTAAACTTAAAAAGCTCACTTGCGAAAGGAGATGCTTGTGCTTTTTCCATTGTAGGAAAATCATGACTTCCGTTAACAAGTAATTTGTTTACTAGAAATTTCCGCGTTGCGGGGTTCGGAGTTTCTTCCGTATATACTTTTATGACAGCCATAGCTCATGTTTGTTGTTAGATAATATACAAAAGTACAAAAAAAATGACCGAGAAAGTCAGTGCTAAGTCAAGAGGCTTTTCGGCGCGCAATTTCATCCCGAATTTTAGCAGCCTTTTCATAAGCCTCATCATTTAGCGCTTGCTGGAGCTTGTCTTTTAGCTCGGAGTCGGAGAGTGTAGAAAAAGACATAGGGTTGCTTTTTTCACTTGATTCACTCTTTAGGTTATCAGAGTCTAAATTTTCTAAAAAGGCAAAGTCATTGCCTTCAATTATGATACCCGCGGTGGAAAGGATAAATTCGTAGGTATAAATTGGACAGTTGAACCGAACCGCAATAGCGATCGCATCTGAAGTACGTGCGTCAATCTCAATATTTTTCGCGCCATCATTACAAATCAGTTTAGCGAAAAATATCCCGTCTACTAAGTTGTAGATTAAAACTTCATCAACTTTAATGTTAAAAAGATCTGCGAAAGATTTGAATAGATCATGAGTTAGCGGGCGACTAGGTGTCATTTTTTCAATTTCAATTGCAATCGCCTGTGCTTCAAAACCTCCAATAATAATGGGTAGCCGTCTTCGACCATTGACTTCGCCGAGAACGAGTGCATATGCACCAGACTGGGTCTGACTATAAGACAATCCGACGATATCTAATCTAATTTTATCCATGTATTCTCATTAACAAAAAGGAGACGCGATTAGGAGTTGACTCTCCATAGATCACGTCTCTGTGTCTTTTATCCCGCTTTGTAGGATTTTATAGCTTTGATCAATTTAGGCACTACTTCAAAGGCATCACCCACGATACCGTAATCAGCCACTTTAAAAAATGGGGCTTCTGGATCAGTATTGATAACAACAATGGTCTTAGATGAACTGACCCCCGCTAAATGCTGAATAGCACCCGATATGCCTATAGCGATGTATAGATTGGGACGAACAACGATTCCGGTTTGTCCGACGTGTTCTTCGTGTGGCCTCCAGCCAGCGTCTGATACTGGCTTAGAGCAGGCAGTTGCAGCACCTAATGTTTCAGCCAACTCTTCGATCAATCCCCAGTTTTCAGGCCCTTTTAACCCGCGACCACCAGAGACGACAATTTCTGCATCTGCTAAACTTACTTTATCGGTAGCGCGTACGATATCCTTTATAATTGTTTCTATAGTATCACGTGATTCCGGCGCGTAATCTTTTATTTCCGCTTGTCCTCCACTCTTTCTAAGTTCGAAGGAATTAGGTGTTAGAGAAATAATTTTGGTAGTTGATTTCAACTCAAGAAAAGCGAACGCTTTCCCTGAAAATGCTGATCGCTTAACAGTAAGCTCATCTCCATTGATTTCTGGAAGTTCGACAGCGCCTGAAGCAAGAGCTGCGCCCAATTTTGCTGCTACTCTTGGAGCTAAACCCTTTCCGCTGAAAGAGTTTGAAAGGACGATCACGTTAGCGTCTTCATCTTTTGCTGCCGAAGCGATTACTGAAGCATAAGCATGATTTATGAACGACTTATATTGATCCGAGCTAACGCTTAATACTTTAGTAGCTCCGTATTCTCCTAATCGCTCAAGATTTGATGACTCAACAGAGCCAATCGATATGGCTGTAAGGTTTGTATCGAGTGAATCTGCAATTGCTTTTGCGTAGGAAACTACTTCGTATACGGATTTTTTAAATTCACCTTCTGTATTTTCTACATATACTAATACGGACATGTTTGTTTCTTTTTTTGTGTAACGTTTTACCTCGGCTATATTACACGAGCCTTGGTATGTAATAACTCAACCAGCTTTTCAGGCTCATCAGGTGAGACCAAGGTAACCGCTCCTCTGGCATCGGGTGTTTCGAAACTCTTTATTACAGACGTTTCTTCTACATTAATAGGTTCCACCACATCAAGGGGCTTGGTTCTTGCTGACATGATTCCACGCATATTGGGTATACGAGGCTCAGCCACACCTTCGGAAACACCAATAACGGCAGGGAGAGGGAGTGATAACACTTCTTTTCCCCCTTCAACCTCACGGTCAACTTCCAGTTTCTGGTCTTGAAGCTCCACCTTTTTTGCAATTGAAACAGAAGGGATATTCAGTAACTCACCAACCAGCCCGGCTACTTGAGCGTTGTTGTAATCGATCGATTCTCTTCCGGTTAATATTAGGTCAAAGTTATTCTCTTTAGCGTATTTCGCTATTTGATTGGCTACAAACCAAGCGTCTCTGGGAGTGGCATTGATTCTAACGGCCTTATCGGCTCCGATTGCCAATGCTTTCCTGATGGTTGGGTCGGTTCCTGCTTCGCCAACATTTATAACAGTTACTTCTGCTTTTCCGCCCTCAGCCATTTCGACTGCTTTAGCGAGCGCGATTTCATCGTACGGATTTACAATATATTGTATTCCTGATGAATTAAGTTCTGCATTATCATTTGTAAAGGTTATTTTTGTTGTGGTATCTGGAACACTGCTTATACAAACTAATATTTTCATAGATATTCCTTTTTTACAAATCTAACAAAAACTAGCGATTGAACAATGAGTAATAAACGTTTAGAGCAATTATTGACCTTTTTAGCTGATGGGTCAAAAGATCCATTTATAAAATATGCGATAGCAACTGAATATGCAAAAATAGGAGACCATGAAAACGCGTTAAAATACTATCAGGATCTTGTTTCAAACGAACCAATGTACTTAGGAACATATTATCACTTGGGACGCCTATTGGAAGAATTAGGGCACACTGATGAAGCGGTTGAGATTTATGAAAAAGGCATGATGGTAGCAACAAAAGTAGGGGACATGCATGCTCTTTCTGAGTTACGATTAGTTTATCAGTCTGCCCTCGGTGAATACGGTGAAGAAGATGATGATGACCTCTAGAACGGATCGTCATTCATATCATTCATTCGAGATGATCGGGTAATGATATTTGAACTGAATTCTTCGGAAGGAGACAATCCGGCAGAGAATGAGTCAGGAGCTCCGAAATCATCCTCTAAATCAGTGAACTTAACAAATTTACCAACAAATTTCAATGGAACTGTCGCTATTTCACCGTTTCTGTGTTTTGCAATGATAACTTCTCCGACTCCGGCTGTGCTGTTTCCGTTTTCATCTTCAGTCAGTCCATAATATTCTGGTCGGTATAAGAAAAGAACCATATCGGCATCCTGCTCAATAGATCCTGATTCACGCAAATCTGACAACATAGGTCTTTTGCTGTTGCCGGGACGGCTTTCAACTGCACGACTTAATTGGGATAGCGCGATCACTGGAATATTGAGTTCTTTAGCGACAGACTTCAAAGCTCGCGAGATACTACCGATCTCTTGTTCACGGTTTCCTCCCTTACCATCTGTTTTGCCATGCATCAATTGAAGGTAATCTACAATTACCATTTGGATATCGTATTGCGCTTTTAATCTTCTACACTTTGCTCTGAATTCAAATACGTTTAAAGCAGGGGTATCGTCAATTAGCAAAGGAGCTTCCGTCAATTTGCCAATTCGGGAGTGTAACTGCGTCCATTCATGGTCTGCTAAATTACCTTTTCTTAGTTTCTCTTGTTCAATTTCTGTTTCACCAGATATCAGACGATTTACCAACTGAACCGATGACATTTCCAAAGAAAATACTGCAACAGGTTTTCCATATTCAACTGCAGCATTTCTAGCGCAGCTCAACACAAATGCTGTTTTACCCATAGCTGGACGAGCAGCAATAATAACTAAGTCAGATGGTTGCCACCCTGATGTGATACGGTCCAGCGCGGTGAAACCCGATGGCACTCCCGTTAACGAATCAGTCCGATCACGTAGTTTTTCTAGGGCATCGACCGCATTTCGCATAATATCGTCAATCTTTTGAGTATCGCGTCGCAGGTTATTTTGTGCAATATCAAATAGTGCTTTTTCCGCACCGTCTAGTAGTTCAAATATATCCGATGTTTCATCATACGCTTTTTTTATCGTGTCAGACGATATTTGAATCAGCTCACGCTGGATATACTTTTGGGAGATAATACGCGCGTGATATTCGATGTTTGCAGCCGATACAACACGATCAGCTAATTGAGTAAGGTAATAGGCGCCGCCAACCATTTCTAAGGCTCCCATCTGCCTTAATTCAGCTGTTACGGTTAGAATATCAATAGGTGAGGATTTTTGAAACAGATTCGTTATCGCTTCAAAAATTTTGCTATGTGCTTCGGAGTAGAAAGTTTCAGGTTTGAGAATATCAATGACAACCGAGAGTGCATCTTTTTCTAACATCAACGCTCCCAACACCGCCTCCTCCAAGTCAGTTGCCTGAGGCGGAAGTTTACCAAGTTCATGAGCTATTTGTTGAAACCTGGATCTACGATCTGAAAAACCAGGCTTATTTGATCGATTAAAAGAAGGAGAAAAATCACTATTCGTACTCATTGATTTATAAAAAGCTATTGAAATTGTTTTTAACTATACTTACTTTGGTTATTGGGGTAACAAAGGTATTTAAATTTAATCGATTTGACTATTTTCATTTACAAACATGACGAGTTATAAATTTTTTTAAATGTCATTGCATGCTCTTTTTCTCTAAATGTTGTTAACATTAGACGTTAATAACATGTTGGAAAGTAGGGAAACCAATTGATTTATAATCGCTTGTATTTTATGTTAATAAGTTGTTCGATGTGAATATATATGAACTCAATATAATATAATTGGCATGGATTTATTGAATGCTGATATTATTGACGTACCTTCGTGCAGATTTTTTTAAATTATGCAACATTACTCAAGACCTCCAAAAAAGGAAACAAACCAAATGGTATTTGGTATTCGTGCCGTTATTGAAGCTATCGAAAGCGGTAAGGAGATCGAGTCATTATTTATTCAACGGGGATTAAGTGGAGGATTAATTACTCAGTTAAAGACACTAGTAGGTCAACATAATATTGGATACCAGCAAGTGCCAATCGAAAAGCTGAATCGACTTACCCGAAAAGCACATCAAGGAGTAGTGGCTGTTATATCACCTATCGTATATCAGGATATCGAAAATATAATTCCGGGTATATATGATAGGGGAGAGAGTCCGCTTATATTAATGCTGGACGGAGTTACTGATGTTCGTAATATGGGTGCTATTGCACGGACGGCAGAATGTGCAGGTGTTCATGCGATTATAGTGCCCAAAAAGGGTTCGGCGGAAATCAACCCGGATGCTATCAAAACATCGGCAGGAGCGTTATTTAAAATTCCTGTGTGTCGAGTAGATAGTTTATATAAAACCGCAAAGTTCCTGCAAGAATCAGGCTTGCAAATGGTATCTTGTACTGAAAAGACGGAAGCAACTATATATGAGCCTGATTATACGAGCCCAACTGTGTTGATCCTCGGTTCAGAAGAAGATGGTATTTCTGATGATTTGATTCGTATATCGGAAAGTCTGGCTAAGATCCCGCTATTGGGTGAGATAGCTTCATTAAATGTGTCCGTGTCTGCAGGAGTCATAATCTACGAAGCTATTCGACAAAGGCATAACGCGTCTGTTTAGTCCACTATAGATATTTTGATCCTTGTTTAGACTTCACGTCAGTTAATATCTGCTTAATATTTTGCTCCTGATCGCGGGGAATAATTAATAATACATCTTCTGATTCAGCAATGATCATGTTGTCAATTCCCTGAAGCACAACAAGTTTGTCTTTTTGAGTGCTCACCATACAGTTGCTTGTATCGTAAAACATGACATTGTCTTTTGGAATCGCTAAATTCCCAGAGAAATCCTTTTCTGAAAGATCATAGATTGACCCCCAAGTACCAAGGTCCGACCATCCGAACGTAACCGGTAAAACATATACATTTTCGGCTTTTTCCATGACAGCAAAGTCGATAGAAATGTTAGGGCAGCGCTGATAGGCTAATGCGATGAATTGTTTTTCCTTATCAGAGTTAAGATAGTGACTCCCATCAGAGAAAATGTCATTCAGTTCTTCGACGTGGTTGTGCAATGCTTTGATGATTGCATTAGCAGACCAAATAAATATCCCTGCATTCCATAGAAAATCACCACTTTGGATAAATGTCTTTGCAATATCCAAACTAGGTTTTTCAGTAAAAGTCTTAACTTTTTTTAATTCTGTTTTAGATGATCCATCAATATATTGTATATAGCCGTAGCCCGTATCGGGACGTGAAGGTCGGATACCGAGAGTAATAAGCCTATCATCTTCGGCAGCTGCATGAATTGCTGTTTTAATAGCTTCGTGAAAATTAGACTCATCTAAGATTAAATGATCAGAAGGGGATACGACAATTGTTGCGTCAGGATTTAAGACCTTTATTTTATGACAGGCATAAGCGATGCAGGGCGCAGTATTACGCATAATCGGTTCCGAAAGTATGCGATTGTCTGAGACCTGTGGTAATTGCTCTCGAAGAATTTCGACATGA
Source organism: Pedobacter indicus (assembly GCF_003449035.1). NCBI lineage: Bacteria > Pseudomonadati > Bacteroidota > Sphingobacteriia > Sphingobacteriales > Sphingobacteriaceae > Albibacterium > Albibacterium indicum. The sequence goes on from NZ_QRGB01000001.1 coordinate 2,319,218, forward strand.
GACTCGTGTGTCACTATGAAAATATTCTCTTCTGGAATAATTGCCTTAAAACGGTCAAAAGTTGTTTGTATCAGCGTTTTACCCGTTCCGAAAATATCTAGAAATTGTTTAGGATATATGGTTTTGCTTACCGGCCAAAAACGGCTACCAATCCCGCCAGCCATAATAACCGCAAATATGTTCTTCATCTATAATATGTTCTTCATCTATATTAATTGTTTTTATTGATTCCCTTATACGAATAAGTAAATCTTGATCAAATGTAATGATTTGATTAGATAATCCCTTCTTTTAATAGATCATGCAAGTGGATAATTCCTTCATAATGTTGATCTTTATTCAAAACAATAATCTGAGTAATGTTATTTGCCCGCATCAGATTGAGCGCGTTTACCGCTAGTTCATGGTTTTCTATTTTAATTGGCTTTTTCCCCATGATGTCTGCAGCAGTTAAGTGACCGATTGCATCATGGCTTTCAATCATTCTTCTGATATCCCCATCTGTGACAATACCAATGACTTGTTGCCCGTCCATGACAGCTGCTGCACCAAGCCGGTTCTTTGTAATTTCAAGAATAACCTCTTTAACCGGAGTAGATGCATAGACTTTTGGTTTCTCGTTTTGAGCAGATAGATCACCCACTTTTAAATATAAACGTTTTCCAAGTGAGCCGCCTGGATGGTAACGTGCGAAATCTTGATCTGTAAATTCTCTACACTCCAGTAGAGCTACTGCTAATGCATCACCCATGGCAAGTTGAGCCGTGGTACTCGTAGTCGGTGCGAGATTAAGTGGGCAAGCTTCTTTCTCGACGCTGGTATTTAATATATAATCGGCCTGTAGTCCGAGGTATGATTTGGTGTCTCCGACAAGTGCTACAAGCGTATTTTCCGATTGTTTAAGCAGTGGTACCAGTACTTTAATCTCTGGAGTGTTTCCACTTTTTGAAATTGCTATTATCAAATCGTTTGCTTGTAACATTCCCAGATCTCCATGTATAGCGTCCGCAGCATGCATGAATATCGAAGGGGTACCAGTCGAATTCAGAGTTGCCACAATTTTTTGAGCGATTATGGCACTTTTACCAATACCAGTTATAATTACTCTGCCTTTTAACGTTAAAATTTCGTTTACAACTTTGACGAAGTCATCATCAATTCTTTCTGTCAACTGCCGCACTGCGTCGGCCTCAATGGTAAGGGTAGAAACAGCTATGGATTTTATCTCTGAATTAGTTTTCACAAAATATTTTTTTTATATTTAGTATGGAATTAAGACAAAAATATGTTATTTTGAGTAATCTAAGAGAACATATTAGATATTTTCCTTAAGGACAATGCAAATAGAAAAATCATTATTCGATAATCTGCAAATTTTCTTTGGTTTTGATACGTTTAAGGGTGAGCAAGAGGCCATCATTACCAATGTATTGCAGAAAAAAGACACGTTCGTTATTATGCCGACGGGAGGAGGCAAGTCAATATGTTATCAACTACCGGCCTTAATGAGTGAAGGGACCGCGATTGTTATCTCACCTTTGATAGCACTAATGAAAAACCAGGTAGATCAGCTACGTGCTTTTGGTGGATCGGACAGTATTGCACATTTTTTGAACTCTTCACTTAATAAAGGAGAGGTAGCAAAAGTGAAAAAAGATGTTTTAGATGGTAAGACAAAGCTTCTTTATGTCGCTCCTGAATCGCTTTCAAAATCTGATAATATTGAATTTTTAAAATATATTACTGTTTCATTTGTCGCTGTGGACGAAGCGCATTGTATTTCAGAATGGGGACATGATTTTAGGCCGGAATATCGTCGTATCCGACAGGTTATCAATAGTATAGGGGATAATATTCCAGTTATCGCATTAACCGCAACCGCCACACCGAAGGTTCAATCGGATATACGGAAGAATCTTCAGATGCTTGATTCAACTCTTTTTAAATCATCATTTAATCGGCCTAACTTATATTATGAGGTACGTCCGAAAATTGATGTGGTCAAAGAGATTGTCCGGTTTATTAAGAATAACGCTGGAAAGTCAGGCATAATTTATTGTTTGAGTCGGAAAAAGGTAGAAGAAGTTGCTGAAATATTGAAAATAAATGGCATTAAAGCTTTACCATATCATGCGGGCTTAGATGCGAAAAAGCGTGCGGAAACACAAGATCTATTTCTGATGGAGGGGGTAGATGTTATCGTTGCAACGATCGCGTTCGGTATGGGAATAGATAAACCAGATGTGCGCTACGTAATACATCATGACATACCAAAAAGCATGGAAGGTTATTATCAAGAGACGGGGCGTGCTGGTAGGGATGGAGGCGAGGGGAGATGTATCGCATTTTATTCGGAAAAGGATGTGGAGAAGCTGACTAAGTTTATGAAAGACAAACCCGTGTCAGAACGTGAAATTGGAACACAAATATTAAAAGAAGTTATTGACTATTCCGAGTCAGCTGTGTGTCGCCGAAAGCAGATACTTCATTATTTTGGAGAAGACTTTGATGCCACAGGTTGCAACTGTATGTGTGATAATTGTAATTCTGAGATTACTTATTTTGACGCAGAGGATTCTTTAGTTAAAGTGATTCAATTTATTAAAGACGAGGGAGATAAATTTGATGATAATCATATTGTTAATATTTTGATGGGTCAAAATAATCAACCTGTGTCTTCTTATAAACATGATTTACACCCACTTTTTGGAGCAGGCAAAGATAAAGGCATAGATTATTGGAAATCATTCTTTCGGCAGGCTGTACTTGAAAATTTCCTATCAAAAGATATCGATAATTACGGGTTACTTCAGTTAACCCGTAAAGGCGAAAATTATCTAACCAACCCATATGCCATTAAGTTTATTTTAAATAAACCTATGGAAAAAGCCGCGGATTCAAATGATACTTCCGGAAGTATGAATGGAAGTAGCGCTGTAGATACTACGCTTTTAAAGTTATTGGATAACCTTCGGCGTAAAATTGCTAAACAAAAGAACCTTCCTCCATTTGTTATTTTTCAAGATCCTTCTCTCGAAGAAATGTGTATTCACTACCCCGAGACGTTAGATGAATTAAAGCAAATACATGGAGTAGGCTCGGGGAAGGCGATGAAGTTCGGCAGTCAATTTGTTTCGTTAATTAAAGATTATGTTGAAGAAAACGAAATAGACCGACCGATTGACCTGATCATAAAGGGAACAGCTAACAAATCCGCTTTAAAAGTTTCGATTATTCAAAATATAGACCGTAAAATTGGACTGGATGATATCGCTTCATCTAAAGGTATCTCGTATGAAGAAATATTGAAGGAAGTTGAGTCGATCGTTTATTCTGGTACAAAGTTGAATATTAATTATTTTATCGACGAAATGCTGGATGAGGATCGTCAGGATGAAATTTTTGATTACTTTAAAGAAGCTGAAACGGACTCAATAGATGAAGCTTTAAAGGAATTAGGAAGTGACGATTATACCTTCGAAGATATACAGCTTATGAGAATTAAGTTTATGTCCGAGATGGGAAATTAAATTTTATATTTCCGTGAAATAAATTAAATATCCCCACAAAATAACATGAAAATCAATCCACTATCAGGTATAAAGCATGCAGATTCTACTAATTTTTTTTTAATGGCAGGGCCATGTGCAATTGAAGGAGAAGAGATGGCACTGCAAATCGCTGAAAAAATTGTCAGTATTACCGATAAACTAAATATACCGTATATATTTAAAGGTTCTTACCGAAAGGCAAATCGATCTCGATTAGACTCCTTTACTGGAATTGGGGATGAAAAAGCTTTAAAAATTTTAGAAAAAGTTGGTAAAACTTTCGGTATTCCAACAGTTACAGACATTCATGAAAGTCACGAAGCTGGTCTTGCCGCTGAGTATGTTGACGTTTTACAGATCCCAGCATTTTTGTGTCGCCAAACTAATCTCTTAGTAGCGGCAGCACAAACTGGCAAAGTGGTTAATATAAAAAAGGGGCAATTCTTGTCAGCTAGCTCAATGAGCTTTGCAGTTGATAAGATTAAAGAGTCTGGAAATAAACAAGTTATATTAACTGATAGAGGAAACTCGTTTGGGTATCAAGATCTCATAGTCGATTTTCGTTCGATTCCTGAAATGAAGTCTTTTGGTGTCCCTGTTGTTATGGATTGCACACATTCACTGCAACAGCCTAATCAATCAAGTGGTGTTACCGGCGGTAAGCCTCAGCTAATTGAAACGATTTCAAAAGCAGCAATCGCAGTCGGTGCGGATGGCTTATTTATTGAAACACACCCAGCGCCATCAGAGGCAAAATCAGATGGTGCAAATATGTTAAGCTTAGATTTGTTAGAAGGTTTACTGACCAAATTGGTACGAATTAGACAGTCTATATTATAAAATATTGTTATAAACCATTACCGTTGTTGCTCGGTTTTTAATTTCATCAAAAGAGGTTTATTAAAATAGGAAGGATGAAAGTGAGTGCACAATATTCTATTTAACATAATATAGATTATAATACTATAGTGTTTAAATAAAATACGATTGTAAAAGGTGTTTTTTTAGTTAAATGTTAACAAAAGCAATATTTTATTAACATAATTTGATTGATTTGTCATATAACTTGAAAAATAGCTATTTTTTTAGTATAATTGCTCGAAAATATAAGTAAATAAAATAGTATGTCAAGAACATTTAATGCATTCATAAAAAACATTAGTAATAAAAATCCTAATGAACCAGAGTTTATACAAGCAGTTACTGAGGTTGCCGAGGATCTAATTCCCTATATTGAAGAAAAATGTCCTGAATATACTGACTACAGAATCTTAGAACGTTTAAGCGAACCTGAACGTGTAGTAAGTTTCCGTGTATGCTGGGTGGATGATAAAGGAAAAATTCAAATTAATCGCGGGTATCGGGTTCAGATGAATAGTCTGATTGGCCCTTATAAAGGTGGACTGAGATTTTCGCCGTCTGTGAATTTGAGCGTTTTGAAATTCCTAGCTTTCGAACAAATATTTAAAAATAGTCTGACTGGTTTGCCTTTAGGCGGCGGTAAAGGCGGTGCAGATTTTGACCCAAGAAATAAGTCTGACAATGAAATAATGCGATTTTGTCAGAGTTTTATGACGGAACTATCAAAGCATATTGGTCCGAATCTCGATGTTCCCGCTGGCGATATCGGTGTTGGTGAGCGTGAAATTGGTTTTCTTTTCGGACAGTATAAACGGATAAAAAATGAATTTACGGGCATTTTAACCGGTAAAGGTCAGGATTTTGGCGGCAGCTTAATTCGACCTGAAGCAACCGGTTACGGGCTGTTATACTTTGTGGAGAAAATGCTTTATGAGAAGAATCTATCCTTAAAGGGGAAAACAATAACAGTTTCGGGAAGTGGAAATGTAGCGCAGTACGCGGCTATTAAGGCGATTCATATGGGGGCAAAAGTAATTACTGTTTCTAATAGTGATGGAGTCTTATATGATAAAGATGGCTTTACAATTGATAAGGTTCACTTTATTGGTAAATTAAAAGCGAAAGGTTCTAGAGATTTTAAAGAATATACAAAGTTGTATAATTCGACATTTACGCCGGGAAAAAAACCGTGGATTTATCCGTGTGACATCGCTCTTCCTTGTGCGACAGAGAATGAGCTTGATGCTGCAGATGCTAGGTTTTTAATAAAAAATGGTTGTTTCTGCATAGCTGAAGGTGCTAATATGCCTTGTACTTCTGAAGCGTTAAAGGTCATTCAAAAGTCTTCGATAGCCTATGCACCCGGGAAAGCTGCTAATGCTGGTGGTGTCGCGGTGTCAGGTTTAGAAATGTCGCAGAATAGAATTGGCCAATGTTGGTCGGAAGAAAAAGTTGATAACAAATTGAAGCATATAATGCATCAGATTCACGATACTTGTATTCATTACGGGAAAGAAGAAAGTGGAAAAGTTAACTATTTGAAAGGTGCAAATATTGGTGGCTTTATTAAAATTGCTAAAGCAATGGTAGCCCAAGGAATTGTCTAAATCTCTGATGTCTTGTCTTATTCTACACTATGAGAACGGTAGCAGAATTGCCTCATCCTGATTGTAAGATTACAATCTTTTCAATGAATCAGAAGTTCATCATTAAGTTTGAACAGGGAGTTTTGGAGCAAACATACAAGATCTCCGAACTAGATATCAGCGACGGTGTTAATGGCGTTTTTCAATTAATCGACGAAGAATTTATAACTCACATTTTGAGTGTTTTCAAAAGTATGAATCAAGGGTTTATAAAAGCATATAATCGGCATGAATACTAACAGGATAGGTTTCATATGCCCCCCTCCTTTTTAACGCATTTAATTCTTTATATAAAGCGACATAACTATCTGGTTTTCATGTTATTTTTCATTACATCGAAATAATATTTCGATTTCTTGAAGTCTCAGATAATAGGTTAGTCATATTGCATTAATTAATCAATGATATGACAAAGTGTAATACATTGATTATTAGTAAAATAAAACAGCCACAAAATTTAATTTTGTGGCTGTTTTGCTGCCAAATAAATGAAATTGGCTGAGTGTTATTTCGCTATCGCGATTCTTGGTATATAAGATTTTAAAAGTTCAAACCCTCCAAACATCACGGCACTATATAATAACGTCCCGCCTAAGAAATTCTTTTCAAAAGGGATTGCCAAAACTAAACAATGTAAGAAGCCGGAAAGATTTTGCTCGTATGCCGGATTATTTAACCAAACACCGATATCAGCTACTATCCAATGGATAAGTACAGCCCCTAAAGCTGATAAAAAAATTGACGTGGGTTTAACGGTTTTTACAGTTTTCCCTAACAAAACTATTAAGGCAAAACTCAAATAAACCCAAGCAATACCTTCATAATACAGTGTAAATTTTCCGAAATAGGCATAGTTCAGAAACAAATCAGAAGCAAGCAATACCGCTAAGGGTATTAAAAATGCCTGCCATTTATTTTTGAGATAAACACCTCCAAAGAGAGCAATTGCTCCTACTGGCGTAAAGTTAGCCCAGTTACCGAAGCTTTCGGGGCTTAAACCTCTCAGAGCAGCGAAAGCAATAATAATGGCTAAGACAGCCCATGTTCGGATATTAAATTTTTCGATAGACATAATTTGTGAATTTAAACGTGTAAAGATAAAGAATATAAACAAGGGCGACAATTCAAATCTATATTTAAACCCAAGAAATCGCGGTGAAATACTATCTTTGCTCGCATGATTCAAATTTTTACAGATGGTGCTTCAAGCGGGAATCCAGGTCCTGGCGGTTTTGGTGTAATACTAAGAAAGGGTACACATTATAAAGAAATATCAGGCGGGTTCAGAAAGACAACGAATAACAGAATGGAGCTTCTGGCTGTTATCATCGGGTTGGAGGCACTTAAAAATTTAGATCAAGAAGTTACAGTTTTTACAGATTCCAAATACATTATTGATGCGGTAGAAAAAAGGTGGTTGGATGGCTGGATAAGAAAAGGTTTCGCGGGAAAGAAAAACAAAGATTTGTGGATGAGGTTTTATTCCATCTACAGACAGCACCGTGTTCGTTTTGTTTGGATTAAAGGTCACGCAGGTCACCCTGAGAATGAACGTTGTGATGCCATGGCTGTACAGGCTTCGAAAGACAAAGCAAAATGGGAGATTGACTCCGTCTTTGAAGCAGAGCAAGTCAAATAGCTATAACTAAATACGCTATCGGTGGTTTGACGAAGTTAAACTAATTGTCGTTGCTGAACACATAACGGATTTCATCTCGCAAATTATATCTCGATGACATCACCTCTCCGTAAGCTCCCGCTGATCGGATTGCAATCAGATCTCCTCGTTTAGTTTCAAATAATGGGACTTCCTTAGCGAAGCAGTCTGAGCTTTCGCATATTGGCCCCACTACATCATAGTTAATTCGTTCCCTATTGCCATTGCCAGAAAGTTGCTGAACTTTATGGTAGGCTTGATACAATGCCGGCCGCATCAACTCGGTCATTCCCGCATCCAGAATAATAAAATTCTTTTTGATTCCTTTCTTAACGTAGAGCACCTTACTAATTAAGCTACCACATTGCGCAACAATGGCTCTTCCCAATTCAAAATGAACTTCCTGATTTGGTTTCCGTTCTAGGAATTGATCAAAGGTTTCAAAATATGCGGCAAAGTTGGGGATACTGTTTTTATCAGGATCATGGTAGTCTATTCCTAGCCCCCCTCCTACATTCAGAACATCCAGATAGTGTCCTCTTTCTTCGAACCAATTATTGAGCTCATTGACTTTGACACACAGGCTCCTGAATACTTTCAGATCGGTAATTTGTGAACCAACGTGAAAATGGATGCCAATGAGTTTTACGGAAGAAAGCTCTTTTAATGTTGTAATACAATCTTCTAACTCCCACACCTTAATACCAAACTTATTCTCATCAAGCCCTGTTGTAATATAATGGTGAGTTTGGGCATCTACGTTTGGGTTGATTCTTAAAGCAACCCTAGCAATTTTCTTTTTTTCCGATGCAAGTTGGTTTATTACTTCCAATTCTTGGATCGACTCCACATTAAAGGAAAAGATTTCATTTTCGAGAGCAATGTCTATTTCACTGTCAGATTTTCCAACACCTGCGAATACAATTTTACTTGCATCAAATCCTGTTTCCAAGGCCTTTAGAACTTCATTTCCACTCACACAATCAGCACCTAAATTCTTCGCTTGCACCAGTTTTAATAGTCTATCATTGAAGTTCGCTTTAAGAGCATAATGTACATGAAAGCCGTATTTACCAGCTTCGTGATTTACTGCGTCCAATGTTCTTTCCAGTAAATCCACATCATAATAGTAGAAAGGAGTTTGTTGTTTTTCAAACACTTTAATCAAGTTGTTATCAAGCATAAGACTCTGCGGAATTTCTAAAATTAAACGATTGTATTAAAATAAACGATTATGCAATGATTTCAGCGCTTCATGTTTGTCTTCTGTTCTGAGAAGAATCGATATGTTATAGTCGCTTCCTCCGTAAGATATCATCCGAACGGGAAGATGTTTAACAGCATCTAGTACACGTGACGCAAAACCGTGTGTTTCGAGACTAAAATCACCCACCACACATATAATCGTTTGATCAAAGTCGATTTCTACACTACCGAAATCCTTTAATTCCTTTTTTATTTCCTCTAGATATTTTGTTTGATCGATAGTTAATGAGATGGCCACCTCCGAGGTCGTGATCATGTCGATAGGGGTTTTATATCGCTCAAAAATCTCGAATACTTTTCGTAGGAAACCATAAGCCAACAGCATTCTGGATGAGTGAATTCTGATTGCTGTAATACCATCTTTAGCGGCAATTGCACGCACACCCTTTTTTATTGCCCCGTCAGAACTAATTTCTGTTCCAGGAGCTTTCGGGTCCATCGTATTAAGCAATTTTACCGGAACATTGTATTTCTGCGCAGGAAAAACACTTTGTGGATGCAGAATTTTTGCACCAAAATAGGCTAATTCAGCTGCTTCATTGAAAGAAAGGTGTGCAATGGGCTTTGTCCCCGAAACCAATCTTGGATCATTGTTGTGCATGCCGTCAATGTCCGTCCAGATCTGAATCTCTTCCGCTTGGATTGCAGAGCCAATCAGTGAAGCCGTATAATCACTTCCTCCTCTTCTCAGGTTATCTATTTCACCAAATGAGTTACGACAAATAAAACCTTGTGTAATAAAGAGGTCGCAATCTTCTTCTTTCTCCAACAGCGTATTTAAATTCGTTCGGATATGATCAATGACCGGTTCATTATCCTCGTCGATTTTCATAAAATCCAGCGCTGGTAGAAGAGCAGATTTAATACCCTGCTCATTTAGATAAAAATGGAATAATGTTGTGGATATTAACTCTCCTTGCGCGAGGATAATCTTATCTTCAATAGGTGTATATAGTTTCCCGTTAAATGAATTAATAAGATTAAAGTGATAGTCAACTAATTCTGTTCCATTTCGTAACCCTTCTTCGGTTGAAAACAGATCGTTCAAGTATTGATCATATGTTTTTCGAAGCGCTTTAATCTTTTCGCCAGCCTCTTCCTTTTTTCCTTGCTGAAAATCTTCTCCTATTGCCACTAAAGCGTTCGTTGTGCCAGACACTGCTGATAGCACAATAATTTGTCTTTTATTTTCTTTCGCTATGGTATACAGCGATTTCATTCGTTCGGCGGAACCTACAGATGTTCCACCAAATTTTAATATTTTCATCAATATAGTTCTATCGATTAGCGTTCCCTACTACTTATTCCGTGACCGTAAGCTCTTGAATGATCAAGGTAGCAAGCTCCTCTCCCACTCGTTTTTGAGCTTCATTCGTAGCTGCACCTATATGCGGTGATAAAGACACCCTTGGATGCCTTAGTAAGCTAGCTTTCGGCGTAGGCTCATTATCAAAGACATCAAGCCCAGCAAATGCGATCTTTCCATTGTTAAGGTTTTCAAGCAAAGCGTTTTCATCGATCACACCTCCCCTTGAGGCATTTACAATCCCCGCTCCATCTTTCATTTTAGCAAACTCTTCATTACCTATTAATGCTTTTCCGAGAAAAGGTACATGCAAGCTAATAAAGTCTGCAGACGCCAATAGCTCATCCAAACTTACTTGAGTTACCTGAAGATCTAAAGACTGTCCATTGAAGAAAGAAATGGTAACCGTAGGATTGATTTCGTAAGTATCAACCACGAGTACATTCATGCCGAGACTCACTCCGATTTTTGCAGTTTCATGTCCAATTCGTCCAAAACCAATGACCCCGAGTGTTTTACCGCGAAGTTCACTGCCCTTAGCATAAGCTTTTTTCAATCCAGCAAAATTAGAATCTCCTTCCGTCACCATTTTTCGCTGCGCGTCATAAAGAAACCGCACGCCGCTGAAAAAGTGCCCAAAAACTAGTTCAGCCACCGAAATGGAAGAAGCGGCAGGGGTGTTGATCACAGCGATCCCTTTCTCTCGTGCATATTCAACGTCAATATTGTCCATCCCCACTCCACCGCGTGCGATGATTTTCAGGTTCGGACAAGCATCTATTAAGTCTTTCCTGATTTTTGTTGCACTACGTACAGTTACAACATCGTATGCAGGTAATTTTTCAAATAATTCCTCTTGCGGAATATGTGTGGTATCGACAACAAAACCTGCTCTTTCAAGCATTTCTTGCCCAACTTTATCGATACCATCATTCGCTAATATTCTCATCTGTATATTCTATTATTTTTATTTATTAACTTTCTCTTCAAACTCTTGCATGACATCAACGAGCAGATGCACACTCGATAATGGAAGAGCATTGTAGAGCGATGCTCTAAATCCACCAACACTTCTATGTCCTTTTAATGCAACCAGGTCACGCTCCGTTGCCAAAGCTAAGAAGTCACTTTCTAAGCTTGGATCCTGCATCGTAAAGGCAACGTTCATCCTCGATCTGTCTTCAAGCGCCGCCGGGCCTTTAAAGAGTGAGTTCCGGTCTATTTCTTCATAGAGCTTTCTTGCTTTTGCAATATTTTCACGTTCAATTTCTTCGATCCCACCTTTAAGTCTCAACCATCTCAAATTCAACATCGCAACATAGATAGAGAACACTGGCGGAGTATTGTACATTGACTTCGCTTTAATGTGAGATTGATAATCAAATATCGCAGGTAATGTTTTACCCGTGTTACCCAATAAGTCGTTATTAACAATCACGATTGTCAGTCCTGCCGGACCAATGTTTTTTTGCGCACCTGCATAAATCAGCCCGTACTGAGAAACATCAATTTTTCGACTTAAGATATCAGATGACATGTCACACACAATTGGGATCGGTGAAGAAGGAACATCAAACAATTCTGTGCCGAAAATCGTATTGTTTGACGTGTAGTGGAAATAAGCTGCATCATGTGGGATATCATATTCTTTCGGAATACTGGTATAGTTGTTTTCTTTTCCCGATGCAACAACTTCTACTTCACCAAAATTCCGAGCCTCCTTAATGGCATTACTGGCCCAACTTCCTGTATCAAGATAAGCCATTTTCTCCCCATCCCTTAACAGGTTCATCGGAGCCATCGCAAACTGCTGGCGTGCACCTCCTTGTAGAAAAAGAATAGAATAATTACTCGGCACGGACAACAGATCCCGGATCAAAGATTCTGTCTCAAACACAACGGCTTCAAACTCCTTCGAACGATGGGAAATCTCCAAAATAGATAAGCCTGTATCATTAAAATCAAGGACAGCCTCAGAAGCCTGTTTGAAGACCTCTTGTGGAAGGATACACGGTCCGGCACCAAAATTATGTTTCATATATTATACGTTAAAATAAAAGTTCGATAAAAATAAATATTTATTTTCATCTTTTCATTATAAGTGCTGAAAAATTGCGAATGTAATGACAATTTAAATGTAATGATGAAAAATTTAAATAAAAAAAGCGGAGATGCTTTATTCTCCGCTTTATATAAATGCTTAATAACGAATCAAACGGAGATACTGGACAAGGAAACCTTTTTCATTTCCTCGATCGTCTTCACCGGATCCTCCGACGAAAAAACAGCATTTCCCGCTACCAATACATCTGCTCCTGCTTTCAAAAGAGCAAGCAAGTTATGTTGGTTAACTCCTCCATCAACTTCAATTAAAAGATTTTCATTTCTTTCAATGGCCAATGCTTTCAGTTGGCGTATTTTCTGATAGGTGTTTTCAATGAACTTCTGTCCCCCAAAACCAGGATTTACAGACATAATCAGTACCAGATCCAGATCTTCTATAAGATCCGTCAGAACTGATACCGGCGTATGCGGGTTCAACGCAACTCCTGCTTTACATCCCAGTGCTTTAATCGCCTGCACTGTTCTATGAAGATGGGTGCAAGCTTCATAATGTACCGTTATCACTTCCGCTCCTGCATCTTTAAATTGTTGCAAGTAACGATCCGGATCTACAATCATCAAGTGAACGTCCAACGGTTTCGTCGCATAATGATCTATAGAAGCCAAAACAGGAAATCCAAAAGAAATATTGGGTACAAATACACCATCCATGATATCGATATGAAACCAGTCCGCTTTACTACGGTTAACCATGTCAATATCTTCTTTGAGATTAGCAAAATCCGCCGATAATACAGATGGGGCAATTAGATGTTTCATTTTGACTCGTTTTTTTCAGGTCTAGGAATTAACACTTTTCTCGATAATTTCAGCTTACCTTGTTTATCGATATCCAATAATTTAACTTTTACGATATCGCCGACATTGAAAATACCGTCCATCGTTTCAAATCGCTTCCAATCAATTTCAGAAATATGTAACAAACCATCTTTGCCCGGCATAATTTCAATAAATGCACCAAATGGCATAATAGATTTGACTTTACCTTCGTAGATTTCACCAACCTCTGGTTTTGCAGCAATATTCTTGATACGGCCAACTGCATCATCGATCGCTTGTTTGTTGTCAGCAAAAACCTGAACAATTCCTTTGTTATCGACTTCTTCAATGGAAATAGTCGCACCTGTTTCACGTTGCATTTCCTGGATGATTTTGCCGCCCGGGCCAATTACTGCACCGATAAATTCTTTATCGATCGCGAAGCTAACAATCCGAGGAGCATGAGGCTTGTAATCCTCACGAGGTTCGCTGATCGTTTTCATCATCTCTCCCAAAATATGCAAGCGGGCTTCTTTAGATTGGTTTAAAGCTTCGGTTAATACTTCCCACTTCAGGCCATTAATTTTTAAGTCCATTTGGCAGGCCACGATACCTTTTTCGGTACCAGTTACCTTAAAGTCCATGTCTCCCAAATGATCTTCGTCTCCTAAAATATCACTCAAAACAGCATATTTACCTGTTTCTTCGTCCATGATTAAACCCATGGCGATACCAGAAACTGGTGAGCTTATCTTGACACCGGCATCCATCAATGCCAGCGATCCAGCACAAACAGTAGCCATTGAAGATGAACCATTAGATTCAAGAATGTCAGAAACTACCCGAATTGTATATGGGTTCTCTTCTCCTGTTGGTAAAACTTTCTTTAGGGAGCGCATCGCCAAGTTTCCATGACCCACTTCTCGCCGACCCGGTCCTCTGTTAGGTCTTACTTCACCTACCGAAAATGCCGGAAAGTTATAATGTAAAATAAACTTATTGTAACCGTGTATGAAAGCACCATCGATAATCTGTTCATCATCCTTCGCTCCTAACGTCACAGAAGTAAGTGATTGAGTTTCCCCTCTTGTGAATACAGCAGATCCGTGTGCCGCAGGAAGGTAGTCTATCTCGCTCCATATTGGTCTTACTGTACGCGTATCACGTCCATCTAAACGAATGCCTTCATTCAACACTAAGTTTCTAACGGCATCAGATTGAACGTCGTGGAAATATTTTTTGGTCAGGAAAATAGTATCATCGTCCATTTCTTCCTCATCAACCAAGAATTCAGCCTCTATTTCTTTAAATCGTTCACTACGCTCTTTTTTAGAAAGTCCAGATTTAGCTACTTCATAAACACGATCATAAGCAGCTGCAAAGATGGTTTCGCGCAATTCTGGATTAGAAGGCTCATGAGAGTACTCTCTTTTTACTTTTTTTCCAACCAAGTCGGCAAGCTCAAGCTGAGCCTGAATCTGAACCTTAATTGCCTGATGTGCAAATTCGATTGCTTCAAGCATCTCTTCTTCAGAAATTTCAGCAGCTTCTCCTTCTACCATGCCTATGTCACTAGCAGATCCCGCAACAATAAATTCTAACGTAGCACGCTCTAAATCAGATAGAGATGGATTAATTACTAATTGTCCGTCTATTTTCGCAACGCGGACTTCTGAAATTGGACCATTGAAAGGAATGTCAGATACAGCCAATGCAGCCGACGCAGCTAAGCCCGCCAAAGCATCAGGCATAGTATCTTTATCAGCAGATATCAAACTGATCATAACTTGCGTATCAGCGTGATAATCTTCCGGGAATAACGGACGTAAAGCCCTGTCTACTAACCTTGATATTAATATTTCATAATCCGATAGGCGCGCTTCACGACGTAAAAAGCCACCCGGTATACGACCTGTCGAAGCATATTTTTCTTGATAATCAACCGAAAGCGGTAAAAAATCTGTCCCTGGTTTCGCTTCCTTTGCAGAAACAACCGTTGCCAATAACATGGTATCTCCTTGTTTTACCACTACTGACCCGTCGGCCTGTTTTGCCATTTTTCCGGTGGAAATTTCAACCAGACGACCTTCGCCTAAATCGAATGATGTTTTAAATTCTGTGTAACTCATTTTGTTTCAATAAATACGGTTTCATCTTTCTGCCGTATCAGTCTAGTATATAAATTTTAATATTTCTAAAAATAAAAAGCCATCTCCGAATTTGGGATGGCTTTCTCAAAATTTCACTGATTTCTATTTAATAATATCTCTCAGTTTTAAGGCTTTGATAATCGCACGGTACCTTTCGATATCTTTTTTGTAAAGATAAGCTAACAAAGAACGACGTTTACCAACCAATTTTTGAAGTGCTAACTGAGTAGAAAAATCTTTCTTATTTTTCTTTAAATGCTCAGTTAAATGAGCAATACGATGAGTGAATAAGGCTACTTGGCCTTCTGCAGATCCCGTATTGGTTTCTGATTCAGCGAACTTCTTAAAGATATCCGCTTTGTACTCTTTACTTAAATACATTACTTGAATAATATTAAAGTGTGATTAATAAATTTTAGTGCAAAAATAGTCTTTATATCTTAAAATACAATGAATTGTGCAATTAATTTTTAATTTTGATTGCATGAAGACCTATTCTCGTTTTACGACAAGTTATCGTGTCCGCCCCGATGATATCGATATGTTTCAACACGTACATAATAGCAAATATTTCGACTATGTCCTTGCAGCACGGTATGATCAAATGCGTGACTGCTATGGTGTTACGATGGAAGACTTCATGGATGCCGGTTATGGTTGGGTTGTCAGAACGGCACATGTCGACTATAAGCGGGCATTAGTCATGGGGCAAGAGTTTACTGTAGAAACTGGAATCACAACCATGAATTCTAAAGGCTGTCGCGTTAGCTTTGAGATTAAAATTAAGGAAACCAATAAACTTGCTTGTGACGGGTGGTTTGATTATGTTCTAATCGATATCAAAACCGGTAAATCCACGATGGTCACTCAGAAAATGATCGATCAATTTTCAATATGAAACAATCGTCCTTCTAAAGCCAGATACGAATTTGGGAAGATCGATCGGCATTCAGTTAATAACGGATCTAGGTCTCTATACCTGGCTGAAAAATGTCCAATTAATAATTTTTTAGCACCCACTTTTTTTGCGACCATCGCAGCTTCTAAAGCAGTTGTATGGTATGTTTCTTTCGCTCGGCTTTCCATTTCATGCAAAAAAGTGGCCTCATGATATAAAAGATCTACCTTTTTGATGTATTGATGATAGCTGCCCGAATTGATTGTATCCGAACAGTAAGCATAACTTCTTGCTACTTTTGGCGGGAATGTTAAGTCTGCATTCTCATGTATCTGACCTTTTGTATCAATAAAATCAGCGCCGCGTTTAATCTCAGAAAATAGATGTGCAGGAATGTCCAGCTTATCGCAAACCTTGGTATTGATTTTAGCCAGCGGTGGTTGTTCTACAAAGCGAAAACCCGTACAGGAAATCCGGTGATCTAAAGGAAAACTATAAACCCGAACTTGCTCATTTTCCATGATCAATCGCTCTTTGTCATCAACGAGCGGAATAAAGTGAAGAGGGTAGCGCAGTATCGTCTCTGAATAACGTAGATGAATTTCTATAATTTCCTTGAGTGGTCCGGGTCCATAAATCGATAATTCCTCCCTTCTGCCATTCAGGTGCATTGATGATAGAAGACCAACTAAGCCTAAGTAATGATCGCCATGAAGATGGCTAATAAAAATATGTTTGATTCGGGAAGATTTAATGCCATACCTATTCAACTGCAGCTGCGTTCCTTCTCCACAATCTATTAGGTATAGCTTATTGTCGATATTTAGTACTTGTGATGTCTGATTTCTTCCATAAGCAGGTGTTGCCGAATTACTACCCAATATAGTTAAATCAAACGTCATCGAATATCGTTACTCTTCTGATGTCGAAAAACCACGGAACTCTTTCTCGAGCTCTTCCATGAAGACAATATCTTCCGCCTCCTGAATAGTGGGAACTGATACCAAGACATCTTCTAGCTTACAAAGCTCAATTAGCTGTGTGATAGCCTCATTTGCACATGCTAATATAAAAACACCTCCCAATGCTTTACACATTCTGTGAGCCATTAATGCAGAGCGCAGCCCAGATGGGTCGATCGTTTCCACCTCTGAAAGGTCAAGCACGATATTTCGCTGTCCATCTGTATTGATTCGTACGAATTCCGATTTTACCTGTGGTGCTGCATTCCCATCCAAAACCTTCTCATGAGGCTTTAACACGACATAGCGTTCGTGTCTATCGATTGTAAATTTCATGCTGCTATTTTATCTTTTAATTTCTTGTTATTTTTTTTAACGACTCTAATATACTCTTTTCTACTCGATTATTAATGTCTTCCTGGTCAGGGTAAACAAATTTCTCTCCGATGATATGTTCATACAGTTCAATGTATCTGTTTGAAATGGACTCCACAATTTCGTCTGTCATTTCAGGAATCACCTCTCCTTCTTTACCTTGGAAATTGTTTTCAATTAACCATTTACGGACAAATTCCTTTGAAAGTTGACGTTGAGGTTCACCTCGGTCCTGTAAATCCTGATACGTATCGGCATAAAAATAACGTGACGAATCCGGTGTATGAATTTCATCAATCAAATAGATATCGTCCCCGATTTTCCCAAATTCATATTTTGTATCAACAAGGATGAGTCCCCTTTCAGCAGCTTCTTCTGTTCCACGCTGATATAACCTTCTGGTATAGTCTTCTAACCGTTCATAGTCCGCTCGGCTAACAACCCCATGTTTAATAATATCGTTGGCCGATATATCTTCATCATGTCCTACATGTGCTTTTGTAGAAGGCGTGATGATGGGTCGTGGTAATCGGTCGTTCTCACTTAGACCCTCAGGTAAAGGCTCTCCACATAATTCTCGTTTTCCCGCTTGGTATTCCCGCCAAGCATGTCCGGACAGATAACCCCTTATCACCATTTCAACTTTAAAGGGTTCACATATCCGACCTACACTGACCGTCGGGTCCGGTACATCAAGCAACCAGTTTGGTAGGATGTCTTCAGTCGCTTTTAGAGATTTTGCTGCGATCTGATTAAGAACCTGTCCTTTATATGGGATTGCTCGTGGTAATACAACATCAAATGCAGATATTCTATCACTCACAACCATGACTAGGTAACGGTCGGCTATTGTATACACATCTCGCACTTTCCCTTTATAGAAAGCTGTTTGCAGAGGTAGCGTAAAATTCGTTTCTTTCAATGAGTTCATCACTATCTATTCTTAAATATCACCGTATGCCTCTAAAATTCGTCTCACAAGTTTATGACGAACTACATCTGTCCCACTCAAATAGATAATATCAATGCCCTCAATGTTATCTAATAGTTTAATGGCGGTGTTCAAACCAGATTGCTGTTTTTTCGGTAAGTCGATCTGTGTTACATCCCCCGTGACGATAAACTTCGCGGTTGGTCCCATTCGGGTTAAAAACATTTTTAATTGCAGATCTGTAGCATTTTGCGCCTCGTCCAAAATCACGAAACAGTTGTCAAGCGTCCTTCCCCTCATAAACGCCAATGGAGCTACTTCGATTACACGGTTTTCCAACATATACTTCAGACGCTCTGCCGGAATCATGTCATCGAGTGCATCGTAGAGCGGTCTTAAATATGGGTCTACCTTTTCTTTCAGATCCCCCGGAAGAAAACCTAGATTCTCACCTGCTTCAACGGCTGGGCGGGTCAAGATAATTCGCTTCACTTCCTTGTTTTTTAATGCCCTAACCGCTAAAGCTACCGCTGTGTAAGTTTTGCCAGTACCCGCTGGACCAATAGCAAAGAGAATATCATTTTTCAGAATGCTATCCGCCATTTTTCGTTGATTTGGCGTACGTGCTTTGATAATCAGCCCATTAGGGCCGAAAACAAGAGGCTCTCCCGTTTTTGAGCCTTTGGTATCCTCTTTTTTTACCTCCTTGTCGTCTCGTCTGATATCGAAAATATTCTCTACATCTTGAGCATTGAGTCGATTAAACTTTTCGACGTGTGCTAGTACCGACTGAAAATAATCTTGAAAAGCTGTTAGCTCATTATCGTCACCCAAAACTTTAAAATCTGTACCTCTGGCCACCATCTTTAATTTTGGAAACTGTTTTCTGATTACTTCAAAGTTTTCATTTTCAGGCCCCCACAACACTGATGGGTCCACGTGTTCCAGATCAATCTTTACTTCATTCAAATTTATGTAATTTAAGACGTTATTTATTGTGCAATAAAAATTGAATATTTGCAGTGCAAAATCCTTACGCAAGATTACTAATAATGGCGGATAAAAAAAAGCAAAATAATTCTGCTTATGTTTGCAAAAAAATGAATTGAAAACTAATTCAGACTGTAGGAGGTATTTAAAATAATGGGTATTATCACCTTAACGACAGATTTAGGACATAAAGACTTTTATCAGGCTGCTTTAAAAGGCAGTTTGTTATCCTTATTACCAGCCGTTAGAATTGTTGATATATCACATGATATTACTCCCTTCGATCTTCAACAAGCCGCTTTTATTATCAAGAACTCCTACCATTATTTTCCAAAGAAAACGGTTCATTTGATTGGTGTTGATTCGGTCTATAATAAAGAGACACGATACCTTGCCATGAAATATAAAGGCTATTATTTTATCGGTGCTGACAATGGTATTTTTTCATTGATATTTGATGACCATCCCGAGGAAATTGTAGAAATTTCAATTATACAAGATTTGAAATTTCTACACTTCCCGTTGACTGATATTTTTGCGAAAGCGGCTTGTCATTTAGCCAAAGGGGGCAAACTCATAGAAATAGGCGAGCCGGTTGACAGCTTGGTAGAACGAAAAATATTGGAGCCGATCGTAGACGAGGATTCCATCAGGGGACGCGTTATATATATCGATTCTTTTCAAAATGTTATAACGAATATTCACAAGGAGGTATTTACTCGGGTGCAACGAGACCGTCCTTTTGTTTTATATTTCAAGCGTAACGAAACTATTAGTCATCTGAGTTGGCATTACAACGAGGTTCCCGAAGGCGAAAAGCTATGTCTATTTGGGATCAGCAATTACTTAGAAATTGCAATTAACAAAGGCAATGCCAGTGGTCTGCTCGGTCTCAAAGCAGATGAGGTTGTTCGGATAGAATTTTTAAACAAATAAAATCATAATGTATTTTCATCGAAGTATAACTTTATTTGTGTTTTTCCTGTTTTCCTGCTTTCAGGTCTACTCACAAGATAGCCTTGCTTATGAAGTTCAACGCCAGCGTGTTAACGAACTTCTTGATCAACGAAGCGCACGTTTTGGTCAGTTCAATCAAAGCTTGGAAGCCCGAACAGGGATTTTCGGGTTAAAAACGAAAAAAGATATGCAGGCATCCATTGATATCCTGCGTGAGATCGTTCAAACCGACAATCATATTTTTAAGGAAACCAAGGTTTTATTGGATTATAAGGATATGGAGAAAACATTCATTTCCTATCAAGCCGAAGAAAATAAAGATCGAATCAACGGTTATGTCAACACCATTAGTAAACTCCAAAAACACCAAGAATCGCAAACGCTGCAAATTGAAGAACTGGAGAACCAATCCAGCCGTTATCTGACCCTACTGATCTTTTGTTTGATTCTTGTCATTATTTTGACAGTTCTACTCTATAAGCTCAAATTTAGATCTAAAACAAAAGGTATACAGTAATTCTTTATTACTTTTGATCCGATATAGATTTTCGTATTAAATAAACATGGCCCGTAAAGTATCTACGTCTAAAGAAGAGCTCCCAAAAGCTAAAATAAATAAAGACACATTAAAAAGTGTAAAAAAGTTATTAAAGTATCTCCAGCCCTATCGTACAAAGTTTGCCATCGGGATGATATTCCTCTTCTTTTCAAGTGTTACGGTATTGGCTTTTCCGGCCCTTTTAGGTGCTATGATTGATGCGGCACAATCCATACAAAAATATGACTGGCTCCCGATGAGTATACAAACCATTGGTATCATCTCATTTATTATTTTATTATTTCAAGCTTTCGTATCTTTTTTCCGCATACGTCTCTTTGTCGAAGTTTCTGAAAAATCAATTGCTGATATTCGTCGCGACACCTATTTCAATCTCATCTCTCTTCCGATGAATTTCTTTTCCAATCGCTGGGTTGGTGAGTTAAATAGTCGCCTCTCTGCAGATTTAACGCAAATTCAAACTACCATGACAACTACACTGGCTGAAATGATCCGCCAGGTAATAACCTTAATCGGCGGTTTGGTTTTTTTAATTGTTGTCTCGCCTAAACTTACTTTGCTTAATTTGGCTATCCTCCCATTAATGATTATAGCAGCTGTCTTTTTCGGTCGTTTCATCCGTAAACTATCTCGGGAAACTCAGGATAAACTTGCTGATTCCAATACCATTATTCAGGAATCGCTTTTAGGAATCGCCAATGTAAAAGCCTTTGTTAATGAAGCCTTTGAAGCAGGTCGTTACAAAAGGTCTCTCTCAGAGGTTGTACAGGTGGCTATTCGCGGAGCTAATTATCGCGGTGCGTTTGTCTCTTTTATTATTTTCTGCATTTTCGGTGCTATTATCAGTGTTATCTGGTATGGTTCAACCTTAGTTTATAGCGGCGAAATGTCCGTAGGTGATCTGACCACCTATATCCTCTATTCCATGTTTGTAGCTGGCTCAATGGGCAGTTTTCCCGACCTTTATGCGAATGTTCAGAAGGCTGTAGGTGCCAGCGAACGTGTTATCGAGCTGCTGGAAGAAAATAAAGAAGCGATCTCTCTGCAAACTGTTGACCCTGCGAATGTGGAGAAACTCTCAGGCGATCTTGCTTTTGATCGTGTGTCTTTCGCCTATCCATCCAGAAAAGAAGTAGATGTTCTGAAAGGAATTTCTTTTCAGGTCAACGCTGGTGAAAAGCTGGCCATCGTTGGTTCTAGTGGTAGTGGAAAGTCAACCATTGCTTCTTTGATCCTACGCTTTTATGATCCTCAGGGCGGGAACATTCTTTTTGATGGGAGATCTGCAGGCTCCTACTCTTTAACAGATATCCGCAGCCAGATTGCCATTGTTCCACAAGATGTTCTGTTGTTCGGTGGCAGCATACGCGACAATATAGCCTATGGAAAACTCAGTGCAACAGAAGAAGAAATCATCGAAGCGGCAACCCGGGCGAATGCACATGAATTCATTTCTGGTTTTCCAGAAGGCTATCAAACCTTGGTTGGGGAACGAGGCGTTAAACTCTCGGGTGGGCAGCGCCAACGGATAGCGATTGCGCGCGCGTTATTAAAAGATCCCGCTATCCTTATTTTAGATGAAGCTACTTCTTCTTTAGATTCAGAATCAGAACGCCTTGTCCAAGAAGCTTTGGAAGAACTTTTAAAGAACCGCACATCAATTATCATTGCCCACCGTTTATCAACTATCCGTCAGGTTGATAAGATTATTGTCGTAAACGAAGGTAGAGTTGTTGAAAGTGGTAACCATGACGAGCTGATGCAAAATGACGGCGGGATGTATCGATACCTTACTGAACTTCAAACAGAAAACAAACCAATTCAGCTTTAAGCTGTTCTTCGTTATATGAAGAAATTATTTTTCAAATTGTTGTTGAAATTTAATAATGCCGTATTGCCTCGTTACGCGGGTAAAGATCCCTTAAAACTCACGCAGTTTCAAAAAGCTATATTGGCTTTTCGCTATTGGGTATTAAAGAATGCTCTATAATAGGTTTCCCCGGTTGCGTTTTTCTTCCTCTCGCAAAGCTTCCAAACGTGGCGAAACACTTTTAACAGTGTCATTTTTGTAATCATCCTCGATCAGTCCATCACGCATCCGGACAATCCGATGCGCATGTTGCGCAATATCCTCTTCGTGCGTCACCAGAACAATCGTATTTCCCTTTGAATGTATTTCTTCCAATAAACCCATAATTTCAACGGAAGTTTTGGTATCAAGATTACCTGTTGGTTCATCAGCAAGAATAATAGAGGGATTATTGATCAGCGCTCGAGCAACAGCTACCCGCTGACGCTGGCCACCCGACAGCTCGTTTGGTTTATGGTGCACACGGTTACCTAAACCCACATTTTCCAAAGCCTCTTGTGCTCTGGTTAACCGGTTTGCTTTGTTGACACCAGCATAGACCAAGGGTAACGCTACGTTATCTAACGAAGTTGAACGAGGTAGGAGATTAAAAGTCTGAAAAACAAAGCCAATTTCTTTATTTCTCACATCTGCAAGATCATCTTCCGACATTTCACTTACACGGATATTATTCAGGTAGTATTCTCCACGAGTCGGCGTATCCAAACAGCCTAAAATATTCATTAGTGTCGATTTCCCCGAACCCGAAGGTCCCATCAAGGCGACAAACTCCCCCTTTTGAATCTGAAGTGTAACAGACTTCAGAGCGTGAATTGTTTCAGCACCAATAACGTATTTTCGGCCAATATCGGTAATGTTAATAAGCGGTTGATCAGTCATTCTTTCAAAGCCTTTTAGTTTAGACTAGTCAATCCTTCATTTGTTACGTTCAATTTGAACTTAAGTTTTTTTGGAAAAGATCATAAACTCGATCCCTCAAATCATCGACATGCAAGTTTAGTGCTTCACCATCAACAGGTTTAAGAACTTGGATGTGAATGCTTCCTGCTTGACTGCCCTTTTTACTCCCATCATCCCAAAATAGTTCCCATGCGTCTTTAATAATAACTGGTAAAATTGGAATTTTCAGCTCTGTTGCTAATCTGAACACACCATTCTTAAAAGGATCAAGAACCGGAGGGTATTCATCGCCAATCCCACCCTCAGGAAAAATTACAATACTTTTATCCTCTAGCAAATACTTTTCGGCTCTTTTAAAAGCACGAAATGAAGACATTTTGCTTGATCGATTTACAGGTATATCAATTGTTCTGAAAAATAAACCCGTTACAGGGTTGTTCAAAAGTTCATCTTTCCCGATAAATGAAAAGTCATTTTTGCACACCTTAATCAATGCCGTTATATCTAGATTCGAAGTATGATTAGCGCAAATAATATAGTTCTGACTCCAGTCAACTTCTTCCTCCCATTTGATTTTATAACGGAACCCCACAAAGGAAGAGGCTGTTAGGGCTATCCATTTCCGTATTCTTACAAAAGTTGAATAATGTTTATTGCTGTTCTTTTTCAAAAAGGACAGCAATGGCCAGAACGGTAGAAATACAATGAAAACCGCAACAAGGTATAAGTGCCGATGTAGCTGTTTCATGGTCTAAAAAACCATTAAATTTCCCCGTGGGCGAAGATAGACTCTTTCACCCCACTTTTTTTCAGCAGGTAATAATGAGACAGCATCGCCTGGTATGCCGGATAACACTTGTACGGCAAATTATACTCTTCTGCATAGCGACGGATGATCGGCGTAATCCGTGGATAATAGGTATGCGCAACATGCGGGAACAGATGATGTGCAACATGATGTGTGAAGCCACCAAAAAGGAAATTAGCTAATTTACTGTCAGCGCTAAAATCTTTGGTGACCATCAATTGATGCTCGGCCCAGGTACTGTTCATTTTCCCGTCCTCAGGTGGCATTGGAAAGACAGCGTCTTCATCAACATGGGTTGAAATTAATGCAACGACCCCTAAAAGACTTGCCGAAATATGCATGACAAACCAAGCCAATACAATTAAGTACCAAGGGTGATTTAAAACAAGAATCGGAATTCCGATCAAGTAGAAAAGATTGAAAATCTTCGCGGCAAACATTTTCACATATTCAATCTTCGGAATCTTTAAAATTCTCTTCAAATAATTGTCTTTCGTTCCGAAGAAATCTTTAAAGTCGCGAATAAACAGCCAGTTCAATGTGTACAATGGGTACAAGAGCCACATATAGATATGCTGATACTTATGTATCTTCAACAAAGGACTGTCTGGAAACAAATGTACCAAGTCGCTTTGTTTGATATCGGTATCCCAATTCTGTACATTTGGATATGGGTGGTGTAGCAGAACATGTCGTTTCGACCAGATGTAGTTATTACTACCAAAAAGTTCCAAAACGTACATAAACCATTTGTTATATTTCTTGTTCTTGAATACAGCTCCATGCGCGGCATCGTGGAAAGCATTGATAAACAAGATGATCGTGTTGAAACCTAATAAGATATAGAAAAAGAAAAGAAGAAACGTGTTATTTCCAAAAATTAAAATGCATGCATATAAGACAAAGTAAGATATCAATACACCGATTGATTTGATGACATTTAATCGTTGAATTTTAGCGTTATTTAAAACAGTTTCCTGAACTTCTTTCTGTAACTTTTTAAAAAAATCATCAGGTCCTGCTTTTCGGTACGTGGGTCTAACAAGTGTATCTTTCATTAATTAAACTGACTTAAAACGATTGCTGTAAACAAATAACTAAAGCCATATTAGCTAGACAAAAATAGCAATTAAACCAGATAATTCGTGCCTTCTATAAATCAAATTGTTTGGTTAAGGTCAAATTTATTTAAAGAGAGATTGCATTTCTCCCTGCAAATTATTCGCTATCAAAGCTTGACGTATTGCAGGAAATCTGTATTTTCGCAGGTATATGGAAACAGTTGTTAGCGGTATCCGGAGCACCGGAAAATTACACCTAGGAAATTACTATGGAGCAATAAAAAATTTCCTGGAAATGCAGAATAATCATAATTGCTTTTTCTTTATTGCGGATCTTCATGCTCTTACTACCCATCCTACTTCATCGGAAATGCATGCAAATGTTAGGCAAGTGGTTACAGAATACCTGGCTGCAGGAATCGATCCCGAAAAAGCAACAATATACGTACAATCGGATGTCCCGGAAACGGTCGAACTTTATCTTTATTTAAATATGAACGCCTATCTGGGCGAACTGGAGCGGAGCGCTTCTTTTAAAGATAAGGTACGTTCACATCCAGACAACGTCAATGCTGGACTTCTCACCTATCCGGTATTAATGGCTGCAGATATTTTGATCCACCGGGCTACGAAAGTACCAGTTGGAAAAGATCAGGAACAACATCTTGAAATGGCACGTACCTTTGGTAACCGGTTTAACCGTTTGTATCAAAGCGAATACTTTCCAGAACCTTATGCATTTAGCTTCCAGCAGAAATTGGTTAAGATCCCTGGTCTTGACGGGAAGGGTAAAATGGGCAAATCAGAGGGAGAAGCAAATGCGATCTATCTATCCGATTCTCCAGATGTTATTCGTAAAAAAGTGATGAAGGCGCTTACAGATTCAGGTCCTACTGAAGAAAATCAAGAAAAGCCAGATTATATTCAGAATTTATTTGACCTTATGACAATTGTTTCAAGCGAAGATACCGTGAATCATTTTGATAAGCTATACAACTCCTGCCAGATCCGATACGGCGACTTTAAAAAACAGCTCGCAGAAGATATGATCATAGCCACTGATCCTATTCGAAACCGGATAAACGATATCGCTAACGATCATGACTATCTCCGCAAGGTAGTTACCCTAGGCGCAGAGAAAGCAAGAGCATCTGCTCAAAAAACAATCTCGGACGTTCGTGAACTAATCGGAATTAAGCCTTTTTAATTATGCATATAGCTATTGTAGGTAATATCGGTGCCGGTAAAACAACTTTAACAGAGTTACTTTCCAAGCAGCTAGGCTATGAACCGCAGTTCGAGGCAGTCGAGCATAACCCCTATCTTGAAGATTTCTATAGTGATATGAAGCGCTGGTCCTTTAATCTGCAGATTTTCTTCCTGAACAGTCGTTTTCGTCATATGCTCGCTTTGCAAAAAGAAAAACGCGATATCATTCAGGATCGTACGATTTATGAAGATGCCTATATATTCGCTGAAAACTTGCATGATATGGGTTTAATGAGCAAACGTGATTTCGAAAATTACAGCAATATTTTCGAGAGTGTCCTACAATTTGTCATTGCTCCCGATCTTCTGATTTATTTAAGAGCCTCTGTACCCACACTCGTTAAAAATATCCAGATCAGAGGTCGTGATTATGAAGCGGGTATTCGTCTTGATTACCTGTCGAAATTGAATGATAAATATGAGAAGTGGATTAGCAGCTATGATGGCGGGAAATTGCTGATTTTAGACAAGGACAAACTTGATTTTGCGAACAAAACAGAAGATCTCGCTTTCGTTATCGAGAGTGTCGAAAGGGAGCTACACGGATTATTCTAGTATTACGTAGACTATTTAATATGAAGATACTCGCGACCATACCTGCCAGATATGCCTCTACCCGTTTCCCGGGTAAACCTTTGATCGATATTGCCGGCAAATCCATGATCCAGCGAGTGTACGAGCAAGTGAAAAAAGCAACCGGCGTACAGACTACTGTCGTCGCGACAGATGATCAACGCATAGCGGATCATATCGAAGCTTTTGGAGGGCAAGTTGTCATGACCTCAGAATCACACACGAGCGGAACAGATCGTTGTGCTGAGGCTGCGTCTCACTTTGAGGATACCGATATCGTTATCAACGTACAAGGTGACGAACCCTTTATTCAACCAGAGCAAATCGAGCTGCTGATCAGTTGCTTTCAAAAAGAATCGGTAAACATCGCAACGCTTGTTAAAAAAATAGATACTTTCGAGGATCTGTTTAATCATAATATCCCGAAAGTAACAGTAACAAAGGATATGCGAGCACTCTATTTTAGCCGCAACACCATCCCCTACCTTCGCGATGCAGCGCAAAAATCCTGGTTGGAGAAATACCGTTATTTTAAACACATTGGTATCTATGCTTTTCGTGCCGAAACACTGAAGCAACTGACCAAACTACCTGTATCGCCGTTAGAAAAAGCGGAGTCACTGGAACAGTTGCGCTGGCTAGAGCATGGCTACCAAATACAAACTGCAGAAACCCAGTTTCAATCGCACGGAATCGATGTTCCCGAAGATGTTGACCGAGTTATTGAGTTGTTTAAAAGTAGTTTATGATAGACTAAGTCTTCTTTTTATTTAGCTACTCCAAATACCTTCCCATACGCATCAACAGCGCACGATACTTATTAAAAATTGCTGACTTGGATACAAAACCGACATATTTGTCATCCGTATCAACAACTGGCAATGTCCAAATATCTTCACGATCCATTTTCCGCATCACATCATACATATTTGCATCGATCCGGATAACATCTTGCGGTGGCTGAGCCAGCTCTTTCATCGTTTTATCATTATTACCTTCACCAACCAATATTTCAAATAGCTTTTCACTGTAGATAATACCAAGTAACTGCCCTTTATCGTCCACAACCGGAAAAATATTTCGTTTGGTATAAAGTATATCTAATTTTCGGTCGCCTGCCTTTTCGTCCGGATGAAGAATGGTGAAATTCTTTTCAACAACATAGCGCAGTTTCATCATTCGTAACACAGTTTTGTCCTTGTCTTCATATGACAATAATTCGCCTGATTCAGCAAGTGACTGAGTATAAATGGAATACTTTAAAGTGCTTTTATTGATAAAGTATGATATCGCCGACACGATCATCAACGGTACCATCAGAACATAACCACCCGTAATTTCGGCAATCAGAAATATTCCCGTTAAGGGGGCGTGCATAATACCGCTAAGTGCCCCCGCCATTCCAACAACGATAAAATTAGCCGTGTTTAATTCAACCAACCCCGTCAAATTAATCCCATGAGCAAAAGCAAAACCGAGTAGTCCGCCCATTACCAGACTAGGTCCAAAATTACCACCATTACCGCCGCTGTGAAGAGTGAAAACGGTAGCATAAGCCTTGGCAAACACGGTAATAGCTGAGTACGCTACAACAAGCCAGCCGATATGTTGATACTCACTAAAAACACTATTGGAAAGCAGCGAATTATTATTACCGGCCAGTAATTGTTGAATTGCCAAATAGCCCTCGCCGTACAGAGCTGGGAATACAAAAATCAAAATACCGAGGATCAATCCACTGACGATTGCCTTTCTATAAGGATTTGTAAAACTTTTAAACCATTTCGCAGCTCTATAATTCAGTCGGTTGAAGAAAACTGAGAACAACCCGACTAAAATTGCAACGGCGATATAAAAGAGTAAAGCCTCGATATGCCAGGTATCTGTAACCAAATGAAATAGCGGCTCTGCATAGAGCATGCGGGATACAACGGAAGAGGTAGCCGCGGCCATCAAAAGCGGAATAAATGCAGGTATCGAGAATTCTGCTAATAAAATTTCAACAGCAAAGACCAAACCTGCAACCGGACTATTAAAAGCCCCAGCAATACCAGCAGCAGCTCCACAGGCCAATAACATGGTTACTTCCCGATAATTTAACCCAAAGAAGCGTCCGATATTAGAGCCGATTGCCGAACCGCTCGCTACAATCGGCGCTTCTAGCCCGGCCGACCCACCAAAGCCGACTGTCAGGGCACTCGTCACGATCTGCGAATAAACATTATGGACAGGTATACGGCTCGACCGGTTAGAGATGGAGTACAAGATGGGTGTAATCCCATGTTCCATTTTCTTTGCTTTGATAAACTTGCGTACATACAAGACACTAAGCAAAATCCCGATCATCGGGAATACGAGAAAAAGGTAACCGCGAAAATCCCATGAAACATCATTTTGTAATACCGTGGCAATATAATGTGTCAGAGCTTTCAGAGCAGAAGCAGCAAGTCCGCCAATCAAGCCGACAATAACAGCTAAGATAACCATGAAATTTTTATTCGATATCCGCTGTATTCTCCACTGATTTAACCGGTTAATAGCTCGTATAGCCTTTTTTATCATAGTCGTCTGATATTCGGAAAGTTCTTAACTTTGGCAAATATAATATGTTCAATAGTATAATCGTATTTATGAGACTTTTTAACAAAAATACCCTTGCAATAGTTTTTCTTGTCATTGCAGGGTTCTGTAGTAATTCCTTTACCAATCTGGATGAAGGGATGTACCCTTTGAGCGACCTGAATCGTGTTGATCTGAAGAAAGCGGGACTTGAGATCGATCGCACTGATATCTTTAATCCCGGGCAGGTTGGTTTGGTAGATGCCTTAGTACGGGTAGGCGGATGTACAGGTTCCTTTGTATCTGACGAGGGCTTGATCATTACCAATCATCATTGTGCCTTCGGTGCGGTGCAATTAGCAAGTACGCCTGAAAATGATTACCTGACCAATGGTTTTGTTGCCCCTGAAAAAGAACGTGAGATTGAAGCAAAAGGACTTACCATTCGAATCACCGAAGGTTATGAAGATGTATCAAACCGCATATTAAAAGCAGCGCAATCTGCCAAGAACCCCGCTGAAAGAATTCGTATCATTAGCGACGAACGGGAAAAGATTGCGCAAGAAGCTGAAAAGAAAGATCCTTCGATCAAAGCAGAAGTATCAGAGATGTTTATTGGTAAGAGTTATGTGCTTTTCCGCTATAAAACAATCGAGGACGTGCGTTTAGTTTATGTGCCGAAGGCCAATATTGGTGTGTTTGGGGGCGAGACGGATAACTGGGTGTGGCCAAGACATACTGGAGATTTCTCTTTTCTGCGCGCATATGTTGCCCCCGATGGATCACCGGCTCCTTATTCGAAAGACAATGTTCCGTACCAGCCTAAGAAACACTTGAAAATCAATGCGCAGGGTGTCAAAGAAGGTGATTTTACATTCATTCTGGGTTATCCCGGCAGAACATTCCGTCACCGTCCAGCGCAATATATCGAGTATCAGGAAAAATTTTTACTTCCTTATACCTCAAATCTTTATGAGTTTCAAAATAAAGTAATGGAAGAAGCTGGGTTAAATGACAAAGCAACAGAGATAGCGCTCGCTACCCGCATTAAACGGAATGCGAATGTAATGAAAAACTATCAGGGGAAAATGAAAGGGTTGAATGGCATCCAGCTTGTCGATACGAAACGTAAGGATGATCAAGACCTGGCTAAGTTTATTTCGGACAGTCCGGAATTGGAAAGAGACTATGGCACGTTGATGAACGATATAGACCAATATTATCAAGACATTTTTTCTGATGCTGAACGTGATATGTGGTTTACCCAGATCCATTCAAGCACAAGCCTTTTAAATATTGCTCGTTATCTTAACTCTTTCAAGGCTTCTTTAGTTGCAACAACGAATAAGTCACAGGTCTTTGAGGCTAACCTCCCGAAGCTAAAAAGTGCTCTAAGCAGCATTTATGATAGCTACCGTTTTGAAGTTGACACAGCTATTTTTAGTCGCATGCTACGTGATGCATCGGAGATAACTACAGATCAGCCGATCGAAGCGATGAAAAAGGTTTCCGACCCGACTAGCTTTGCTACAACAACGTTGGAGACATCCAAGTTAAAAGATCGTGACTATGTTTTTAATGAATTACTCAAGTCGCCTGAGACTTTATTGGCTTATTCGGATGATCTGCTGAATTTCCAACAAGCGATCAATCAGCAACTAGTAGAACTAACTCCAGAGGCTGAACGTCGTGAAGGGGTGCTCAATCAATTAATGGGTGATTATGTGGCTGTTAAGGAAAAATTCCAAAATAAAGACTTTATCCCGGATGCAAATAGCACGTTGCGTCTGACCTTCGGTTATATTCGCGGTTATTCACCTGCAGATGCAACCTACGTGACTCCTTTTACTACCATCAAGGGTATTATCGAAAAAGGTAGATTGAATAATCCCGAGTTCGATTATCCGGAAAAAATTAAACAGGAATGGGAAGCGAAAAATTTTGGTGACTATGCAATGGAGGAACTCAATGATGTACCCGTGAATATGCTGTACAATATGGATACGACGGGCGGAAACTCCGGTTCACCTATAATGAATTCAAAAGGCGAGTTAGTAGGCGTTAACTTTGACCGTGCTTATGATGCAACCATCAATGATTTTGCATGGAACGAAAGCTATAGCCGGTCGATCGGCGTGGATATCCGCTATGTACTTTGGGTAGCCGACAAGATTGACAATGCAGATTTTCTGCTAAAGGAAATAGGTATCTAACGCATTCGGATATATCCATAATAATTTCTGATAAAAGCATTTCTGGAGATCCCGTCGGATGTCCGGGAATGCTTTATTTCTTCTCCCCAAGAAAAAATGTCAAATCTTAGGTGCTCTACGGCGGCGTAGTCTTGTGTTGCTAACCCATTTTTGTCCATTAACTGAAGCCCTCCTTCGTAGGCCACCCAGTGATATTGAATAAAGTTATTCAAGTGATAATGCGAGCGATTGTGCAACATATCGGAATCGACCAGCAAGATCAATTTAGCCCCTTCCCTATGGCTTTTTTCCACCTCTTCGGCGAGGATTTTTAATTTTGTATTGTCTTTCAGGTAATCGCGTATATAGGTTTTAATGGGTGAGAATAATTTAAATTTTGTGTCGCTATAGTTAAGCAGATCTCGTCCGAGCTTAATGAGGATATGAGGCCAGTTGATTGCGCTGGCTACTTGGTCTGCTCTCCCTCGATAGCCGAAGCGACTTTCCATATTTCTCACAGAAGCCAAGCCTATCCAATCAACAAAAGCCATACCTTGCGGATATTGCGGGTTTCTGTCAGGGTCAATCGAATAAAGATAAGCATTGGGAAGAATCAGGTAATTGTTGTGATGCGAATAACCGTATTGATGCAAGCGGAGGATGATTCGCTCGTAAGCATCCGGGTCGTCTTGAATCAGGAAATAAAACAGGCAAGCAATACCGCACAAGGAAGTGCTGCGTTGACTTATTTTCCATGGGTATGCTTTTCTTTCTGTAATTTCATTGACCAGCTGAGGCCGCTTAAACCAACGGAAGGCATAATGGATCCATATGTTGATCTTGATCGATTTGATTTCACCAATATCTTGGTTAACCTTGTCAGCACGCTGGCTAGCCGTCTTTCCAAAGACGATTTCTAAACTCAACAGATGGCCTTGGAAGAGCGGACTTACTACCGTGATCTGGAAATCGAAAGAATAGCCTTCTTTCTTGTTTTTCGGGAAATCAATTCGCAGTTCGCCTTCACGAATGGATTTATTGTTAGCTCGGAACGATAAACTTTTTTTCTGTTCATTAGTCAGGGGGCCATCGAGTCCGAGTAACGAACAGGTGTAAGTCCGCTGTAGAATAAGCCCTTCTCTCCTGTCGCCTTTTGCATCGTAACCCTGGCTCGCTTTGTTTATCTTCAACGATCTCATTTCCCGAAAACAAATTTAATCCAGCGATTGTACCAGTTCGGTCAGTACTCCATTACAATCCTTTGGATGTATGAAACAGACTAATTTATTGTCTGCCCCTTTTTTTGCCCCCTCATTTAATATTCTGAACCCCTGGCCCCTAAATCTATTTATTTCAGCTTGAATATCAGTTACTTCATAGGCAATGTGATGGATGCCCTCCCCTTTTTTATTCACAAAATCAGCAATTGCCCCTTCTTGATTCACGGCTTCTAATAATTCGATCTTACTTTCACCGATTTTCAGGAAAGCTGTTTTCACTTTTTCCGAATCGACCGTTTCAATCTTATAGCACAGTGTGTCGAGAATAGTTTCATATTCTGCGATTGCCTGCTGTAAGTCTTTGACAGCAATACCGATGTGATCGATTTTCTGCATCATAGTTTTTTTTTCCTTAATAAAATCAATGGCCTCCATCAAAATTACAAAGAAATAAAAGAATTAATCCATTTTTTAGAATCGTCCTATTCTAACTGAGGTCAAACAGTAGTTATACAGTAGTTAAACAGTCTTTTTACCACAGCTTGAAGACAGTTAGAGGACTGTTTGACCACTGTTTGACCACTGTTCTTCTCGAACAAGTTAATAATATTATCTTTAAAGAAAAGCGCCGAAATGTCTGAATGTAATTAGGTGAGATGCGGGCTTCTTTAACTTAATTATTAAAAAAACAATACCTTTGTTTATGGCTATTCAGATATATCTAGACAATAATGCAACCACGATGGTTGATCCTTTTGTACTGGATGAAATGATCCCTTATTTTACTTCAACTTATGGGAATGCTTCTAGTACGAATCATGTATTTGGCAAAAAAGCGTCAGCAGCCGTTCAGAAAGCCCGGGAAAACGTCGCGAATCTACTGGAGGCTAAGGATGATGAGATTATGTTCACTTCGGGAGCGACAGAATCAATCAATTTAGCAGTCAAAGGTATTTATAAGCGCTATGGAAGCATAGGAAATCACATCATCAGCTGCGTAACGGAGCATAAATCGGTTTTAGACGTTTTAAGATTACTTGAAAAGAAAGGTGCTAAAGTTACTTATCTGCCAGTGAATAGGGATGGCAATATTGATCTAGAGGATTTGCGAAAGGCGATTACGGATAAAACTATCCTGATTTCGCTGATGTTCGCAAATAATGAAACGGGTGTTATCCATCCCGTAGAAGAAATTGCGAGAATTGCTCAGGAAAATAATGTGTTGTTTTTTTGTGATGCAACGCAGGCAATTGGTAAGATGCCAGTTTCTGTGGAAAAGTTGGCTATAGACGTGATGGCCCTCAGCGCACATAAAATCTACGGCCCAAAAGGTGTCGGCGCTTTGTATGTCAGAAAAAAAAGTAAAAAGATTCAGCTTGAGCCGCTGATTCACGGTGGTGGACAGGAAAAGGGCTTGCGTGGAGGTACTTATAATGTACCGGGAATTGTAGGTTTAGGTACCGCTTGCGCAATTGCTAATGAAAACTTAAATCAGGAAAGGAAACGTTTGAAGAAATTACGGAACTACCTGGAAACTGCTCTGCTTAACCTAGAGGAAACCTTTGTGAATGGTCGTGGCGCGGATCGTTTGCCGAATGTATCGAATATCGCTATTCGTTTTATAAAAGGGGAACAATTGATGGCCAGTTTGAAAAACGTAGCGATGTCTGCCGGTTCAGCTTGTGCTACAGGCTCGCTTGATCCATCACATGTTTTAATGGCTATGGGCTTAGATAAGGAGGATGCACATAGTAGCTTACGCTTTAGTCTGGGGCGCTTTAATACGGAAGCTGAGATCGATCTGGTTATCGACATGCTGAATCAAAAGATTAAAAAGCTTCGTGCTGAATCACCTGCGTGGGAGCTTTATAAAAAAGGTTTGATCGTTTAGCCAAGCTGATCTTTTGAGGCAAAAGCAAGCAATTATGGCTAGTTTATTCGTGCACGGATTATTTGTGTAAAGATCATTTTGGTATGACAAAGCTCATTTTCATCTTTCGCAGATAATAACGATATTTGTATTATTAGCTTAATGATATGATTACAGTTACAGAGAAAGCCAAAAATAGAATACAAGATATCTTGAAAGAGGAGAATTATGACTCATCCTATTTCGTTCGTGTGTCGGTTGAAAGTGGTGGCTGTTCTGGCCTTACTTATAACCTGAATTTCGATAATCAGGATCAAGAGAATGATCAGGTCTTTGAAGATAAGGGCATTAAGTTGGTTCTTAATATCAAATCGTTCTTGTATCTTTCGGGAACTGAATTAGACTATTCTGATGGTTTAACGGGAAAGGGCTTTGTATTTAACAATCCAAATGCTTCCCGCTCTTGCGCATGCGGAGAAAGCTTCGCGGTTTAATTCAATAAAAGATCCATTTAATTTAATATAAGGTTTACATCAATTTGCCGTAAACATATTTTTTTTATGTTTGTAGTATAGTAACCAACATAAAAAAATATGAACCCAGTTACGGCGGATATGACCGTGCCGGATTTGCTGCGTAACGTCGTAGATACGATCCACCCTTTAGACCATACTTTCCTCCTGGATAAAGTCAATGATGACTGGAAGCCGGTTTCCTATCGCGATGCTTACGAGAAGATTAATGCCGTATCTTCATATTTGTTGGCAATTGGTATCCAAAAGGGTGACCGTGTAGCGTTCTTGCTCGATAATAGCCCTGAATATTTGTATTTCGATCAGGGTTTGCAACAAATCGGGGCGGTCAACGTATCTGTATATCCTACGCTTCCTGCTCACGAGATTGAATATATCCTGAACGACAGTGCTGCCAAAGTGATCTTGGTTGGCACTCCTTTCCTTTTTAAAAAACTGATCAGTATTTCTGATAACTGTGAAAACCTCAACCGGATTATAGTCAACTTTCCCGACTATGAGAAGTTTTTAAAGAAAACCAATTTACGGGCGGGTATCATGTCTTTCGCACAGGTTTTGGAACAAGGTAAATCGCTCTACCCTGATTATCAGCGAAACATTGTGGCTTGTACAGAAGCGATCTTACCAAGTGATATTTCTACATTAATTTATACTTCTGGGACGACGGGAACACCAAAGGGAGTGATGTTGACTCATAGCAACTTGGTCAATAACGTGCGTGTATGTCTGGATCAGATTCCGGTGATTGATCAGAACGATCGCTTCCTGTCTTTCCTTCCCCTATCTCATGTATTTGAGCGGACGGCTACCTACCATGTGTCGATGGCCGTAGGGTGCCAGATTGCTTTTGCACAAAGCTTGGAGCTCTTGGCGAAAAATATGGAAGAGGTGCAACCGACGATCTTGAATTGTGTGCCGCGACTGTTGGAGCGTATTCATGACAAGGCTATGAAAAGCGGTACCGAAGGTGGTGGAACCAAAACGAAGATCTTTAATTGGGCATTGGAAACCGGTCACAAACATCGGTTAAGACTGGAAGCTGGAAAAGTGCCAAATCCTTTCCTTTCGTTAAAGTATAAATTGGCTGAAAAATTAGTATTCAGTAAAATTAAAGCAAAAACAGGCGGACGACTGAAATTTTTGATTTCTGGTGGTGGTGCATTGCCGAGAAATATTGGTGAGTTTTTTGGTGACCTGGGAATTAAGGTGTTAGAGGGCTTCGGGTTAACGGAAACTTCACCTGTTGTTGCGGTCACGGAATACCATCGTCAAGTATATGGTACGGTCGGTCGCGTAGTGCCGGGTATCAAGATCGGGATTCAGAATATTGATACGCTGGAGATTTATACCGAACAGACCTACGAATCTTTTCAGCCTGATTTTGAGTGCCCCGAGGGGGAGATCATTATCAGCGGACATTGTGTTATGAAAGGTTATTGGAATAAGCCGGAAGAAACCGCCAATGTAATTGATGCCAACGGTTGGTTTCATACGGGTGATATCGGTCGTTTTTATAAGGGTAATTTGCAGATTACGGATCGCTTGAAGAATATGCTGGTTAATGCATTTGGGAAGAACATCTACCCTACGCCTGTTGAAAATGTCTATTTGAAAAGTCCGAAGATCGACGGTTTGTTCCTAGTTGGTGATAAACAGGAGTACGTTACTGCCATTATTATTCCTTCCGTCGAGCGATTGCGTGAAGAGTTTGGCTTTACAGATGCATTTTTTGAAGAAGAAGATGATTTTATTAGAAATCAGGAAGTTATTGAGTGGATCGATGATGATTTGAAGCGGCTTTCAAACGAATTGGCTAAATTTGAGCGGATTCGAAATTTTGTGGTAAAGCGTAACCCATTTTCCATCGAGTCAGGTGAACTTACCCCGACATTAAAGGCAAAACGGCGGGTGGTTGAGAAGAAATATGCCGAAGAGATTGCCAAATTATATTTATAAGACTATATAAGCAGAATTAAATCGTTGTCGAACAAATTATTATGAAGAAACTTTTACTGAGTATTATTTTATCGTCTTTTTTTGCTACTGGCTTGGCTCAAAAGAAACCATTGGACCATTCGGTTTATGACTCTTGGCAGTCGATCGGATCCTCAGGGATTAGTAACAACGGTCAATATGTTTTCTTTACGGTTGTTCCGCAAGAAGGAGATGCAACACTCAGATTGGTTAGCCGGGATGCTGAGAACGTGCGGACGATTGACCGTGGTACTAGTGCTGAATTTACCGGAGACAGTAAATATTTGATCGCGCTGATCCAGCCGTTTTTTAGGGATACGCGCCAAGCCAAGATTGAGAAGAAAAAGTCGGATGACATGCCGAAGGATTCATTGGCTATATTTTCTATTGAAGAGAAGGGCTTAGAAAAAATAGCCAATGTAAAATCATTTAAAGTTCCAGAACAAGGCTATGCTGCAATTGTAGGCTTTTTGCTAGATGACACGATCAAGGCGGAAGTCGACAGTTTGGCAAAAGATAGCATCGGAGAGCAAAAGAACGGAAAAAAGAAAGCCGATAAGCAATCGAAATTGGTCGTACGGAACTTGAACCAAGGCATGGAACGTACATTTGATCATGTTGATTCTTACGAGTTTAATAAAGATGGCTCATTGCTGGTTTTCCATAAAAAACTACCGAAAAAAGACAGCTTAAAGAAAGAAGATGGTCTTTATCTTTATCATGTAAAGGCAGGTTCGTTGAAACGGATGAAAGCCGGAAAAGGCGATTATCAACATATCACATTCGACGAGGCGGCTCAGCAAATAGCTTTTACCTATCAACCGGATGTGAAAAATTCGATCAATGAGCTTCATGATCTTTATTATTTCCATCTGGATGCAGATTCTGCCATGCTGATAGCAAACGAAGAAAGCGAGGGTATTCAGGAAAACTGGAGTGTCAATGGAAGTCAGAAGTTGACTTTTAGTGAAGATGGAGAAAAACTCTTTTTTGGCACTGCGCCCAAAGCGAAACTAGTGGATACAACCATTGTCGATTTTGAGGTAGCCAGGGTGGATATCTGGCACTGGAAAGATGACTACCTGCAGCCGAGACAACTAATTAACCGCAAACGCGATTCGAGTCGGGCTTATTTAACTGTAATTTACCCAGAGAGCAAAAAGATTGTTCAACTTGGAGATGAAAGCCTTCCCTCGGTATCCATAACGAGCAACGCGAACAACGAATTTGCATTGGGGACGTCCGACGTGGGAAGACGGGTTGCTTCTCAATGGCTTGGGGCTAGTTATGATGATATTTACCTGATCTCTACACTTACAGGCGAGCGTATTAAAATAGCCGACAGTGTTCGTGCGAATGTCGAGCTGTCTCCGAAAGGCAATTATGCTCTCTGGTTTGATCGGGATAAAGGGCACTGGTACAGTTATTCTGTAGATCAGAAACAGCTAAGAACCTTAACGGAAGGGCTAAACGTGCCGTTCTTTGATGAAGAGAATGATGTGCCAGATCAGCCGAGATCGTATGGTTTTGCTGGTTGGAATGATAAGGGGGACATCGTATACTTCTATGATCGGTATGATATATGGGCAATTCCATTAAACGGCAAAAAGCCGAAAATGATAACCAATGGCTTCGGCCGAAAAAATAAGATTACCTTCCGTTATGACGATCCAACACGTGACCGTTTCCAACGAGCAAGACGTGAGCCTGTGATAATCGATTGGGGTGAATTCAATTATATCAGTGCTTTTGATCATAATACGAAAGAGAGCGGTTGGTTTAAGGCATCTGCAAAAGGCAGAGATCCGGAATTGATAAGCATGGGAGGCTTCCGGTATTGGCGGGAAATCGCAAATAAAGATCTGTCGCTCTTTGCCTATACAAAGGAGAATTATACCGAAGCCCCTAATCTTTATCTAAGTACTGATTTCAAATCAGAACAAGCCGTGTCGGATATCAATCAGCAACAATCTTCCTATAATTGGGGAACGGCGGAATTGTTTAAGTGGACTGCCTCTAACGGGGAAGAATCAGAAGGGATTCTTTATAAGCCGGAAGACTTTGATGAAAATAAGAAGTATCCGATGATTGTCTATTTTTATGAAAAATTGAGTGACGGATTGTACAGTTATATACCTCCTACCCCTACTCCGTCTCGCCTGAATATCAGCTATTTTGTGAGTAATGGATATTTGGTGTTTACACCTGATATATCGTATGATAGAGGCTATCCTGGTAAATCGGCGGAAATCTATATCAACTCGGGTGTAGAAGCTCTTAAAGAGTTCCCATTTGTGGACGGCGACAATATTGGCGTTCAGGGTCAAAGCTGGGGAGGCTATCAGGTTGCGCACCTAATAACACGTACAGACATGTACGCAGCTGCCTGGTCAGGTGCACCGGTAGTAAATATGACATCAGCGTATGGAGGGATTCGCTGGGCAAGCGGACTGAACCGACAGTTTCAATATGAGCATACGCAGAGCCGTATCGGCGCTACCTTGTGGGAAGATCTTGATCTTTATATCGAGAACTCTCCGCTCTTTCATTTGGATAAGGTAAATACGCCGGTGGTTATTATGCATAATGACCGTGACGGTGCTGTGCCCTGGTATCAGGGAATAGAGATGTTTACAGCGATGAGGCGACTCGGTAAGCCGGTTTGGATGCTCAATTATAATGATGATGAGCATAATCTGATGAAACGACAGAACCGTAAGGATATTCAGATTCGTGAACAGCAGTTTTTTGATCATTATTTGAAAGGCAAACCCGCTCCTGTATGGTTGGAACGAGGTGTTCCGGCAGTTCTGAAAGGAATCGATTGGGGATTTGATTTAGTCGAATAAAACCTTACTTTTACCGTAGCAATCCTCTTTTATGGCTTTAAATTACGTCTGGATATCCTTTTTTCTCATTGCTTTTTTAGTTGCTTTATTTAAGCTGATTTTTTTAGGTGATGTAGAGATTTTTCAACGTATAATCAGCGGTACGTTTGATAGTGCTAAAACAGCGGCAGAGATTTCTTTAGGATTGATTGGTCTGATGGCTTTTTGGTTAGGCATTATGAAGATCGGCGAGAAAGGCGGCATGATTCAATTATTCGCCAGAGCAGTAGGTCCATTCTTTAATAAATTATTTCCAGAAGTGCCTAAGAATCACCCGGCGCTGGGTTCCGTCTTGATGAACTTCTCTGCAAATATGTTGGGTCTAGATAATGCAGCAACGCCTCTCGGACTGAAGGCAATGAAAGAGCTGCAAGAACTGAATCCGAAAAAAGATACCGCCACCAATGCCCAGATTATGTTTCTGGTCCTGAATGCGTCAAGTTTGACGCTCTTGCCAATCAGTATTATGGCATATAGGAAAGAGGCTGGAGCTGCAGACCCTTCCGACGTTTTTATTCCCATTTTAATAGCTACGTTTTTCTCGACTTTTGTGGGTCTGATAATCGTTGCGATCTACCAGCGGATCAATCTTTTTAACAAAGTGGTTTTAGCTTATCTCGGGGGTATTGCTTTGTTTATCGGTGGCCTCCTTTTTTACTTTACAACGCTGCCTCAGGAGAAGGTTTCAGAAATTTCCATGATTGGTGGAAACGTGATTTTATTCGGTATTATTGTCTCATTTATTGGCCTGGCGATGTTTAAAAAGGTCAATGTTTATGAAAACTTTATCGAGGGCGCTAAAGAAGGTTTTGATGTTGCAATTAAAATCATCCCTTATTTGGTTGGGATACTGGTTGCGATTGGAGTTTTCCGGGAAGCCGGAGTGATGGATTATTTGGTCGATGGTGTAAGCTCTGTTGTTTCTTGGTTTGGTGCTGACACACGCTTTGTGGAAGCACTTCCGGTAGCATTCATGAAACCTTTAAGCGGAAGTGGCGCAAGGGGATTAATGATCGAGCTGATGAACGTGCGCGGTGCGGATGATTTTGCATCATTGGTAGCCTGCGTAATTCAGGGTTC
The DNA here is from genome assembly GCF_003449035.1 of Pedobacter indicus. NCBI lineage: Bacteria > Pseudomonadati > Bacteroidota > Sphingobacteriia > Sphingobacteriales > Sphingobacteriaceae > Albibacterium > Albibacterium indicum. Next base: position 2,361,007 of record NZ_QRGB01000001.1, read on the forward strand.
TACTGAGACTACTTTTTATGTGCTTGCGGTTTATTATGGATCTGTCGCGATCAAGAATACGCGACATACATTGCCATGCGCCCTGTTGGCCGAGTTAGCAGGTATCATTGCTGCTATCATAGTCGCCTACATATTTTTTGGATAAATTGAATGATATGAAAACTATTGCACTCATTGCACATGATGGAAAGAAACCTGAGATGATTGAATTTGTCAAAGAGCATCAAGATGAACTGAAGGCTTATAGAATTGTAGCTACAGGAACTACGGGAAAACGAATCGCGGAAACCGGCTTGGAGGTTGACTGTAAATTAAGCGGGCCAAAAGGTGGCGATGCACAAATCGCAGCGATGGCAGCAGAAGGCTTATTAAGTAGCATCCTTTTCTTTAGAGATCCGTTAGGCATGCACCCTCATGAACCCGATATACAAATGTTGATGAGGATTTGCGATGTGCATGATGTCGCTTTGGCAACAAACCCAGCTACAGCGAGATTGATTTTGTTAGGTTTACAACAGGAAGCTTCCATTTAACGTTCATACTTTATGAGATATAGGATTAGTGCCAAGCTTGGCCGGGATAATTATAAAACGGAGATCACAAATGATCGCAATCAGCTTATTGCGGATGAGCCTGAGGATTTGGGTGGTAAAGATTTAGGTTTTGCTCCATTTGAATTGATTTTGTCGTCATTGGCCGCATGCAAGGCTATTACGATGCGGATGTATGCTGACCGAAAAGAATGGCCGCTGGAGGAAGTGCACCTGGAGATGGATCTTGAGGTACAAGTAAGCTCGGGTCAGCAAACCACGTATATCAATGCCAATATTGAGCTCATAGGTGACTTAGATGACGAACAACGCGCTAGGATCATTAAAATAGCAGACAAGTGTCCGACACATAAGTTATTACAGAACCCAATTGTCATCAATTCCACTTTAATTCAGAAGTAAAATGAGTTATGACCAATACTCACCGTTTATAACGATTGATCGGCCACGATGGAGGGAGTTAAATGGTTCGATAGCTTATAATCTGTCACATGAGGATGTAAGTTCCCTGAACGCATTAAACGAGCCACTGACCTTAACTGAGATTCAGGATATTTATTTTCCCCTCAGTCATCTGTTAAATATTCACATTGAAGAAGCGGAACAGCTTCACCAACGAGCGAATGCTTTTTTAAAGGATGGGTCACGTAAACTCCCTTTTATTATCGGTATTGCGGGTAGTGTTGCGGCTGGTAAAAGTACTACCGCGCGTGTGCTTCAGAAAGTGCTATCGCTGTCGCCTGGGAAGCCAAGAGTCGACTTGGTGACTACGGATGGATTTCTCTATCCGAATCATGTGCTGGAAGCAAGGGGAATTATGAATAAAAAGGGGTTTCCGGTGAGTTATGATACCAAGCAGTTGATTCGTTTTTTATCGGAAATTAAATCTGGCAAAGAAAAGGTAAGCGCACCTGTGTACTCGCATCTGGAATACGATATCATTGAAGGTGCGGAACAAGTGGTTGATTCTCCGGATATTGTTATTATCGAGGGCATTAACGTACTACAGGTTAATCTAAAAAAACAGTATAGGGGTCCCCGGATATTCGTTTCTGACTTCTTCGACTTTTCTATTTATGTGCATTCTACGGAGAAAAATTTGATAAACTGGTATGTCGACCGCTTTCTCAACCTAAAGGAGACAGCCTTTCAGCATAAAGAGTCATACTTTCATAAGTATGCCAACCTGAATCACGAGGATGCAGTAGATTTCGCTAGAAATATCTGGAAAGAGATTAATGGTCCGAACCTGATTAAAAATATCCTTCCGACCCGATATCGAGCTAATCTAATCCTTGAAAAGGATATCGACCATTCCATTAAGCAAATTAAATTCAAGAAGGTCTAAGACGGTTGGTTAAAGTTTTTTCTGAAATTCACTTGGGAGCAAGCCTGTATATTTTTTAAAGAAACGGGTGAAATAAGCCGGATCTTCGAACCCGGTTTTATAAGCGACCTCGCCAATTGGCACATCTGTCCAGTAAAGTAACCGCTTTGCTTCTAGGATCCGTTGCTCGTTAATAATATGTTTTGCGTTTTTTCCTGTAACCTCTTTTACTACATCGTTGAGATGACCCGCTGATAGAAAAAGCCGTTTTGCGTAATCTGTAACTTTGACTTCCGAGAGGGCGTGCTGAATAACCAGCTGCTTGAAGCGTTTATAGATACTGGTATACTTACTACTGTTGGGCGATTCGTCCATATTCATAAAAAGGGAAATCTTGTCAAGTAAGGCACTGAATAACTTAGCTTGGATATCCTTGCTTTCCAGATCGGAATTGATCTCAGCTTCCAATAGTTGAATGAAGCTTAAGAAGTTTTTCATACTTGCCTCATCGACCTGGATAACATCCGTACTAAAGATATCTTGCCAATTATGTCTCCCTATTTGAAAGCGTAATAGAAATTGTTCTTTGAATTTAATCCGAAGCAACTTGGCGTTTGTTGCCCGCACATGAAAATGAATCTGTTCGGGACGCATGACGATCAGAGCATTCGCTTGTACCTTGTATTCATGGAAATCTATAAACTGAAGGGTTTCTCCTGATACAAGAAAATAAATGCTGTAGTAGTCATGGCGGTGCGGACTTTCAATCTTCTCAAGCGATTCGATATTCAGATCAATCCACTGCATATTAAAAAAATCTTCCGGACTGCGTATATCACTTTCGCTTTTATGAATAGGTATCTTTGCTTTTTCCATGGCTTCAAAAGGATAATCCTTGAAAAGTACTATTTATTCCTGACTTTATCATCTTTTTCAACCTAATAGTCATGTAAATTTGATATCGTTAATAGTCTGCTATGAGTGAAACAAATTTAGTTGAATTGAACGTCACGGGGATGCATTGTAATAACTGTGCACTCTCCGTCCATAAAATATTGGAGAAAAAGGGCCTAAAGGATATACATGTTGATTTTGCAAATGAAGAAGTCAAGTTTTCGAACGCAGAGGACATGAATCTGCCCGGAATTATTAAGGATATTGAAGGTCTTGGGTTTAAAGTATATGAACATGAAGAAGTTCCCCGAGAACGTTTTTTTGATAAAGTAGAAAATAAATTCTTCTTTAGCCTGATTTTTACTATCCCCTTATTTTCTCATATGTTTTTGCCATTCAGTTGGCTGCATAACCCTTATGTGCAATTGGCACTTTGTGTACCGGTTTTTATCTTGGGACTGACCTATTTTGGAAAAAGTGCGTTTAACTCATTACGCGGCGGTGTGCCCAATATGGATGTTCTGATCTTTATTGGATTTACGTCCGCTTTTATCTATAGTTTGACCGGCACTATTCTAAATTTGGGACCTGATTACATGTTCTACGAAACCACGGCAGTTATTATTACGCTGGTTTTACTTGGAAATGTTTTTGAAAAACGATCTGTATCACAAACGACTTCAGCGATCAAAGATTTGCTAAAATATCAACAGGTGAAAGCAGTGCGTCTGAATGGTGATCAACAAGAAATAATTGATTCACGGTCAATTAAAAGTGGCGATATCCTATTAGTTAATACCGGGGAAAAAATACCTGCCGACGGTGATGTTATCTGGGGCAGTGCATCGGTTAATGAATCTCTGCTAACCGGAGAAAGCGTTCCGGTGGAAAAGAACAAATACGATTCGGTAATCGGGGGAACGATTGTTGAACAAGGTAGTATTAAGATTTCCGCGACAAAAGTGGGCAAACATTCTGTACTTTCACAGATCATCGAGATCATGAAACGAGCACAGAGTTCGAAGCCGCCCATCCAACGTTTGGGCGATCGGGTAGCAGCAATTTTTGTCCCGGTTGTGGTTAGTATCGCTCTGCTGACTTTTATCCTGTCTTACTTCGTGTTTGATATTCGGCTAGGCGAATCAATTATGCGGTCGATTGCAGTATTGGTTATATCATGTCCCTGTGCAATGGGCCTCGCAACACCAACGGCAGTGATGGTCGGACTGGGGCGAGGTGCTAAAAAAGGTGTTCTGATTAAAGGGGGAGCAACAGTGGAAGAAATGGCAAATCTTCAATATATGGTATTCGACAAAACCGGTACATTAACCACTGGCGATTTTGCCGTTCGGGATATACAGGTTGTGGATATGGAAATTGAGGAAGCAAGGGCGTTGGTGAGCACACTTGAATCCTATTCAAATCACCCGATCGCGAAATCACTCATTTCTGCGTTTCAAAATGATAACATAAAGAATAGAATTATTCTAACGGAAGTAAATGAAATAAAGGGAATGGGTATCAAAGCGGTTGATAGTGAACATAACCGTTATGAAATCGGTTCAAAAAAAATCTTAACGGACAAAAAGTTAACTGATAGCCGGCAGTATGATGTCTTCCTGAAGAAAAATGACAAACTGGTTTGTAAGATTGCGATTGAGGATGAGCTGAAAGCTGAAGCTAAAAACTTGATAGATCTCCTTAAAGAAAGGAAAATTACGCCTGTGCTACTGAGCGGCGATCGAAAGGAGAAATGTGAATCAGTTGCCAAGAAGTTGGGTATTGACCAGGTTTATTCAGAGAAACTCCCTGAAGAGAAGTTAGAAATTATTGACTCCTTTAAACGAAAAGGTACCACAGCGATGGTGGGCGATGGTATTAACGATGCACCTGCTTTGACAACTGCTGACGTCGGTATTTCTTTGGGGAACGCCAGTCAGGTAGCTATCCAATCAGCAAAAGTAATTTTGCTTAATAATGATCTTAATTCGGTTATCACACTCTTAAAAGTGGGTAAACATACGCTGATCACTATCAAGCAAAATCTATTTTGGGCATTCTTCTATAACATCTTTGCCATTCCGTTAGCAGCATTAGGATATTTAGGTCCGATGCTTGCCGCCTTGGCGATGGCTTGCTCCGATGTTGTTGTAATCGGAAATTCCTTGAGGCTAAAAATCAAAAAATTAGATTAGCCGATCAAGAAACGTGGTTAAGCCCATGCTTTATCTCCCTTTTTATAGGGGTAGTTACCATCATAGCGTCCGGGGATCGGGTTGTAGCGCAAGGCTTTGGTTGCCCCCAACTCTGATGTGAAAAAGCCAAGCAAGGTTAATTGCTTTATCATCCGGAAATAATGATTTGGTTCTTCCGCCTCCTTGGCGCTATGATATTCATTTTGCTCGGCATCCAACTCGACTAGCAATGCAGTACGTTCTTCAAGACTAAGCTGTTGAAAATTCTTTTTGTATTTTTTATTTGCTGACTCTTCCAATTTGCCCAAGCCTTCTACAAAGATTTTCTGATCCTCTTCTGTGTAACAGTCACGTACCATAACGGGCATAAACTCCCCTACTCCTGCTTCTTTTGCTCCGGGCGAGCTCGTAGGCGGAAGGATCGTATCGGCGATATCACCTAGAAGATTAATCCGATCTTCCTCAAATAAACCAGCTACATCATCAGTTGAAGCTGGTCGGGTACAACCTTCTAAAAATAATTGACCACCGATGATGGTACCGCCAAAGATCCATGCGACTCTATTGATTGCTTCTCTTCTGTTCATGTCTTTGTATTAAAAAATTAAAGGTTTTGTTTTTTCAACTCACTTACAGCATAGTCAACCGCACGGGCTGTTAAGGCCATATAAGTAAGTGATGGGTTAACTGCTGCCGCCGACGTCATACAAGCACCGTCAGTAACAAATACGTTTAGTGCATCCCACACTTGGTTATGCTTGTTTAAAACCGACGTTTTAGGATCATGTCCCATTCGGGCAGTCCCCATTTCGTGGATTCCCTGACCGAATGCGTAACCTGAATCCCAAGTGTTCACGTCAACAGCACCCGCACTTTCGAGCATTTCTTTTGCTTCTGCGGTCATGTCTTTCCGCATTTTCAGCTCATTTTCTTTCAGTTCGCAGTCCATCGCTAAAACAGGAAGTCCCCATTTGTCTTTTTTCTCTTTGTCTAGCGTGATCTTGTTACTATGATCTGGTAAAATCTCACCGAAAGCGGTGATGCCGATCGACCAGTCGCCCGGTTCGCTCAATGCATCTTTAAACTCTCCACCTATATTTAACTCAGCGATGTTTCTGGACCAACCTGATCTGCTGGCAGATCCCTGGTATCCAAAACCTCTTAAATAATCACGTTTATCGTCTCCTACGTTTTGAAAACGGGGGATATAAATACCGTTCGGTCGGGATCCATAATAATATTTGTCTTCATAGCCTTCGATACGGCCGCTTGCTCCCAGACGGAAATGATGATCCATTACATTGTGCCCCAATTCGCCACTACTGCTACCTAAGCCGCCCTCCCATACATCGGTTGCGGAATTCATCAGTACCCAGGCTGAATTAAACGCAGAAGCGCAAACAAAGACTACTTTCGCATTGAAGGTATAGGTCTGATTTGTTTCAGCATCAATAATTTCTACACCGGTCGCTTTTTTTGTGTCCTTATCGTACAATATTTGGGTCACGATAGAGAAAGGACGAACGGTCAGATTTCCAGTTTTTGCCGCAGCTGGTAATGTCGCTGAATTCGAGCTGAAATAGCCTCCAAAATTACATCCTAACCAACATTTGTTTTGGTACTGACAATTGGTACGGTCATGATGTGGCACGGTGATGTTCGCTACACGACCAATAATCATATGTCTTTGGTTCTTGTAGTGTTCTTTTATCCGCGCAGATACATGCTTTTCGACCACGTTCATTTCCATCGGAGGCATGAAGTCGCCGTCAGGCAATACTGACAAGCCATCTTTATTCCCACTGATTCCTGCAAATTTTTCCGCATAACTATACCATGGTGCGATATCTTTATAACGTAATGGCCAGTCGATTGCGATACCATCTTTGGCGTTTCCTTCAAAGTCAAGATCACTCCATCGGTAGCTTTGGCGCCCCCATGTTAAAGAACGCCCTCCTACCTGATAACCACGGTACCAGTCGAATCGCTTAACTTCTGTATACGGACTTTCTTGTTCATTTACCCAAAATTTAAGATTCTTCTCATTAAGAGGGTAATCTCTTTTTAAAACAGGGTAATTTTCAATCATTTCTTGGGTACGGCCTCCACGATGTGGAAACTCCCATGGGTCTTTGGTGTTGTTTTGGTAATCTTTAATGTGTTCAACATTCCACCCTCTTTCCAATACAATCGTTTTTAATCCTTTCTCAGTTAATTCCTTGGCAGCCCATCCGCCGCTGATTCCGGATCCGATTACGATTGCATCATAAGTGTTCTCTGCCATAATCTTGTTTATTTTGTTTTTTGTTTTGTATTATATAGTAGCATCCGCTACGCAAGCATTACTGCTCGAGTACCGGAGCTTCTGTTTTTTCATTTCTAAAGGAGATCAGGAAGATCAGGAACACGGCACCGGCTATAGCAGCTGGAATTAGCCATACGCTGTGCCAAAACTCAGCGGTAGCCAGACCTTGGTAATGTTCGCTAACGACCCCTGCTACCTGAAAGCCAATCAGCTGTCCGATACCATAGGTAGCAAGTGTAATCAGACCTTGAGCCGAGCTTTTATACTTTTCGCCAGCTTTAGAATCAGTATAGATTTGTCCAGATACAAAGAAAAAGTCATAGCACACACCGTGAAGTGCGATACCAATAATTAACATGTAGGACAGTTCGTTTACATTTCCATAAGCAAATAGCACATAGCGGATCACCCATGCTAACATACCTATTAAAATTGTCTTCTTAAATCCGAATTTTGTGAAGAACAGAGGTAACAATAATAAAAATAACGCTTCAGAAATTTGACCTATCGTCATTTTCCCGGTAGGGTTTTCCATCCCGATTTCATTTAGAAATAAGTTCGCATTTTGATAATAAAAAGCAAGTGGGATACAAATTAATATAGACGAAATAAAAAATATAAGAAAATTTCGATCCTTTAGGAGTTTCATCGCATCCAGACCTAAAATTTCCGAAATTGTGCTTTTTTCCTCCGAGTTCTTTTTGATAGGGGGTGTTTTAGGTAATATAAAACTGAAAAGCCCCAAGATTAGGGAACCAACTCCAGCCATAAGGAATGTGTATTTTAATGCTCCCGGTTGTGAATCCCATTGGAAAATATAGCTGATCGCCAAACCAGCAGCAATCCAACCAATTGTACCCCATACCCGTATCGCGGAAAAGTTTTTTTCTGGATTATCCATTTGACGGAACGAGATGGAGTTTACCAATGCCAGGGTTGGCATGTAGATAATCATATAACCCAAAGCATAAGGAAAAAAGACAGACACATCAGGCGCTGTATACATTTGATACATTAATATAGCACCAACGATGTGCAATACACCTAATATACGCTCGGCATTAAAATACCTGTCAGCGATGAGTCCGATGATAAATGGAGCAATGATTGCCCCCCAAGATTGTGTCGAAAAAACGTTTGCGGTTTCCGGTCCTGATGCCTGTAGATTTTGACTTAAGAATGTTCCCAGTGTTACAAACCAGCCTCCCCAAACAAAAAATTCGAGGAACATCATGAATGACAGTTTAAAGCGTATGCCAGCGTTCATATTATCTTTTTGGTTAAATGTTAAATATATTAAGTGATCGTTTTTTGCTCTTTAGAATAAACGCGCATTAAATGTAAGTGATTATTTTATGAAAACCTATAGTCTCAGTTTATTTGTAGCGTGAAGCGTTAGAAATTATCGATTTCCCGATAGGCCTCAATAAGTTTGAGTTCACCTTCTTTTCCTGAACCTGCTAGTCCGTGTTCCATACCCATAATCCCCTTGAAACCTTTATCATAGAGGTGCTTCATAGCATTCTTATAATTAATCTCACCAGTTCCTGGCTCCTTCCTTCCCGGATTGTCACCGATTTGAAAATAGGCAATTTCATCCCAGCAACGATCGATTGTTTTTAATAAATCCCCTTCGTTCCTCTGCATATGGTAGAAATCATATAGAATTTTACATGATGGACTATCTACTGCTTTGCAAACTAAGTAGGTTTCATTAGTTTTTTGAAGTAATAGATCAGGTGTATCACTAAGTGTTTCAATCACCATAACCAGCCCTTCTGGTTCAAATATCTCTGCAGCATAGCGCAGACTATTGATCACATTAGAGGTTTGAATTCCCAAGGGTTGCGAACGGTCAAAAAATCCGGGTACGACTGTCAGCCATTTTGCGTTACACCGTTTCGCAGCTTCAACACATTGGTGGCAGGTTTTTATAAAATTGTCGTGAAACTCTTGCTTTCCGGTAGTCAATGAGGTTTTCCAGTTATCTCCGCCATCTACAACGAATACCCCCATGGTCATACCTAATTTAGCGAGTTTATTGCCAATAGCTTCCTGCTCCTCTACCGACCTTTTGAGATAGCCGTTGTCTTCGATAGCACGGAAGCCTTGATCGTACATAAACTGTATTTGATCAACAAAGGATTTCCCGGCATGGTTTTGAAACTGACCTTGATGAGGTGCATAATTCATTTTGAAAGGTTGGTTGTTTTGAGTCGTCGATTTTTTCCGCTCTGACCCAAATGCGGGGATACCCGATCCGGAAACTACGGCGCCTGCCGCCAGTATACTGTTCTGAATAAATTTTCCTCTCTTCATAATAAATAATTATTGATTAGTTTTTAATGATTGTTTTAAAACCGTTGGTCATAGTATCCAAGACCGTCCCATCTGGCCTTTGATACACGATATACCCATCGATTGCCGGCCGCTGTTGAAGGAATTCCATTGCATGTGACATTCCCATAGCCATAACTGCATTGTCATAACCATCAGCGGTAATTGCGTCGTCTGCGAGTATGGTCACCGAAAGAATATCACTTTCTACGGGAAAGCCCGTTTTGGGATCTAATATGTGGATATATTTTTTACCATCTTTCTCGATAAACTGATTGTAGCCTCCAGACGTGGTGATTGCTTTATTATTCAGATAGGCTAAGTGTTTAATAGAAACACGCCCGGAGGAATTAACAGGACCCTCTACTCCGATCGTAAATTGTGAACCATCAGGTTTACGGCCTTCTGCTTTAATCTCGCCTCCGAGTTCAATAAAGAAGCTACTGATATTCTGACTTTTTAAGAAGTTCGCTAATACGTCTACCGTATATCCTTGAGCAATGCCGTTAACATTGATGGATACATCGGGATGTTTTTTTTTCAGACGCTTGCCTTTGATTGCTATTTTGTCCATGCCAACCAGAGGGAGTAATTCTGCAATTGTTTCTTTGGATGGCAGTGTCTCTGTTTTCGTAGAAGAAAAACCCCATGCCGATAAAAGCGGTTCGACAGTAACATCGAAAGCGCCATCTGTATCCTCGTTAATTTTAAAGGCATGCTTCATTACATATAAAAAATGAGAATCTAGTATTACTCCCTTTTTCGAACGATTGATCTCCGATATCAATGAGTTCGGCCTGTACAGTGACATCGACTGATCGATTACTTCAAGGATGCTATCGATCTGGTATTTAGTAACTTGTTCTTTGTCGTGATAGTATGAAATTTGATAGGTAGTTCCTTGAGCTTCTCCCTGAATTTTAAAATTAATTTGCCTTGCGTCCTGAAAAGATAGGACTGCAAGACAAATGATGATTAAGGGTATAAACAACAATCGCTTCACATAGATCGTTCTTTAGATAACTTTTGTTTTTCCTGGCTGAGCGTAAGGATAAAGGCCGTTTTCGTCTGGAAGGACTTTCGGTAGTGCATCCCAGCTGAATTGATCTGGCATCAGGCTAATGTCAGATGCTAATGCTTCGTCCCATTTTAAAACTTTTCCTGAATAGGTAGCTAAACGCCCAATGATACCAGTGAATGTGCTTATCGCTCCATATTCACCATCTTGAAATTTGAACTCCCCTTTGGCGATAGCTTCAAAAAGTTCATCGTGTTCCGTTTGATAGGGGTTTCTGTTATTCTTTGTAGGATGACTGAATAGTTCTTTGCCATTATTGTCCCACAAGATACCGCTATTATTTGCTGATAGATAAACTTTACCCCCCGTAGCCTGAAATGTCTCGTCTACACGGTTTGATGTTCCTTCAAAATGGCGGCTTTGACTATAAATAACAGCTCCATCTTCATAGGTAAACTCTACAGCGTGGTTGTCATAAATTTCACCATAATCCTTGCCAGTACGCCATGCGCGACTCCCAGTTCCCTGAACAGAAACTGGATGACCACCTAGAACCCAATTGGCAACATCAAGCTGGTGTACATGTTGTTCAACAATATGATCACCACAAAGCCAATTGAAATAATACCAATTGCGCATTTGGTATTCCATTTCTGTCTGACCTTCTTCGCGAGGCTTTACCCATACCCCACCACTATTCCAATATACTTGTCCTGAATGAACTTTCCCGATATCACCTGCGTGAATTCGCTGGATTGTTTCTCTGTAGTTATCTTGATAGCGGCGCTGTAAACCAACGACAACGTTAAGTTTCTTTTTCTTCGCTTCTTCGGCAGCAGCTAATACTTTTCTAATTCCGGGCGCATCAACCGCCACAGGTTTTTCTATAAAGGCATGCTTTCCCTGTTTAATTGCTTCTTCAAAATGAATTGGTCGGAATCCTGGAGGAGTCACCAAGAGTACCACGTCAGCCAAGGGTATGGCCTGCTTGTAGCCATCGAAACCCACAAATTGACGATCTTCCGGAACGTCAACTTTATCAGCAAACTTTTGCTTCAAGATTTTATAGCTACTGTCAAGACGATCTTGAAAAGCATCAGCCATCGCTACTAATTTAAGATTCTGCTTTGTACTTAAAGCCTGCACCGCCGCCCCGGTTCCCCGGTTACCACAGCCGATTAGAGCAATTTTAATGGTATCGTCGTTTGATGCAAATGCACTGGACAATGGCGCTGTTCCGATGGCTGTAGCGCCAGCTATAACAGTTGAAGACTTTAAAAAGCTACGTCGATCTTGTTTCATCTTTTAATATTTAGATTTATATAAAGTTAAATTAATTAGTTTCCTCTTGGTAAAACTGTGATGCAATCTCATCCACGGAAGCCAAATTGCTAAAAATCAGGGATAGGCTCCTTGTCATAATAGGCTTCGATTTCTTCTTTAGGAGGCTGAACAGCTGGACGAACCAGCCTTATGCCGACAAACGGTGCATCGGGAAACCACCAATTGCTTTTGGGTATCTGTGGGTCTATTTGCTTCCAAGATGGATCAGATGCTAAGCGCGAAGCTGATCTTAAATCTTGCGCTTCATCCAAGTACGAACCCCCGCGAACGCTATGTGGGTAAAGGGCGGTAGGTTCGGCGATGGGATTTATGTTGTCCAGTCCTGAGAAAGCACTGTAATCCTCGTAATATTGATCATAGGTCCATTCAGCAGCATTTCCATACATGTCATGTAGCCCCCATGGATTCGCTTTCTTCTGACCTACCTCGTGTGTTTTTTCTTCACTGTTTTCATTAAACCAAGCGTATTCTCCGAGCTCGTCAGCTTTCTCTCCGAAGAAATACTCAGTAGATGAACCTGCACGTGCTGCATACTCCCATTCTGCTTCTGTTGGCAGTCGGTAAAAAACTCCCGTTCGTGCATAGATCCATTTACAGAATTGGATCGCACTATAATGGGTCATCGCTAAAGCCGGGTGATTCAGTTTACCCATGCCGAAGGTCATATCTAAATATGGTTTGGTCGGGCGCGTAACGGCGTCTACCTCTGGTGTTAGAGGTTCAGTGCTGCTGCTCAATTCATAATCTTTATATAAAAAAGGCTCGAAAAGATCCCAAGTAACCTCAAAAGTACTCATCCAAAATGGATCTAACTGTACTTGATGGGTTGGCTTCTCATCTGAATTTCCATTTTCACTACCCATCGTAAAACTGCCACCAGGGATGGCTTGCATGGTAAACGACAGATTCGTGCCGTCAATTTTCTGCGTATAGTTTTCAAGTTTATTTGCTTCTTGCTGAGCTTTGCTTGCTAGGGATATAGATGTTAAAAATACAACAGATAACAGTATATTTAGATACCTCATGAATTCCACTGTGAACTAAAATAAATAGCGTATTAAAAAATCTAATTTAGCATGAATTCAGCAAAAAGCAAATAAAACGATCATATTTATGTATTATTTGTTATTTGAATATGAATATGGAAACGAAGATTGACTTGTACCTCTTGATTTATTGGGTTCGCTGGTCATCGTAAAGTCGATATCCACCCCTTTTATAAGGTCGAAATGATTAAACCAGTTTTTATCATAGCTTTTTCCATTTATTTGTATAGCATCGACAAATTTGTTGGCGTCACTATTCTCTTCAGCCTTCAATACGATTTTCTTTCCGTCTTCTAAGGTAATGGTTGCTTTCTTAAATAAAGGTGCCCCAATCACATACTGATCTGTGGCTGGTGTAACCGGATAGAAACCCAATGCAGAAAACACATACCATGCAGAAGTCTGACCATTATCTTCATCACCGCAATAGCCATCAGGAGTTGCCCGATACATCCGATCCAACACTTCGCGGACCCAATACTGCGCTTTCCAAGGAGTACCTGCATAATTGTACAGATAAATCATGTGCTGAATGGGTTGGTTACCATGTGCGTACTGGCCCATATTAGCCACTTGCATTTCTCGTATTTCATGAATAACACTACCGTAATAGCTTTCATCAAATACTGGAGGTAATGTAAAAACCGAGTCTAATTTCTTTACAAATTCTTCTTTCCCACCCATTAAACCAATTAAACCTTCTACATCATGGAATACCGACCAGGTATAATGCCAGCTATTACCCTCTGTAAATGCGTCACCCCATTTGAACGGATTAAAAGGCTCTTGAAACTTACCGTCTTCATTCTTTCCGCGCATAAGGCCTGTCGACGGATCGAATAAGTTGCGGAAGTTCTGACTTCTTTTAGCGTACAGTTCGATCTCCTTTTTTGGTCTTTTTAATGCTTTCGCTAATTGGTAGATCGCGAAATCATCATAGGCATATTCGAGCGTTCGGGCAGCATTTTCATTAATCCCGACATCATAAGGAACATAGCCCAATTCATTGTAATATGGAGCTCCCCTTCTACCAACAGCATCCATTGGCCCTTCATTGTTGGCGCCATGAAGGAGTGCTTCATATAATTTTTCTATATCATAACCACGGAGGCCTTTAATATAAGCATCAGCCACTACAGAAGCTGAATTGTTTCCGATCATAATATTTGCAAAGCCGGGACTTGACCATTCTGGAAGAAAACCACCTTCTTTATAAGCGTTAATAAGCCCTTCCTGCATTTCTTTATTAATAGAAGGGTACACCAAATTGAGGAATGGATATAAAGCTCTGAAAGTATCCCAAAAACCTGTACCTGCGAACATGTAACCCGGTAAGATCTCGCCATTATACGGGCTCCAGTGAACAATCTCATCGTTTTCATTAATCTCATATAGCTTATTTGGGAAAAACAACGTACGGTACATGCTTGAGTAAAATGTCCGGATCTGATCAATTGTTCCCCCTTCAACATCGATTTTCGAAAGCCGATCATTCCACAGCTCTTTTGCTTTTGCTTTGGTTGTGGCAAAATCATCTGACCCCAGCTCACGTTTTAAGTTTAATTCTGCCTGGTCAAAGCTGATAAAAGACGAGGCGACTTTGGCGTTTACTTCTTCGTTCGTCTTGGTTTTGAAACCAATAACAGCAATCGCATGTTCTGATTCCAACTCCAATCTTCCTTCTTTATAGATGCCAGTATCAGCAGTTCCGGTAAAGTCGAAAGCTTTGTCAAATTGAATTACAAAATAATTCTTGAAGTTGGTTAGTTTTCCACGACTGTAGCGTGTAGTGTAACCGATCACTTTATTTTCCTCAGGGATAACTTTTACGTACGAACCTCGGTCGAATGCGTCGATAACTACATAAGAATGATCTTCTTCAGGAAACGTAAATTTGAACTGTGCGGCTCGTTCTGTAGGTGTTAGTTCCGCTGTTACATTATGATCTGCCAGGTAAACGCTATAGTAGTACGGCTTTGATATTTCTGCTTTGTGAGAAAACCAGCTAGCCCGGTCATCTTCTGTAAACTTTAATTCTCCTGTTACAGGCATAATCGCAAACTGCCCGTAATCATTCATCCATGGCGAAGGCTGATGGGTTTGTCTTAAACCCCGAATTTTATCGGCCGTGTATTGATATGTCCAACCGTCTCCCATTTTACCGGTTTGCGGAGTCCATAGATTCATGCCCCACGGCACCCCAACTGCGGGATACGTGTTTCCGTTTGACATGGATGGTTTGGAATCAGTTCCCATTAAGGGGTTGACCCATTCGACATGATCTTCGATTTTATCGACAAACTGTGCCGATGCTCCGAAGCATAAAAATAGTAGGAGAAATGTAAAGAAAGATTTCATTGTCTGCATAGATCTTTAGTAAAGGTTATAATTCAACTCATCAAATATATTTTTTATAAAACGATTTAGCAAGAAATCAACAAATTAAAAATATAAGGTCTCGAAAGACAAACGAACCAAGGAATTCCAAAAACAATCAGGAGGGTCTACAGGATGGATCTAAGAATTGAAGGGAAAGTGCCTAAAAATTAAAGGTTCCCAAACGGGGAGAATGGGAACCTTTACTAACCAATTATAAACCTAAATTATGATGCTACAAATATAGTGTAGAAAACACACCTCGCCAAATGTTTTATGTAATATTTATATTGCAAATGGTCTATTACACTCGTTTTAACGCGTAAAAAAAGAAATCGGCATATATATTGTCGTTATGAAAGGGCAGGTAAAGGATAACTAGATAAAAAATAAAAAAGTAAAATTGGGGCAATGGAGAATTTGAAAGTACATATTGTAGAGGATGAAGTCATCATAGCTTACGACTTACAGGATATCATTGAAAGCATAGGACATCGGGTTATTGACATTTCGACGTCAGTTGATGAAGCTATTGCCAAACTGGATTCAGCTCAACCTGATTTTTTTATCGTTGACATTCATTTAAAAGGAGATAAAAAAGGATTTGAACTGGGTCAAGTTCTTAAAGAACTTGATATACCTTTTATTTACATGTCCTCGGTCGAAAGCATGCGTGCGTCAGCAAAAGATGAAGCATATGCATTTCTATCGAAACCCTTCGATCAACGCGATGTGCAGAAAGCAGTCAAAACTATTTGCAGGAGCATCTGCTTAGCTTCTACTTAAGACCCAATAAGTTACTGTTTAACTCGCGGTTAATACTGATAAACCCTGGATACTTAAAAAGCTTATCCTTAATAACGATCGCCGGTTTAATTTTTAATGTTACAGAAGCCTTTTGTTCAACTCCCCTACTCGATGCCAGAATGAAATTTTGAATATCATTTCTGATCGAATCATTCTTTAGGAACTCATAAATATTTGCATTGAATGCAAGTTCAACCTGCTGTTCTTCTTTAGGTTGAATATGGATCTCCTGATCAATCGTACCTTCTGTAAAGCTATGGTTGTTTACCAAAATCTCATAGTCAAAATAGTTAATCGAGGCAGCGTTATCTGTCGGGTTATCAATTGTAACATGGAGGTTTGCCCGCAAGGGAATATTTTTACTAAGGAAGCCCAATGCTAACGAGGGAGAGTTTGTAAGAGCAAAATCACGATTTTCAATTAGTTTCTGAACGTCGGTACCTGAAATAAATACATCGTCTACACCGGTTAGCGTATACTTACAGTCGGCTAATGTCTTAATTTCTTTAGCCTGCTGTCCGATTGAACAGCCAGCTAAAAAAGTAACAAACAAGATTAGTATGAAAGATAACTTTCGCGTATTTTTTGACTTTTTCATTGAATGACTTAATTGGATATAAATATATAAATCTTTTATGCATGTTCGGCGGATAAAAGACTTTCCAGTTTAACAATCTGTTCGATTGGTGGTTTCGTAATATACATACCGCTGTCTTCATCAGCTCTTGCGCCGCGTGCGAATACGTAAATTACACCTCCAAAGTTACGTTCATAGTCAAAATCTACCAATCGTTGTTGCAGATACTTTTTTAACGCAAGGGTATAAATCAGATATTGTAGATGATAATTATTCTGGGTCATCGCCTGGTCTAGTTCCTTATCTCCATAGTATACTAAAGAATCACCCAAATAGTTGGACTTCCAGTCCAAAATATAATAGGAATCCTGATGCTGGAAAATCATATCGATTTTGCCAGTCATCAAGCCTTCCATTTCTTCGAACGATCTGATGGCAAATGGAGCATGTGCAGTAGAGAGCTGGTTCAAATGCCATGCTTGAAATGCAGCTACATTGAAATTGAACTCCAGCTCGTTCAGTCGTTTTGATCGGCTGACTTCCCTTAGCCGAAAGTGTTCTTCGCCCAATTTTAATTTCGCGGACACTACATGCCGTATTAATTCATTGATCATTGGCGCTATGTCCAACTGTTTAGGTAAATAACGGGACAAAGAGGCCTGCACTTGAGGTTCCCATGTTTCTTCCCGACTGAAGTCAATATTTTCAAACAAATGATGGAGAAAGTTACCAGCAAGACTCCCTCTGATCAGCTGCTTGAATACAAAGTGATCGTAATCAACTAAATTTGTTGCACGATTATCTCGGAAGATGTACTCAGGCTTCTTAGCGAGATAGGTATAACTCATTTTAGTCCAGTTTCGCTGCTTCAAACTAAAGTTTTGTGCCCGAGTTATAGAATGCTCATCAAGTTGAGTAGTCTTTTCGGTTGTATATCTCTTGTTGTTATCAAGCTCTGGCGAGTCGGCAAAGTCTATATAAGGATGTATATCTCCCTCAGGTAGATCATGAATTGCGTCGACAAAGTAGGAAAGCGAACTTGTTTTCGATGCATTGGAATTATTTTTAAAGATATAGCATTTATAGACCGCGCGTGTTACCGCAACATAGATCAATCTCCTGTTTTCCTGCTCCTTTTGAAGAAGGACATCACTTTTTTGGTCTTCATCCAACTTTTCAGCCGGAGCAAATAGATATTCGTCTTCCGACCGAAAACTTTCAAAGGAAATTCCATCACTTCGATTGCTTTTCTTTAATTCAGATTTTAAATCAAGAAAGGGTGCCAGAACAACATGATACTCCAGCCCTTTGCTTTTGTGAATTGTGACAATCTCCACTGCCTCCTGATCACCCTCTATCCGCTGTTCATATTCATCACCTTCCATTGGCAGCCCTTCTCCTGCAATCTTAAGCCAGTTCATTAACTCTAAGGCAGATAGATTCCGCAAATTTTGTGTTTTATGCAGAATTTCAATGATTTGCAACAAGTTAGTCAACGCACGCCGATCGTTTTTATTCAGCAACACTTCTCTGACTTGAAAATCATCGATAAATTTATTCAACGCAACATAGACACCTGACGACTCCCACATCTGTTTTAAAATTCCGAACTCAATCAAGAGTTTATCTAAGTCGACAGTTTGTAAGTCTTTCTTCGTGAAATCCGTAAAAGGGCTAAGGATAGCACGGCTAATCGTATGTTTGTTGATATCAAAAATAGCTCTTAGAATATAATAGACGTATCTCGCTTCCGATGTCATCAACACCTTGTTAGTGTCTATCGTTATCGCGGGGACCCCAAGTTTACTGAGCTCTTTTTTTATAGCTTCACCCTCTCGATTGGATCTGATTAAAATCCCGATGTCTGACGGTCGGATGTTGCGCTCTACATCTTTATATTTTAACTTGTTCCCTTGATCGGTCAATAGTAGAAGCACTTGCTTTGCTACAGATTCGGCAATTTCGTCTTTATTAGAACAGTTAAAAACCGTAATACCCGGTTGTTGTTGCTTATTGCTGATAAAGCTGAATTCCCTTTTTGCCGAAGATGCTTCCACCGGGATATAGGAGATCTCATCATCCTCTCGTTGAAAATGAAAGGTATCGAAATCAGCATTAGGAAGAAAAAAAAGATTCATCGAATCGATCAGTGCGTGACTAGAACGATAATTGATGTTCATGCTGTAGCGGTTATCCACTTCCCGACCTGCTTTGAAATAGGTATTGATATCGGCCTGCCGCCAAGCGTAAATGGACTGCTTTGGGTCACCGATATAAAATACAATCGTGCCATCACCAAATGCCCGGTCGAATATTTCATACTGAAGCCTATCGGTATCCTGAAACTCATCAATAAAAACAGCCTGATACTTTTCACGAAGCTTTTCGATCAATTTCGAACTTCCCTCAGCTTTTATCGCTGTATTGAGCTTGCGGATCAGATCATCAAATGACAGCAGCCCGTTATCATCTTTATACCGTTGTATTCCACTGGTAATTTGCTGAATAGCGGCAGATAAAATATGGTTAGCAAGCTTCTCGGTCACCAACTGTGATTGCTCCCGAATGGCATTGACTGTTGTTAATTTTTCGACCCAATCTCCAAACAATTTTATAGCATAAGCTTTTTCCGTTAGCTGGTTTAACATAGTGAAAAAACTTTCTGCATCGTCGGTCAAGGGCAATAGACTCTTTTCTGCGTAACGGTTGCCCTCACATTTCTGTATTACCGTTTCTTTTTGTGGATTGAACTCACTGATCAGCTCTTCCCACTTTTCTTGTCTTTGCTTATCGAGTTGATCTAGTTGTTGTAAAAAAAGCTGTTCAACTTCTTCAGTTACCTGATAGACCTGTGCCGGATTATAAAATAGAAATCGCTGCCCACCGAGTGTATTGTCAATTATTTTTGAAATATGCTGTCGGTTAAAATCGATATCTGCCAGACTTTTCAATAGTAACGGGTGCAAGGTGGTTATGTTTTTACGCCAAAAGATGTCGACCTGCTGCTGACGGATAGCCGACAGATCTTGAAGCATATCCGAACCAAAGAGTTGCTTAGTTTCCAAAGCAAATTCATTCAGAGTTGCTTGACAAAAGCTATGGATGGTCATAACGGCGGTTTCGTCGAGAAGCAATTTCGCTTCCTTGAGCAACTGAATAACCTCCTCCCTCCCATCCCTTGCCACTGCATCAGTAACGATAGCCGTGATGGTCGGATCAGCAGATGCCCCCTCTTCCGCAACTTTATAGGCATTTCGAACAAAGAGTCTGATTCGCTCTTCTAATTCAGCAACAGCTGCTTTCGTGAAGGTAACCATCAGGATGCTGTTGATACCGATCTTGTTTTCTAATATTAGCCGAAGAACTAAAATAGCAATGGAGTATGTTTTTCCCGTTCCTGCACTCGCTTCAATGAGATTCCGACCCTCAAGGGCAACGGAGTGGACATCGAAGTTGTGGAAGTTTTGTTTAACTCTGTTCATATCGGTCAATGTTGAAGAATGGCGTACAAGTCTGAAAATACAAGGCGGGAATTCTCGATATATTGCTCAAAAGTGGATTGACTTTCAAACAAACCTGCTTGATATTCACGCGCGATATAATAATTATACTTACAGAGGTTTTCGACCGCTTTTTGAAGCGCTTTATGATCTTGCTTTTCTAATTTTTTTGGATCGTTTTCAAAATTAGGATGAAATATAAACAATTCTTGATGTGCGCCACGATACAACTGTACTAAATAACTCAAGCGGTCTTTAGCTGCTTTGTAATCAATCATACCCCCTGAAAACTGAAGAACTGTACCTTTTTTATGATCGATCAGCACAGCATTGTAAGGTGCGCCGCTTGCCTGAGCCAGAAGATAGTATATGTAAAGCTCCAATAAGTGCTTGGTATTATCGCTCGAAAACGTAACCATTAGAATCTTGTCGTTGAAGATGTTTTCAATGTTACCACTGATAAACATTCCGTCAATATCAAGTGCAACTGGTAGTGACTTTTCTGAATGGCCATCTACATAGTTCTGTAGTCTTTTCTTGGTTCCTTTCAGCTCTTCCCCCAGTTCGGCAAGCGCATGAACGGCCACATTCTTCAAAGGCAGCGTCCCTTTTTTGATACCGGAATCGATGTAATCAGAAAGCTGTTCTTCTTCTAAAATAAGCAGGTCATTTTTAACTAGCCACAGGTCTATTCGATCCAACTCAAACAATTCAGTTTCCCGCAACAAGAGGTCACGCTCATCGTAATTAATATTTAATACCTGCTTATAATAATAGGCAAAGGGATCTTTAAAAAAACTAACAAGTTCCTGAATACTTAATTCGTTTATCGGTTCTCTTTTTTCTGTCCCTGGTTTAATGAAACTCTTAGGATCATAAGAGTGACCTTTGATACCCAAATAGTTAGATACCCCCAAAGGTTGTGGCGAAAAACTATGCAACGGATGTTGTATGACCAGTGTTTCCAATGCATCTTCTTCATTGCTGTCCGTAATTCCACTGACAATGTAGTCAATCAGTTCGTCTACCAAAATAGAAGGTGGTAAACTTGTATTATCCTTTACATTTTTTCCAATATAGCTGATAAACAAATGCTCTTGAGCAGATAATACCGTCTCTAAAAACAAGTGTTTGTCATTATCTTTGAGATTTCTATCCCCTTTTTTGGGCTTTTGCTGAATCATGTTGAAGCCACTTTGTATTTCTTTTCGTGGAAACTGAGCAGCATTCATGCCTAACAGTGCTACAATTTTGAAAGGTATACTCCGCATCGGGATCAGCGAACAGAAAGTAATTCCCCCGGAAGCAAAATTGGCCGTCCGGCTCTCTCCAGAGATGATGTTTAAAAAATTGTGCCTAAATACCGAATAGCTGATCTTTTCCGTATCTTCAAACGACAGAAGGTTTATTTTCTCTACATAAGACAATAACACCTGATAATCTTGGTTTTCTTCTTCTTCCGCAAAATATATCAAGTTATTCACTAACCGGATCATATAGTCACCCCAGTCGGCTAAAGTTCGTTCTGCGTTTTGTTGACTTAGGAAATCGATTAATACATTCACGAAATGTGTAAATCGAATCAGCTCTTCTGCACGCTCACCTTCTGCGATGTCAACCGGGAAAAAACAGCCTGTATCCAAGCAATATTGATCTTCCGTTTGCATACAGATACCGTACATGATCCGATTTAGCCCATTTTGCCAACTGACATGAACCGTGTCGTCACGTTCGTCGCCATGGATACCAAAACGAATGTTTGCCAGGTCAACTGCCTGCCGCAACAGAGAGATGTCGTTCAATTGGAAGCGACGTTTGATGAGGTTCCAGTCGAGCAATTGGATTACCTCCTCTGCTTTTAGGGATTGGGTGTCGAGTTGCAGGATGGCGTTCACCGCTCCAAATAAGCTGTCTCCCTGATCTAATCTTTCATCGGCAATGGCATACGGATATTTATAGGGGGCAGAATCAAAAATAGCCTTTATAAAAGGCGCATACAGATCTATATCCGTAACCATGACCACGATGTCCCTCGGCGAATAACGATCCGGATTGGCATCAACTAGTTGCGTCAAATAATTGTAGAGGACCTCGACTTCCCGAACGGGCGTAAAACACGAGTTAATTGAAAGTGAGCCGTCACTCAAATCGCTATGCAGCAAATTGTTTCGATCATCCCGAACTGCGTTAAGATAAATGTCATTCTGAATTTTACTTAACAAAGTATGGGTATTAGGCTCTATTCCCTGATCGCGATATTGATTGAGAAAGATATCCTCCTCGAAGAAAAGTCCAAATGTATCTTGTATCACCTTTCCCCAATTGGTGAGCAAAGAATTACCTTCAATCGGAGCCTCATAGGTATGAGGCTGAAGGCGCTCGCGATTTCTCCACTTTGCCAGGTATTTCTCACTTTTATCCTCAAACCAATAAATATCGGGTGCCGGATTGAGAAGATTAAAGGAGACATCAATAAATTCCGCTAGTTTGTGAAATACCTGAAGGTGGTATGATGTGATGATGGAGATTCCAAAAAAGTTAATAAAGGGGATACGGTTCTTTAGCGTATCCTGATTATGTGGATCTTCTAGCGAACGGAGAATAAATTTAGCTATCCGTGTTTTATCGGGCATTTTGTCACCTACTTTTTCTACACAAGCAAGCCATAGGTATTTTTGCCAATTTGATTCGACATCTCCGGTAGACGATGAGCTATTCCACTCTTCAATCATTTCGGGGCGATAGATTTGATACTGATCAAATAGATCGGCTACTTTTTCTGCCATCGCGATCCGCTTGATGTCACTCTGATCATAATATTGAGCGATATGCCGAAATTTGCTTTTGAACTGGGTGTCGTTTAAAGCTTCATATAAAATCCATTGCAAGCTGTGAGTACCTAGAACCTGATCATATGGGCCAGCAAGTAAGTAATAAACATGCGTAATCAGATCGTTCGGTTTTAAAAATTGGACGTTTGCCGTAATTCCCAAACGAGCGGCAATTTCTATTTTCAACCAATTGTTCATACCCTCAGTCTGCGTTACGACATAATGGGGATGAAAAATCGTAGGGAGTGGCTGTTTGAGCTTTTCAGCAAGCTGATCGACCAGCTGCGGCAGCGAATTTGAAACATTCAGATTTAATCCCATTGCTCTCCCCTTTTCATTCGTTCGCCTATTCCCGAAGCTCGCCTCACCTGACGATGCGCAGTTGTGTACAAGGTTGCTTCATTCGCTTGTATAGTTACCGATTTTTTTGCTCTGGTGATTGCCGTATAGAGCAGCTCACGCGTTAATAGGTTAATATTTTCTATTTGGGGTAATACGATAAGCACCTTATCATATTCTGAACCCTGACTTTTATGGATTGTCATCGCAAAAACAGTTTCGCATTGACTGATCAAACCCGGAGCCACCACTTTCAGATTATCCCCCGTATCGAAATAAGCCATCAGCTCTCCGTCTTCGTTATGTCGAATAATCCCTACGTCACCATTGTAGAGTTCCAAATTATGATAGTTTCTTGTAATAATGATCGGCCGGTTATGATAAAACTCCTGCAATGGCTGAATGAGGCCACGACGGCTTAAGAAATCTTCTATCTTTTTATTGATCTGGTATAGCCCATATTCACCTTCCCGGATCGCACATAGAACCCTTAAACAATCGAACTTTTCAATCGCTTTTTTGATGTCTGGCTCATTGATAAAATCAGCATACTCTTCAATAGCTTGGTGAAATATTTTTTCTGAGTAAGCCGTGTCAATCGAAATCTGTTCTGAATCCCTTTCCTCTATGAAATACCTTATTTGATCGACATCGTTATTGATGATCGCTTTACTAAGCTTGCCTATCCCCTGGCGGCTATCGAAGCGTCTACTTCGTTTTAATTCGATAATATGATTGCTTAATAAAGATTGGCCAGCTTCGCCATAATAAGACGCTGGCAAGGCTCGTTGCTTATCTTCGATAAATGAGTTTACAAAATCCGCCACGGTTTGAGTGAGCGGATTAGACTGGCTTTGGGAAAGACAGAGGTCACGGAATAAGCTTCCGGCTTCTACCGACGCCAGCTGGTCTTTGTCACCCAGCAAAATTAACCTTGTATCATCATCTATAGCCGAGAGTAGTTTTGCAAAAAGCGCCACATCGACCATTGAAACTTCGTCTACAATGACAACATCAAAATGCAATGGATTGTCCTCATTATAAAAAAAGCGATGTGTGTTGGGAATGGTTTTTAGTAAACGGTGAATGGTTGTTGCTTCCTGCCCATTTAACGATTCTGACAACCGTCCTGCGGCTTTACCTGTCGGCGCCGCTAAGCCGATCGTCAAATCGGGATTAAGCTTCCGCAATATGGTCAACAGTCTTGCAGTAGTCGTTGTCTTACCGGTACCCGGCCCCCCGGTAATAATCGTAAAGTTGTTCAGAGCAGCAAGAATACAAGCAATCTGTTGCCAGTCGATTTGTTCTTCTAAAGAAAGATGATCAAGGGGTTCCTGATTATCAAATAAGTCAGCGATCATATCCCGCTGTGTCAATAAGGCTTCTTTTCTTTGCACCATCTCTTCTTTTTCACGTTCCAAAAACCGTTCGATCTTTTTCAAGATCACGCTTTCGTAGACAAAATACCGTTGTATATAAAAACGCGAGTTGTGCAGAATAAAAGGTTGGTTTTCGTCAAAAGAGCTACCAACAAGTTTTTCGGCCCGAAGATCTTCTTCTAATTCTTGAAGGTTTTTATAAAGAACCGGAAATTCGATCTCCTGGCTAATGATGTCATTGAGGTTGAGACAAATATGCCCTTCGCTTAAGAGCTTTGAAACAAGGTAGGCAAAAGGCTTCAGCTTTTCACCTTCAAAAAAAGATGCAAATTGTTCATGAACATTATTAATTGTCAGCATAAATCCGTTCTATCCTATAGCACTAAACAGCTAGGGTGATGGTACACAGGAAAGTTTACGGAGTTGGCAATGAAGCACAATTTATTGGCTTCTTTATGGAGCTCATTTGCGGTTTTAACCATTGATGACTCAGCGACTGTGACAACGGGTTGCAAAGTCACCTCAGTAAAATGACCGCTACGATCTGACTTTTCCTCCATTATTCCTACCGCATTGTCCCGGTAGTCGACCACCACCACACCCGCAGAGGCACATAAATCCAGATACCATAGCATGTGGCAGCTTGAAAGGGAAGCGAGCAAGAGTTCTTCGGGGTTATGTTTGTCTGCATCACCTCGAAATTTAGGGTCAGATGAACCCAAAATATCAGGTTTGTTTGCGATGACGATACGATGGTCACGACCATAAAGCCTTGAATCAAACGTACCATGACCTTTATTCCCTGTCCATTTGACAGTAAGTTTATATTTATGCTGCTTGTTCATAATCAGAAGTCGGAAATCTGTCTACAAGTTACAAAAATATTTTAGAAGAATTGTTGGTTTCGCCTTAACCCTCGTTACCAAAGTATTTAAAAATAGCGGATGGTCTTTCTTCATACAAAGCCAAGACTGGCTCTTCTGTGATGCCATTTTCTATACTGATTACCGCCATTTCCATATTTTGCTGGGTGATATGGTGTGAAAAAGCATTTTTATATTCAGCCGAAATAGGTGTAGCAGCTTTGAAGTTCTGTCGCAGGGGGTCAACCTGTTGTCCGTTTTTCCAGAATCTATAACAAACATGCGGACCAGTCGCTAAGCCCGTACTGCCTACATAGCCAATTACTTGTCCTTGTTTTATGCGTTGCCCCTTTCTGGCTGCACGCTTGCTCATATGAAGATATTGAGTGGTATAGGTACTGTTATGTTTAATCTTTACATAATTACCATTGCCGCGCGTAAAACCCGATTCAATTACCACACCATCTCCCGTTGATACAATGGGTGTTCCATGTGGTGCTGCATAATCGGTCCCCAAATGCGCTTTCCATACTTTTTGAACAGGATGTAATCTTCTTTTCGAATAACGAGAGCTTATACGACTAAACTTTAAGGGTGCTTTTAAGAATGATCTGCGGAGGCTGTTTCCTTCTGCATCATAGTACTCGCCTTCAGAAAGACTATCGGGCTGGAAAAAATGAGCTTCATATTCCTTACCATTATGATTAAATATGGCTGAAAGAATTTTACTGCTTCCGTAGGGCTCATCCTCAACATATTGACGCTCATAACGAATTTTAAACCAATCTCCTTCCTTAATGGAGTAAAAATTAATCACCCCGCCAAAAATCTTTGAAAGATGTACAGCTAAGTCCGGATCACCGCCATTTTCACTCAATGTCCCATATAACGAGCTGTTAATGGTTCCACCAACATCCTCAATCCGCGTTTCAGATTCCTTTTGGTGTGCAGTTATCAAAATTGAATCCCGCAGATCATAGACGATATATTCTGCCGGATTTGGTTCATATATGAAATAAGCGATTTTATTATCATTTTTTTCAGTCAAAACCGTGTACGGCTTCCCCGCTGCTATCGTGCGTACATTGAAGACCGGTTTTGATTTGTCTACGATATTGGCGATGGTTACCGGATCGATGTCATAGCGCGACAGGATTGTTGAAAGAAACTCATTTCTTTTAACTTTATTGTCCTCAATATCGAAAAGGTTTATATCGATACCATACCTAAATTCTGGCACATGTTTTGCATCATCATCTATGTTGGTTTCGACCATCTTGTCCGCCGAGGGTCTATCTGTTTTTTCGGTGTTGAATGCGGAGAAGGAAATGAAGCTTATTAATAAGCCGATAGAGAAGAGTACGATAACTCTTAATGCATATACGTTTATTTTCATTATATATTGCTATCTAATGATCCCAATGGGGTGTTTATGGTCGCTTATTTTTTTCAATCGCCTAATTTCATAAATCCATATTATATTAACAAGCAATTCACTGATTTTATTGTGTAATCTTTTCGTTTTATCTCGGAAAGTTAATTCTGGCGTGATTTTGGCTTTAACCTGCTGTAATTTTGACTAGGTTCAAAAAGGTGATTTAGCATTTGCTTATGAAACAATCTTACTTCGTATCTTCGAGGCTTTGGGTGCTTGTTTTTGGTATTCTGTGCCTCGGTCCAGCAATTACATATGGTCAGGCGACCTACCAGCCATATTCTTATCATTTTTATCAGAAGTTAAATCGAACACAATACAGTCCTAATACGAGGCAACATACGGCTTTAAAGCCTTTCATCATTGATTCGGTACTGAAACCTCAATATGATTCATTGATGGATATGGGGGTTTCAGCGCGCAGCAGCTGGTTAGAAAACAAACTTTTTAACGAGCATTTAATCCAAGTAGAACAGGAAGGCAGCAGATTTTATGCCGATATTCTGCCAGATCTGTACCTGGGTCGTGATTTCGCTGGAGGCGGCAAGAATACATTCCTCCGAACCGTAGGTGTGCAATTGGGCGGATCAATAGACGACCGATTTTCATACTATGTGAGCGCTTACCATAATCGGTCTATTTTCCCCGATTATGTAAATGATTTTATTAATCAATATCAGGTGGTTCCCGGACAAACGCTGGGTGATGTGAATGAAAGTGTTCAAGATTGGAATTATATAACCGCAAACCTGTCATATACCCCCACGAAATACCTTAATATTAGCCTCGCATACGATAAAAACTTTATCGGCGATGGCTACCGGTCCATGCTATTATCTGATGTAAGCTCCAATTATACATCACTGAAGCTTACCGGTAAGTTGGGTAATGTTCAGTACATGAGCATGTGGTCCTATATGATCGATCCCATGGCGCCGGAGTTGTTACAGGATAAAACCAGAGGTAAGTTTGGTGCATTTCAGTATTTAGACTGGAATGTAACAGATCGCTTATCACTGGGCTTCTTTCAATCCATCATATGGGCTAATCGTACCGAAGTGGATGGTCAGCGCGGATTCGAACTGTCTTATTTAAACCCGATCATCTTCCTCCGTCCTATTGAATCTTCGGACCCTGGTTCGCCAGATAAAATGCACCTCGGACTGAATACAAAATACAAGATCCTGGATAATGTAACTGCTTATGGTCAGTTTCTTTTGGGTGAATTTACAGCGAAGGAGTTTTTTGCCGGCGACGGTTATGCGCATAACAAGTGGGGAGCCCAAATTGGTCTTCGTGGCTTTGATGCATTCGGTGTCCAGAATTTGAATTTTTTAGGTGAATTGAATATGGCACGCCCTTATACATATACACACTTTGACCCGGTCAGTAATTACAGCCACTTCTCTCAGCCCCTTGCCCACCCTATGGGTGCAAACTTTAGGGAGCTAGTTGGGATCGTGAATTATTCCTATAAACGTTTTGATGTATCGGTACAGGGAAACTACTCCGTATATGGACGTGATGAAAATGACGACGTTAATAACGGTAAAGATATTTTCAAATCGTACAGAACAATCGAAAATATGTACGGAAATGAAATTGGACAGGGCTTGAAAACAAATCTAGGTTATTTGGATGGACGTGTTTCCTACCTGTTTAATCCAAAATATAATCTGCGTTTGGAATTGGGGGGTGTACTGCGTCGGGAAAGCAACGATTTGAGGCGGAACACCTCTGCAATGCTTACTTTTGGCCTTCGGTCTTCCTTCCGAAATCTTTATTACGACTATTAAAATACTGCGACTGTTAAAAATCGTAATAAAGATTTCTAAACGAAGCTCTGAGTCCCAGAGTTAGCATCCCGGTACTTTTCTTCCATTCGCTATTGCTCTCTCTCCGGAAGGTTGCTCCCGCTTCAAGACGTAGATTATATTTTGGGTTCAAAATATAGGCTACCCTCCCGTCAAGATAAGCTAAACTAGTCGATAGACCCTGGCCGATACTCGATCCCTGATCGTAGGGCTCGTAATAGGGTTTAAATATATTCTTACCATAATTGTCTGCTTGATTCGGATCCAAGCCATATTTTCCGTAGTTGCCTTGAATAGAGAAATCAAACTTCTGAATCGAATAGTTTACGATTCCGACAAATTCATTGAAATTAGCACCAAACGGATGTGCCAGCGGTTGGTGATAATTACTATATGAAGTTAAGGGGTCGCCATCGGCGTAGCTATACGGCTGCGCCATATTGAACTCACCTAAGAAGTTTAAGTTCTGAATTCCAAATGCGTCAAAACCTCTGAAACCAATTTGAGCAGCCACATTCCTGCTCAACAGAACCTGACCATAAAGTGCCGCTTTGTCTAAAACTTTATATTTTGCGTTAACACCCACCTGCATCATATTCGATTCTCCCTCCGGAAGAGCTAAACCAGATGAATCTGGCATATAAAACACCGAAGATCGGTTGCCCCATAGAAAAGAATGGAACACGCCAAGAGATAACTCGTTGGTTGCATTCCAGTCGACATATTGGAAAGCACCGTATTTTCTCAAACTACGGCTACGACCAAATTCTTCATTTTCTGTTTCCCGCGGGTTAAGCATATAGGACCATATACTCATGATACTTACGTCACCGAACGTTCCATTAAACTTAAATGAAGTTTTATTAGAGGAGATATCTGACAATAACATGGACCGGTAACCGTCACCAATAAAATCTTTTCCATACGCCAAGGAAAGATGGATGTTTTTAACTGGGGCATAGGAAACGATTGCAGACACATAAGCCCAGTCTTGTGTCTCCTTCCCTATTTTGCCATACATTTGTCCGGGTACTACGCGGTTTTCATTGATAAATTCGTCTACATAATCCGGGAACACGCCTTGATTCTCATAACCACTGGTATGGAAAAAGAATTTATCTGAAATGGTACCACCTGCCTGAAATCCTCGAGTATTTAACCAGGTCGTTTTTCCTCCACCTGCAAAATCCCTTCCTATTTGAAAGTCCGGAATAAAGTCAGCATAGAATGTATAATCGTCCTTTTGAACGTCAATCAAGTGCTCATTCCATAATTTCCGACCACCCCATGTGCTGCGTTCAACATAACCCACATTCATTAGCGAATCGTAAAGTAGCTCTGTTACCGAATCCAAAACCATGGGTTTGATAGCCGTATGGACCTTCGTGTTTTTATTGTAGAGCGACCGGTTCAGCTTCTGATAAAAATGATAAGAATAGGGTTGATAGGTCATTTGTGCTTTGGCGGCGTCTAAAGATACGATTAGCGTCCCCAGCAAGAATATAAGCGCCCGAATAGAATAAGCGTAATTGTTTTTCATAAGCAAGTACTGAAGCCTAAAACTGATTTAAGGATTGCACATGTGTTGTATAGCTGTTCACCTAGCTAAAATCACGCCAACTTTGAGGAATCCAACTAGATATCATACACAAAAAGCCCGAAAACAGGAGGTTACTCAAAATCACCCCGCTAAAACTATCGTTTAAGTTAAATGATAAGATATTCGATAGATGCAGTTAACTTGGTTTACTATCATTAGGATATTCCATATATCTTATACGGACATTGTTCGGAGTTTAGTCGTCGCTATCCGAAGAAAGTCCGAAGAATGTCCGAACAATGTCCGTATAATTATAGCTAAAATATCGCGTCTTTGTTGGCGCAGACTTACAGGATTCCCTGACTTAGGAGTTTCAAAACGGCGAGGCAAATCGACCAGCGTTATTTAACTACTACGAAAACCAGAGCACCGGTGGCATTCCCTCCTTTGCTGTTTTGTGCTTTTTATTACTTGATTATTACTTGAATCATTTCTCTCGATGATCAAAAAGCATATTTTTGTACAAGCAAAGTTTAGTAATGAAGAACAACACTGATAAAAACGCATTGACTTCCCTGAAAGGATATAAAGGTGAAAAGCTGTTTCAAGCTTTTTTCGAGAATTCCCAATCGCTCTTATGTATGCACGATCCGGATGGTAGATTTATAATTGTCAATAAAATTGGTGCAACCATGAGCGGCTACGACGCTGAGGAACTATTAAATATGTCTCTATTTGATATTACCCCTGAAGAAAGGCATCTTCTATTAGAAGAATACCTTAAGAAGGTGATAAATGATGGCAGCGCGGAGGGAATCATGAAAATTGTGACGAAAGACCGTCAGCTAAGGACATGGATGTTCAGTAATGTGGTGCAAGAAGATGATTCAGGTAAAAAATATATTATTGGAAATGCAGTAGATCTATCAGAAAGAATTCAGCTTGAAGAGGATCTTAAGAATGCCAGCAAGGCCTCTGAGCAAGCCAACAAAGCAAAATCAGAGTTTCTGGCCAATATGAGCCATGAAATTAGGACACCATTAAACGGTATCATTGGGTTTACGGATTTGCTGAGCCGGACAAAGCTGGACGATGTCCAGAATCAATATGTTAACATCATCAATCAATCCGGAACGGCATTGCTGGAAATTGTAGATAAGATATTGGATTTCTCCAAAATTGAAGCCGGTAAGATTAGCTTGAACAACGAGAAGGTAGATTTGCACGATTTGGCAGCTCAGGCTTGTGACCTGATTGCGTATACGGTCGAGAAAAAGAGCCTAGAGTTACTAATCAATCTTTCTCCAGATCTACCGGATACCGTATGGGGTGATGGAGTCAGGTTAAAGCAGATTCTGGTAAATCTATTGGCCAATGCCGCTAAATTTACAGAGGAAGGTGAAATTGAATTAAAGATTACTCCTCTGAAGGAGTATACAGATAATACGACGCTGATCAGGTTCGAAGTGAGGGATACCGGAATTGGAGTTAAACCTGAAAAACAACAAGAAATATTTGAGGCCTTTTCACAGGAAGATAGTTCTATCACGAAAAAATATGGAGGTACTGGCCTGGGTCTAACCATTTCGAACCGGCTTCTTAAATTGGGCAGGAGCTCGCTACAATTGAAAAGTGAAGTTGGTAAAGGGAGCACGTTCTATTTCGACATCAAGTTCAAATCCGAAAAATCGGAAGTTGATGATTTGATCCTGAAAGATATCAAGCGTGTATTGGTAGTTGACGACAATGAAAGCAACCGAAAAATACTGCGGCACATGCTCGAACTTAAAGGTATTGCAGTGGATGAAGCCGACAGTGGACTCCAAGCACTTTTGATACTGCAAGGAGACGCGGAACACGATGTTATTATTATGGATTATCATATGCCGATTATGGATGGTATTGAGACCATCCGAAAAATCAAAGGCAATATACATCGTGAAGAACAGCCCATTATTATGCTCTACAGCTCTTCTGATAACGAGGAGTTGCAGTCGGCCTGTGACGAACTGAAAGTGGAATCACGACTTGTGAAGCCTATCAAAATGCGTGAAATGTACCAGGTATTGGCGCGTCTTAAAAAAGAGAATACGGATCGAAAGCAAAATCAAGCAAAAGCGGAGCCGGTTATTTGCCACAATGTTAGAATCTTATTGGCGGAAGACAATGGAGTGAATCTTTTTTTAGCGAAATCGATTATCAATCAAATTTCTCCGGATGCCATTATCTTCGAAGCAAAAGACGGGATAGAAGCCGTAAATATTTTTAAGTCAGAAGATGTCGATCTTGTATTAATGGACGTCCAAATGCCCAATATGAACGGATTGGATGCAACAAAAGAGATCAGGAAAGTCAAGAAAGAATCTTATGTTCCAATTTTAGCGCTTACTGCTGGCACGACGAATGAGGAGGTTAATAGATGCATGGAAGCTGGGATGGATGATTTTATTGCGAAACCGGTCGTTAAAAAGACAATTGAGGAGATGTTTGAAAAATGGATTGGTCGGAATAAGTCTAAAACAGATGAACAGAACATTGTTGAACCTGAAGAAAGTGATGAACAAGTCGAACACATCAATCAAAACTGGTTCGAAGAACACGTTGTTATCAACCCTGAATTTAAAAGTAAGTTTGTCGAAATACTGTATGGGGAACTAATTCATAGTAAAGAAGAAATAGAACAAAAAGTTAAAGAAGGCGATTTGCCGTCATTAAAAAAACTGGGACATAAATTAAAAGGTACTAGCTTAACAGCGGGTTTAACTGAATTGTGCAAGTTTGCGATAGCATTCGAAATGTTGTCAGAGTTCGATCAGGTCTATGCAGCGGAGCTTTTTGAGAAAACAGCCAATGAGATTTCGGTTGTTGTGAATATGTTAACTGCAGAGGATAAAAATGAACTTAGAGAGAATGGAGCTTGAAGAATATCTGATTGCCGATCAAAAAAATAAAATTGAACAACTTCAGCGGGATCTGGAATTGAAGGAGCGCGCGCTCAGCCTAGTGACGCATGATATCCGAGGTGTCACTCAGAATCTTAAATGGGTTATCGATTCCATTGCCAATAAGGAAGTGCCTCAAGAATTGCTGTTTGCCATGTTGCCGGAACTGAAGTCCGAAATTAAAACGAATCAACGAACGATCGATCATGTCTTGCATTGGATTAAGTACGCTGAAAAGGAACGTGAGTTGGATATTCAAACCATCATGCTTCACGATTTGTATAATGATCTTGTAGAGAGATTGGGTATCGCAATTAAGAGTAAAGGTTTACATGTGAAGTATGAAGGAGATCGTTCACTGACGATTCGAACCGATAAGTATTTAATTTCTTTTATTTTGATGCGTGTTTTGGAAAATGCTGTTAAATATTCGTATAGTGAAGGGAATGTCCGGTTTTCGGTCGCAAATGCGGCTGATGATACGATTAAAATATCCGTTATCGATGAGGGCATGGGAATAGAAAACATAGATAAACTATTCTCATTCGATGGTCCCCGATTTACGGGTACCGAAGGTGAGAAAGGTGCTGGCTTGAGCTTAATCATAGTCAAGCAACTGTGTGACCGTCTCGGTATAACGATTACTGCAGTGTCAGAACCGGTTGGTACAAAATTTGAATTATACATCCCAACTACAACAAACTAGAAGAAATATAGATGATTGAAAGAATATTGATAGCTGATGACCATAGTATTGTTCGAGTTGGTTTATCCATCATGGTAAAGAAGTTACGCCCGGAAAGTCTGATCGAAGAAGCAGTCGATTTTAAAAATGTTTTAGATCTTGTTAAAAAGAACTCATACGATTTGATCGTGTTGGATATTAATATGCCCAACGGTAGTTTTCAACAAACATTTGAATTTATCAAGATTAAGCAGCCTGATACGAAAGTTTTAGTTTTCTCTTCACAGGAAGAAAGTGTCTATGCCATAAGATACCTTAAAATGGGTGCCGATGGTTTTTTACATAAAATGGCTGACGAGGATACGGTAAGAAGAGCGCTGGAAAAAATGTTCAGAAGGGGCAGCTATGTAAGTGAGAACATAAAAGATACGTTGGTATCCAACAGCATCCGTTCTCGGGACAAAACCACCAGAAACCCGCTAACAACACTTTCGACCCGAGAAATGGAGATAGCCGAAAAGTTAATTCGTGGTGAATCATTGAAAGATATTTCCACCGAGCTTAATCTCCATTCATCTACCGCAAGCACTTATAAAGCACGGATATTTAAAAAATTAGAGGTGAAGAATATACCAGAACTTATCGATGTTTTCCGATTTTATGAAGGCCTGATAAATTAGGTAAATTTCGTTTCTCAGTCGTAGGAATACTTGGTTTTTTTTCGTAAATTGTAACAACAATATGAAAGGCTATGAAACGATTTGGGCTAACACTCCTCCCGGTGCTTTTTGCGATGATAGTCCTCGCTCAAGGCGAAGTACAGCTTAATATTCGATTGTACCCTCTCCAAACGATCGAAGTTAAACAGAACCTTTTCAGTGATCATTTTTTTGATAACATTGATGCTTTTGGCACGACACGCTATGTCGTCAAAAGGCTTGATGGCTGGGAACAAGAAACTAACGTTCAAGCTGCCCCTACTAAAAAAGACCAAATAATGAGTGGTCACGCTCCTATTGAAATGGAACAGTATTTAGCTGATGTGCTTTACAGTATCGAACCTTTATAATTATGTAGTTTGCCACTAATGATGTAGTTTAATAACTACATCAACTAAAAGGTTTTACTACAAGCTCACGCTTGATTTGTATCTAAATTTGTAGTGCGCAAAAAGATAAAAAAAGAATGCGCAAAAAAAATTTACAAAACAAATTTATTACAAAAGAACATGAAAAAAACCTTATTAACTGCAGCAGTTTTATTAGTATCCGGCCTAGTCGCTTTTGCCCAAGATGGTAAACAAAGTGCCGACGTTCAATTGAGTGTTATCTTGAACCCTATCCAAACCATTGAAGTAGGTGCGGCAACACAACGTACAGTAGATTTAGTGTACGATTCGAAGGAAGACTACGCAAATGGAGTTGAGGTTTCGCTGGATGACCACCTAACCGTGTATAGCACAGGCGGATTCGAAGTGAAGGCTCAGTCGGCGACTGACAACATTCAACGCGCAAACGGGTCTGAAACCATTTCTGCTTCAACTATCAACGTTTTAGCAAGCCCCGGTGCCACAAACGCTTTGACCGGTGCTAACTATAACAATGTTTCATTGTCAACCACACCAACAAACTTAATCAGCAGCTCCGTAGGCGGTGTGAATAAAAATTTCAATGTTAAATATTCTGGAATAGGTGCTGATGGATACCTTAACAGCTATTATAACGATGAAAACCCAACCGTTTATACAACAACGGTAACTTATTCAATCGTTGCTCAATAGTTTGAGGTTCTTAACTTGATATCCGTTCGCTAAGAACCCAAAAAAAGAGCAGTTTTGGCGGAAACCAGAACTGCTCTTCATGATTTATAATTTCTGGTGTACTCTAATATGACTTCAATAATTAACTTCCGCATCGTATACTTGCTGGTTTCCATAATAATCCTCCCCTTGCTTGGCTATTCCCAGACGAGTTTGTCGGTGAGCCCGCCACGCACCTATTTTACTCTGGGTCCAGGACAGACAGAAACTAAAAAAATATTGGTAACAAATCCGAGTAAGACTCAGACACTGGAGCTTTCCGTTTCCTTTAATGACTGGGAATACGATAGCTTAGGGAATAATATCCTCACAGGAGCAGGTAGCCTGAAGACATCGGCTGCTGAGTGGATTGAGATTCTCCCTCAGTCGTTTTTCTCATTGGCGCCAGGAGCCAGTCATGAATTGAATGTACGGATGCGGATTCCTGAAAATCTGGACCCCGAGGTACCTGTTCATACAGCAATGATTTTTCTTACCCAGATCAATCCTTCAGATGGTTTGGACGAGCGGGGTGCTAATATTAAGATAGCTGTTCGCTCCGGAGTTAAGATATATCATCGAAATAGCGTGGCTAGAGATGCAAACCTGGAAGTTACCGGATTTTCGTACCAGAAGGACGATCCGGCGAAACTTCGATTTGAGTTCGAAAACCTAGGCAATGTTTGGTCCGACGGGACTATTAGCTGTGAACTCCTTAATCAGGAGACGGGTAAAAAGACAAAATTAGAGGATGTTGTTTTTTATTCGATGCCTGGAGACAAACGGACAGTATATTTTAATTTACCAGAAGATTTATCAAAGGGCAAATACATCGCGACAGCATTGGTAGATTATGAACATGCGTCAGCTGTAAAGATCGCAGAACTATCCTTTAGCTATGATTAGATCATTGTCATTTATTTTTAGTTTTTTATTTGCATGTACGTCTGCATCTGTTTTTTCACAAGTTCGCTTAAACGCACATAACAGCGCATGGATCAGTAATTATTCATATCAAGGGTCGGTTACAGACGCTGCATTCCGTACAGAATTTCATTTTGGTAACAAGCGGATTAACTATCCAAATTGGTCGCTGTACGTCCGGCTTGCGGAGCCGATGAGAAACAGTGAAGGCAAAGTTTTTGATCCCTCGCGGATGAAGATACGCATTATTGACCCAACCAGCCCGACACCTGCGCTTCAGGAAATTGGAACCAATTCAGTACAGATCCCTTTAGGCCTTTCCAATATTCCCGTTATTTCGAAGGCACAGGTACCCCTTGCTACCAATAGCGACTATCAATATTGGTTGTTTTCTTACGATATATTCATTGATGGCGGTGCCTACCTGGATGCGCTGAAGAGCTGGCAAAATTACAACATCGGGCTGATTTTTACGCTGGTTAATGCTGGCGGACAAATATTAGCTGAATCTACGGCACGAGCAACGTTCCAGATTTATCCGCAGGATCAATTACCTGTGGAACCAACTTACGCGATACAAATTAACGGACAGGCACGAGACGGAGTATTGGAATTTAGGAATGTCATTGATTATGTAAACGGGGTCTCTCAAACATACCCAGGTGGTTTGGCGATCACTTCGACTACGCCCTATACGGTACAGGTGCGAGCCTTGTCGCCTAATCTCACATCTGCTGATAATTTACTTCCGGTGAACACGGTAAGCCTCAGCATCACCGAGGGCAGCGGATCAGTTGGTGGAACAATTGTTCTATCAGAGAATTTACAGACGGTGTTCAACGGTATCAACTCGACCAGTCAAGCCCGAACTTTCGACATAAGGTATTTTACAAAACCAAACGACGAACGTATGCTTCGGGTAAAACCCGATTCGTATCAGACGACATTGATGT
Organism: Pedobacter indicus; assembly: GCF_003449035.1. Classification (NCBI taxonomy): domain Bacteria; kingdom Pseudomonadati; phylum Bacteroidota; class Sphingobacteriia; order Sphingobacteriales; family Sphingobacteriaceae; genus Albibacterium; species Albibacterium indicum. The sequence goes on from NZ_QRGB01000001.1 coordinate 2,398,787, forward strand.
ACACGCTTATACCACAATAATTGCGAGCATATTTAAATGTGTAGAAGGTTGAAATATGGTCTGTATTTGACGCGTACGTTATGCGTTTGGCTGGTTTATGGCCTTTTTACTTTCGAATCGGTTTATGCGCAAGTTGGCGGAGAGACGACAATTGCCATTTCAACAGATCGTGTTATTGATGCCCAGAACGAGTCGATCGTCTCGCTGGCATTGCAACTTAGCAATCAGGCCCCTCAAGGTTTCCATGGTTATTTGCGTTTAAAGGAAGTCGATGGTATCACGATCGTCGGACGAGATTCTATTCCTGTAGCTTTGGATCAAAAATCTTCACTCTACTTCCCTATCCGATTATCGATCGACAGATCAGTTCCTGCCGGAAACACGCCTGTTACGATACAGCTCTTTGATGAAAGCAGCAAATTGGCAAGTAGCTTTACGAGTGATTTGATCATCCAATCGATCTCAAAAGTTCGTTTGCTTTCACAGCCATCTACTCAATTGATGACGCATGTGGGCGACTCAATCGAGGTATCCGCTATGATAAGGAATGAGGGAAACAATGGAGAAGTTATAAATATTACTGCCTCCTTTCCCAATATGACCGGAGGGAGTTCAATCGAACAACGCAGCTTGGTTTTGAGTCCATTTCAGGATACTGTTATAACATTCAGAAAAATCATTACCGAAGAACTGCTTGGATTTGAACATTATGCGGTGAATATTGCGGCACTCTATGAAGATGGTGAGCTTATTAATAATATCCTGACAACGATCCAAAATGCATCGGGCTCACGAACGTATCACGACCCACTGCATCAAGGCTACAGTTACGATTCATATAGCCCCAATAGCATCAGTGTCAGCAGTCGAAACATATTTACACAAAACGAAGCAATACAAATTAATGGAAGGGGGCGTTTTCAGTTAAGTCAGGGTTCGTTGGCGTTTAATTTGGATTCTTATATCTATACACAAAATAATCTTAACCCCTTATTGACCAACACCTTCTTAAATTATGAGAGGAAGAATACAGGGATCGTACTGGGCAGTATCAATGAAAACCTCGAAACCTATATAAATGGTCGCGGTGTAAAAGTGTATCATCGAAATGAGGATGAAACACAATCGTTCGAAATCGGTTTCGCAGATAAAAGTTATAATCTTTTGGGGAACAGAAATCGAATTGGAGGCGATAACGAAGGCTATACTGCCTTTTCCAGAGTCTATCTACATCATCCCAACAATAAAAAAAGATATACAGGGTCGCTGATTTACGACCGTTCTGACCTAGAGCAATCAGAAAACTTTATTCTTATGAATGATTATGCATTCCCGGTTAGTAAAGACCTCTCAGCATCGGTCGAACTTGGTGGTGGCTTAACAAGGTTAGCAGATGAAGGCAGCGCTTATAAACCTGCGCTTGCGATCGGCGCGGCGTTGAACGGGCTGGTCGGAGAATATAACATCGGAAGCAACAATTTCTACAGTACAGGCTATTATCCTGGTATTCGAAGAGGTTTGTTAAGCATTAACGAACGTATCAGTCGTCGGCTAGGCAAGGTGAACCTTTGGGTCGGATATAATTATTATAACTATGATCCGAAATATTTAAAAAGCTATTTTTTCTATAACTCCAGATCAGAAAGTGCAAGTCTCGAAGCAGGAACGTATTTTCCGATAACAAATAATTTTAGTTTCAGTATTGCTGCGAAAAAACAAGCCGATGAAGCATCTATCTATTCACCGATTGAGATGATGAGCTCGGTACAGCGCTTAAATTCATGGCGGTTTACCGAGACATTGAACTGGCGAAGCAAGAATGATCAGCATTTGATCAATTTTACTTCAGAGAATGGTTTTGGGAGACTGAAAAGTTCTGGCAAAAACCAACTTCAGATCCGAGCAAGCTTTTTATGGAACTATCAGGCTTTTTCTGTGAATGGCTATTACCAACAGGGTGATTTTACCGTGAGAGAGGCTTTTGGCTTTTATGATGACCGGCAAACTGTTCGCCGGTTCAATATTGCTCCTAGTTTTCAGAATACATTCTTCGATAATCGTCTCCGAACTTCTTTGAGCATTAACTTTAATAGAGACTCCTATACCGGTAACAATTGGTCGCTTTCAACCAACAATTCGTATGCTTTCTCAACCCGGTTTTCAGGTTTTATCAATGCCTATATCTATGATTATCAAGGCACAATATACAGTTCTTCCTTTGTAAATGCGCAGACGGGGATCAGTTATAAGCTGCCAACTGAGCAAGGGAATAAGCCGGGTAAGAAGGGGAATATTCGTTTGTTCCTATTTTTTGACAATAACGCGAACGGAATTTACGATGACGGAGATATTCCAGCGAGCGAGCGAATTGTTACCATCGGGGACGTTACTTTTGTCAGCCAATCAGATGGCACGGTTATTTACAAAAAAGTTCCATACGGTACGTATGATATTGATATCCCCTCGTCCAATTGGTATGCCAGTACGCCCGAGAAGATCAATCTGTGTACTAAAGAGTTTCTTTTGAATATACCATTGCAGGAAACCGGTAAAGTGACAGGTAGTTTTAAGTACAATTATGACCAACGGACTAGTGAAGAAATCAATGATCAGATCAGCGGTCTACGCGTCTGGTTAATTGATAAAGACGGCAACCGGATTTCTGCCCTAAGTAACACAGATGGAGAGTTTACACTATTCGCTCCTATCGGGGAATATACATTACAGGTTGACGACAGCTCACTGCCTAATAACGTATACACCGACTTTAAAGCACAAGACATTAGGATCTCAAAAGAAAAATCTTTAACCGTGCCAACAATTGAGCTGAAAGTAAAACAGAAAAAGATCGAAGTTAAGCGGTTCTCTTCCTGATTCAAAAGAGATCTCTGATTTAAAAGTTCTGTTCCCGACGATATTTACCGAACCTGACCATTTCCCTCGATAAGCCATTTTTCAGTTACCAACTTTTCAAGAGCAAAAGGTCCGCGTGCGTGAAGCTTTTGTGTCGAAATTCCAATTTCGGCACCTAAGCCGAAGACGCCACCATCAGTAAACCGGGTTGACGCATTAACATATACTGCAGCTGCGTCTACTTCATTTTGAAATCGGTTTTGCACAGATACATCTTCGGAAACAATAGCCTCCGAATGTTTCGATGAATATGCTGCTATATGATCAAGCGCCTCGTCTACCCCATCGACAATTTTTACAGAGCATTTCAGTGCTAAGAATTCACGACCAAAATCATCTGGGTCAGCAGCTCTTAATAAAGGGTATTTAGCCTTTTCCAAAATAGAGTGAGACTCTTCGTCAGCGAATATCTCAACATCATGGGCACTTAATTTCGGGGCAACCAAACCTAGAAAATTGTCCGCGATAGCCCGATCTATGATGACAGTATCCAGCGCATTACATACCGATGGCCTCGATACTTTGGCATTTACAACGATGGAAGCGGCATCATCAAGCTTGGCTGTCGACTCAACGTATGTATGACAGACCCCTGCTCCGGTCTCTATCACAGGTACTTTGGAATGATCTCTTACAAAATCAATTAGAGTCTGTGAACCCCGCGGAATAATAATATCAACGTAGCGATCTGCATTTAACAGCTCGTCTACAAACTTCCGGTCGACTGGCAGTAACTGTACAATATTCTCGTCAACGTCAAAGGACTTCAATGATTCATGTATCAGCTTTACCAAAACCTGATTCGTATAAAAGGCATCACTTCCTCCTCGTAATAAACAAACATTGCCCGATCGCAGACAAAGGGAAGCGACATCGATCGTTACATTCGGTCGTGATTCGTAAATGACGCCGACTACGCCTAGCGGTACTGTCTTCTTCTTGATCATCAATCCATTTGGAAGTTCTTTTTCAAGGATCTGTTGGTTGGCCGGATTAGCTAACTGGCTGACTTCAATTAAGCTCTGAGAGAGGTCATCAATCCGCTCACTAGTCAGCTTCAGACGATCTTTTTTAGGATCTGTATCATCCATTTTATCCAGATCCAATTTGTTTTCCTTCAAAATCAAATCCTTGGATCTTTGGATCCTGTTAGAGAGGTCCTCTAATATTTGAACCCGCGTTTCATCTGCTAGCAATTGTACTGAACGAATTGCTTTAACAGCACTTTTTAAATATCCTTCTATCGTGTCCATATTTGCTATCGTGTCCATATTTGTAAAATCATCGCTATAATTCTTGTTTTCATCGTGCATCCCGCTCGATACCATCCGCAACCTCTAAATCAATACCAGGTCATCAGCATGAGCAACTTCCAGGTTTTGCTTATTCAGATTGTTCATTAAAAATGAAGATGATACCTTGGTTTTTGCTACCGCGATCGTCGTATCGTCCTGATCGATCATTTCAATAACCTCTCCTTTTTCGAAGTCTCCGATAATCTCTTGTATGCCTACGGCTAATAGACTTGACCGCTTAGTCAATGCCCGTTGCGCACCCGGATCGATCCGCACCTTTCCTTTAATCAAACTTCCGCTCGCCAACCAACGTTTTTTAGCTGACATGGAACAAAAACGTGCCTTGCATACCGTGCCGGTTTCATTATTAAGGGCTTTCAGTATTCCATCTGGTGTATTAATGCCAAAGATAACTGTCTGGACTCCCATCTGATTTGCTAAGCGGGTATACGTAAGTTTAGACGTCATCCCCCCTAAGCCCGATGCTGATTTTTCTTTTCGAGCGAGATCTAATAGATCCTTATTGCTCGTATCCAGTTCCCTGATAAGTTGATTGTGTTCATCCAAAACGCCCGGGACGGAGGTACTGAACAATAATAGTGAAGCATTAAAACCGACAGCTATTAAGGTTGCTAATTCATCATTATCCGAAAATTTCAATTCCAAATTACTCACCACATCATTTTCGTTAGCTATAGGGATAATCTCATTATCCCAAAGCTTTTCATAGGTTTTCTTTAATTGTAAGAATTGATTTCGATTAGAAAAATGGTTTCGTTCACAAAGACTCTGTGCAATTGAAATACCATAAGGTCTGAAGTAATCTGAGTACTTGTTTAGTAACAAAGTATTACCGATAGCGGCGGCGGCTTTACGTTCGCTTAATCGCTGCTTATAATTATTGATGTAGGATTTACCAGCCGCTACAGCCCCTGAAGAAACCAAAACGATACGATATTGATTGTGAATAGTTGATACCTGTCTTGCTATCTCGGCTATCACTTTATCAGTTAGGTCACCATTCTGGTTGGTTATTGAGGCTGTTCCGAATTTTATTACTAAGATTGGCTTTTTCATTATCAGATTAATCACGAATATAACAAACCATCGATATATTTCTAAGAAAAAGCAAAAATAAATATAAAATTAAAAATGAGAGTCGTTTGCTGTAGAGATTAAAACTTGCTCACTACCCAAATCGATATCAAATGGACTTCAGTATTGTATCATGCAGTTATAAAGTTTAAAAAGCACGAGGTTTAAAAGTGGAAAATTGTATTAAAAAAGAAAGGTTCCCAAACGGGGAGAATGGGAACCTTTACTAACCAATTATAAACCTAAATTATGATACTACAAATATAGTGTACTTTCTACACATACACAAGGATTTGCTAGATTACTTAGGTATTATTTTTATTACTTAGCGTCTGCCTTTCTTAAATCAACTACTTCTATATCAGAAGGGAAAGCTTTTGGCTTGAGTTTATGCGTTTTTAGTTTCAAATTCTTAAAATAAACCTTCTCTCCAGGTTGATGATCTTTCCGAATTGAGTGTACCTGCAAAGCTATAAAGCCTTCGCGGTCAACTGTATCGATAACATGGGCTGTTGGAATTCCATTGACCCATGTTTTAATTTCATCTCCGATACATTCGATCCGTATATGATTGAATTTACTGACGTCAAAAGCTTCTTTAGCAGCCTCGTTGAGATCGAGCGGATAGAGCCATCCCCTTCTAGCTTCATCATACACTCCTCCTGACCATTTACGATCGGTTGGATCTACCTCGACTTGCCTGCCAAATACCTTTCCAGCACCTTTGTTGCCCTGAGGGTCGTAGTGGCTTCTTGTCATGATACCCGAATTGTTTTTAGCACCTTCTATCTTTACCTCGAGTTCCAAGATAAAGTCTCCGTATTCTTTTTCCGTAGCCAGGAAGCTGTTGGGGGAGCCAGAAACTGTTGTTCCTACGATCATCCCATCTACAACCTCGTAAGTTGCGCTACCTGTTAATTGCTTCCAACCATTTAGTGTTTTCCCGTCAAATATTTGATCTTTTTTCTGGTTCTGAGCATGGGAAGTAATCACGCTTGCCATAAAAATAAAAAGGACTAAGATCCGGATAACATGTTTTTTGATATTCATATAAATAGCTTTGAATGATTAGTATATTTATGTTTACCCAATAAATTTGGGATAAGAATACTAATATATCATTAATTGCAAAAATAATTTGTAAAAAAAGAAAAAAGCCCCTCCTGAATTGATTCCGGAAGGGCTTTTTATTTATACTAAAATACTATTTATTTTCTGCATTTTTATTATTTCTGTACTCGTCCGCTTTGGCGATCTCTCTTACGGCCAATCGCATATCCACTTCCGCCACCAATTGCAGCACCAATAATAGCACCGCGTGCTCGTTTATCCTTATCAATTAAAGCACCTACTCCAGCTCCTACGGCACCGCCAATAGCGGTTCCTTTAGCTGCATCGCTCCAGCCTTTTTTCTTTTCAACTACTGGATATTGATAATCGTTGTCAGCTGCGGTATAGTCATTGTCTGAAGCATACTGTGCCTGACTAGACGAGGACGAGTAGCTAGACGATTGTACTGCAGCGGCTTCTTCCCGTGCTTGCTTTTCTTCTAATGCGTTTTTTGCAGCTTCGGCTCTTTCAAAGCTATCAAGACGCAAACTATCTTTAATCCGTTTTTCTATTTCGTAGCGCTGAGCCATTTCTTCTGATTTTTTACCATCGGCATTACTACATGCTGGTAAAATAGATACTGAGACTCCTAGTCCCAGTAGGCATCCGATTAATAACTTTTTCATAGCGTCAATATTTTAGTTCTTCGTAAAACCCAATAAGAGAAAAAACTATGCCAATGAAAATAACTTTTCTGTTATAAATGAATGAAGAACAGCTTAAATTATTGTTATTTAAGCCGATAGACTACTTCTGCTGTCTTGCGAAATAGTTGAGATCTTTCGTCATCCGAGTAGGAATGCATAAATGAGTCAACCATTTCGTACCAGTTATTGAATGTTCCGTTCAAAAGCAAGACAGGCCAATTGCTACCAAACATCAGACGGTGATGGCCAAAGGCTTCTATTGCATACGTTATGTATGGTTTTAGTTGCTCTGTCGACCAATGCGGCCCTGCTTCTGTGATTAGACCCGTTATTTTGGCAAATACATTAGGGAAACTAGCTAAGACATCCATTTCTTGTTGAAATTCCTCAAATCGAGATTCGTCAATAACTGGTTTTGCTAAATGATCGATTATAAAACAAGTATCGGGGCATTGCTCGATCATCTTGATTATATTGGGTAGATCATTGAATTGGATGCAAATATCGAAGGGGTAATTATAGGAAGGTAGAATTTTAAGAACGTCAATTGCATGAGACGAAAGAAATCGACCGGAATCTTTAAACATGCATCTTATTCCCTTGACCAACGGATTGGTTTTTAGTATATCTAGTTCTTTGATAGCACGATGGATGTTATCAATCGGGTTATGCGCAACAATTCCCTTGATTCGAGTTTCTTGCAAAGCGAGTCGACTAACAAACTCAACTTCTTTTAGGCTTTGTTCTGAAGCGCAATCGCTTTGTACGAAAACAATTTCTGCGACTGGGATATCTTTGATTTGATCAGTATAATCTTTCGGGAAGTAGTCCCTTTTTATTGCCGGAACCTCATCTAACCATGGGTATTCCAAACGGCTTAAGTCCCAGAAGTGGGCATGAGCGTCTACAATACCCTGTTTAAAAGAAGAATCACTTTTGGGATGATGCGAAGAAGGGCTGTTATTAGGAAGATGGCTGATCGAGTTGCTCATAAATGGAATTCTTACTTAGGAATTCAGGAACAATTTCCTTCATTTTTCGAACAATTTCCTCATTTTTTTTGGATTTCGTGACAGCGATAAGGTCACAGATCGATTTGTTGGCATCTTCATAAGGATAGACTCGAACTTTCGCGATACTGATTTTCTCATGGTGGGTCGGCAAAGTCAACTCAGCCGTGGCGAGAAGCTCTTCGTATAGCTTTTCACCTGGCCTTAAACCTGAAAATACAATTTTAATATCCTTGCCTTCCTCAAACCCTGCCAGTTGAATCATTTTTTTAGCCATATCAATAATTTTCACTGGTTTGCCCATATCGAATACAAAAATCTCGCCGCCTTGACCCATCGTGCCCGCCTCCAACACAAGCTGTACAGCTTCAGGGATGGTCATAAAATAGCGAGTAATCTCAGGATGCGTTACGGTAATAGGGCCTCCTTTTTCAATTTGAGACCTGAAGCGAGGTATTACGGATCCGTTAGAGCCTAATACATTGCCAAACCTCGTGGTTATAAACCGTGTGCTATTTTCTGGATGCTCATTTAAAGACTGAATGTATATCTCCGCTAAACGTTTGGAAGCACCCATTACATTTGTCGGGTTAACTGCCTTATCAGTAGATACCATCACAAACTTTTCAGTTTTGTACTTCACGGCAAGATCCGCTACATGTTTCGTTCCACCTACATTCACCCCAACGGCTTCAAATGGATTGTTTTCCATTAAAGGTACATGTTTATATGCAGCTGCGTGATAAACGACTTGTGGCAAGCAAGTTTTAAAAAGCTTTTCCATTCGACGTTCGTCTCTTACGTCCGATATAACAACTTCTATATTCCCGTCTGGAAATTTTTCTTCGATCTCTAATTGAATGCTATGTAGGGGGCTTTCAGCATTATCACACAATATCAAAAGCGCCGGATTGTAGCCCATAACTTGTCGCACAATTTCAGATCCTATAGAGCCCGCCGCACCAGTAATTAATACTCGTTTTCCACAGAGATCATCTTTAACTTTACTTTGATCAATTTTGATAGGTTTTCGTTGCAAAAGATCCTCGATCTTAAGTTTCTGCATCTGTTTTTTATCGAGTGTGCCGGAAAGCCATTCACTGGTTGGTGGAACTGTGATTATCTTAATACCTAGTCTAATCGCGCGCTCAATAACAACCTTTTTTGAGCGTTCGTCCAAGTTCTCATGAACAATGACCAATTGATCAATCTTCTTATATTTCTTTAGCTCCGGAAGTTCCTTAAAGTGATATACTTTTTTTTGTTCCATATAGCTATAGAGCCTCTTTCGGTTGGTATCAATAAAACCGACTACAACATAGTTTACTTCGCGGTTTGCTTCAAGTGCCTGTTTAACCAATACAGCATTTCTATCTGACCCATAGATAAGTGTGCGAACAAAATCACGCCCAGCGAACCTCCTAGTTAAAAACTGATACGTGTTTCGAGCTGTGATTCGAAGCATGACAAGCAGGGAGGTGCAAATAAAAAAATTGATTAATACAATCAAAAATAGATTCACATATGCACCGTCAATAACAGACGAACCAAAAAGTAGGATTAAGATTAGGAACGCTACAGAGAATGTAACGGACGCAGAGAATATACGAATCAAATCTACACTATTAGAATAGCGTAGCAAACCGGTATGCATCCTGCCAAAATAGAGAACAATCATCGCAGTTATACAAAATACACCTACGTAAACAAAGAACCGGTTCTGGTCAATCTCAACGAAATTGAAGCCTTTTACAAGTAGAAAAGAGAATGAAAACGACCAGGATACTATTAAAAAGTCCAAAAATAGGATTAACCACTTCGATATTGTTTTTCCCTCAAGCAGAAACTTTTTAATGCTTTCCTTGACGTTAAAAATCCATTCGTTCATTATTTATTCTTTTTTAACGCCGCAAATCTATTAAATATTTCCCTTTTTCAACTCACTAATTGCATGATCAACCGCACGCGCAGTCAAAGCCATATAAGTCAGCGATGGGTTTTGTGTCGAAGTGGAAGTCATACAAGCTCCATCTGTCAAAAAAACATTTTTACAGGCGTGTACCTGATTAAAAGCATTTAGAACAGAGGTCTTCGGATCGAGCCCCATTCTAGCCCCTCCCATTTCGTGAATATCTAACCCAGGCGCCTGAGTAGCGTCATTTCTTTTTATGTTAATAAATCCGGCTTTTTCAAACATTTCCTCAAATTGATCAAGATAATCAGCTTTCATTTTAACATCATTCTCGTCGTAGTCGACTGAAATCCGTATCAGCGGCATTCCCCATTCGTCTTTCTCTGATTCGTCCAATTTAATGAATGATTCTTTTTTAGGAATGGTTTCGCCCATCATATGTGACCCAACGTTCCAAATGCCTAGTTTTGGGTTGTTTAGTGATTCTTTGAGGTTAATACCAATCCCCTCTTGATCTGTATATGTATTTCTACGCGCACTAAACCCAGCCGCATAACCGCGTAGAAAATCAGTCTCCTGTTTGTAAAGATTTCGGAAACGTGGGATATAACCACCCCCCGCTGGATTCCGGCCATCCGTTGAAAAATTCAAATCCCCTTCGTATTGCGCTGAAATCCGCGCACTATAATTGTGGAATGCAAAATAGCGTCCAAGCAGTTCGTTCTCATTCCCGAGGCCGTTTTCATGTACTTTTGATTTTGAATTTAAAAGCAGGGCAACAGAATTAACGGCAGATCCGTTAACAAATACAACTTTCGCAAAATACTCAGTAACTTCCTTTGTTTCTGCGTCAATCACGCGTACCCCTTTTGCTAAACCCGTATTTTCATCGACAATGATAGATTCTGCGATTGCGTTGTTAATTAAGGTAAGGTTGCCAGTCTTTTCCGCCCAAGGAATTGTTGATGAATTGCTGCTAAAATAACCACCAAACGGACAACCTCGTTGGCAAAGCACCCGGTTCATACACTTCGCGCGCCCTTGTTCAAGATGTATAGGTTGCGGTTCGGATAGGTGTGCGCACCTTGCCGATATAACCGTTCTATTGGAATAGTTATCATGTAGAAAACCTTTGAAGTACTCCTCAACTGTATTCAACGGATAAGCGGGTAAAAATTCACCATCTGGCAACTGAGGCAGGTTGTCTTTGTTTCCTGATATACCGGCAAACTTTTCTACATAGCTATACCAAGGAGCAATATCTTTATAACGAATTGGCCAGTCAACAGCGAATCCATCCCTCGCTGGTCCTTCAAAGTCAAAATCGCTCCAGCGCTGTGTCTGGCGTGCCCATAACAGTGATTTTCCTCCAGTCTGATAGCCGCGTATCCAGTCGAAAGGCTTTTCTTGTATATAAGGGTGCTCTTTGTCTTTTACGAAAAAATGCATTGCATCTTCTCTAAACGCATAACAACGACTAACAATGGGGTTTTCTTTTTTAATAGCGTAAGGGACTTCAAGATTGTGCTCAAATTCATAAGGCGCCATGTTCGTCGTTGGATAATCCTTCACGTGCTTAACATCTTTCCCACGTTCCAGAACCAAGGTTTTGAATCCCTTTTCTGTAAACTCTTTGGCTGCCCAGCCGCCGCTAATACCAGAACCTACAACAATAGCATCAAAGCTATTACCAGAATTATTATTTGCCATGTTATTTATGCTATTTTATAGAAAGCATTATATCGCCCCGGAACCAGTTCATAAGGAACTACCTCTGTCATATAATACTTGGAGTTGGTATAACCTCGGATTGTTAGTCTTTTGATGAGAGAATAAAACTTTTCGATCGTTTCTTTTTCTTCCATTTCCCGCTCTTCCGTTACTTCTAACTCACCTGTTTCGATTGTTTTTAGATATTCTGCACGCTGGGTCGGATTTGCTTTTTCAAAACTAATGTCATTCAGACGATTAAATTTTGACTCAAAGGCTACCAGCCCCTTCCCGAATAATTTTTGTTGTTCTTCATCACCACAGTCTTCGATCATTTTTTTTATAAAATTATGCAGTCCTAAAGTTTTACTACCCGGAGTCGTCGTTTCAGGAATGATCGTTTCTCCCAGTTCTGCCAGAACAATATCTGCCTGGCCCAGTGTTCCTTTACACGAAGGAAGATATGGCAGAAAGGCAACCCCGCCCGCCAAAATGATTGTATTTCTTAAAAAAGATTTTCTATCCAATGCCTTGTATTTTTTATTCTTTGTCCGATGAATAATTTATCCGCTTATAATTCTGGTACTTTTATTAAGAGTCAATTAAAAGTACAAAATTTATCATCGATTGCAAGTGAACTTTTGCATCTGACCCAAAAAGTTAACTTGTTTTACTTGGCCTCACTTCGATTTTACTTGGAAGCGTGCGGCTATTCATTTTAAGGAGATCAACCACAATTTCACCCATATCTTCTTTTTGTATTTTCCAATGGTCTTCATTATTTACCTCGTGATTATTGAAGGCAGTGGCTACCGAACCGGGCATTATCGTTGTCACTCGGACTCCGGCATTGCGCAAATCCAGCATAACAGCTTGCGTAAAGCCTGTTAAACCAAATTTACTTGCATTATAGGCAGATCCTCCTGCAAAAAAATTGGTTCCTGCAAGGCTGGATATGGTGATAAAATATCCCTGACTAGCTTTTAAGGCTTCTACAGATGCTTTTATACTGTAAAATGGACCCGTAAGGTTTGTGTCAATGGTCTCGTGCCACTGTTCAATGGTCAGTTCTTCAACTGGAGCAAAATGCCCAACACCCGCATTTGCTACGAAAACATCCAGTTTCCCCCACTTGTCCAATGTTTGCTGAACAGCGTCTTTCTGCTGTTCAAACGAACGGGTATCGGCTTTAAAGCCGATTATCTCGCCGGAACCAATCTCCTTCAATACCTCTACGGTTTTATCGACCCGCTCTTTGGAACGCGAGGTAATCGCTACCCGATAACCTTCTTTCAATAAACTTTCTGCAATTCCTAACCCGATACCTGAGCTTCCACCAGTAATGAACGCTACTTTGTTTTTATTTTGCTCTGTCATGTTTTTATTTTTTTAATATTATTCTTCGACTATAATTTTCCATCCACAACTTCCGTCGGCCCTACTTCATAGTAAGACGGAACTTCGGAAAAACGCATGATTACACTATTCGGATTAATCACAGCGCCTTCTCCAATCACAACTTCGGCCCCTACATAAACACCTGGATAAGTGGTTACAAAATCACCAACTACGGCGTCATGGTCAATCGTGACGTTAGCATTGATGATCACATGCTTCCCGATGCGCGCACCTGATTGAATAACCGCGCCGGCTAAGACAACAGTACCTTCCTCTATGATAGCGTCTGAAGCAACAACAGCGTCAGGATGTACCAAAATTGAATAACCGTGTTTCACCTTTTCGAAAAGAAGTTTTCTGACACGTGAATTTCCAATTCCCAACACAAGCAGCTTTCCAGGGGCGAATGAAGCATCGTACGGCCGTACTTCTATTCCTTTTATTTCACTAATCTGGTTTGAATCATCAAAAAAAGCGTAAACCTCCAGGTTCGTTTTTTCAATCAAGTCTTTTAGTACTTTCGCATGGCCCCCGGCGCCATATATCAGATAGTTATTTGTCGTCATTCAGCGAATTTAATTAAAATAATGATAAGACTGCTTACGTACTACTTATTCTACATTCTCCCTGTTATCGGTTTGCTCTTCGTTGCCTTCTTCGATTAATTCGTCAACTTTTTCCATTTCATCTTCTTCCAATTCTTTTACCTCATCTTCTTGCCTATCCGCTGATTGATTGTCAACATGAAACGTACATCCAATGGGAAAATGATCTGAACCAATAGATGGATAAATAAAGAGTTTATCGATTATAATATCCGGGCTGTGAAATAATAAATCTAATGGAACCCTAAAAAACCAATATTTAGCGTGAAATGTAGATAAGATACCACGACCGATCCGAGCGTCAATTAACTCACTCGTTTTCTTAAACAGAATAGAACTTTTCGCCCATGCTACATTGTTGAAGTCGCCGGTAACCACGACCGCTTTATCATTATATGATCGGATTTTTTTAGCAACGCATAGTAAATCACCATCCCTTTCTTTTGAATTCTCTTCTTCCGTAGGACTCGGCGGTGGCGGATGTACACCGAAAAACATAAATCGGTAGCCGTCTGCTGTCTCAAGTTCTGCTTCGATACTGGGAAGGTCATCAGCGACAAAATAATGAGTCGTAACGTTAATAACTTTCAATTTTGTATAGAAATGCATACCATAGGTATTCTCAAGAGCGACTTTCTCCTGGTAAGGGTACTCGTCTTCTAACACCTGCATGGAGCGCTCCCAATCGCTGTTACTCTCCATGGTCAAAACAATATCGGGTTTTTCGTTTTGTACAAGGTTGATCAGTTCGTCATGCTCTTTGTTAAATTGATAGACATTACAAGAGATAATCTTGATTTTGTCTGAAGCGAACTTGCTTTTCTCAATTTTTTGTGTGCGCCAAAACTTGGTATAGCGTATTAAAATATAGAGGTGATATATGATCAATCCGAATTGCAGCGATTGTATAACCCAAAAGAAGGCTGAGGGCTGAACAAATACAAATGCTAATGGGAATACAATGACCTGCAGGAATAGCAATTGTAGTTTAATGAATTCCGGCACACGAAACACCCAATGCTGATGTTGTATAAACGGCAAAAGGCTCAGCACAATTAAGAGTACCGAAAGAGTATTCATCAAGATATTCATAAGTTTAACTCAAATTCCTACTCGCAATATAGAAATTTTTTAGATGGTCGGGATAACTAGAATTTTTATCTCAGGTGTCTATTATTGATTTTATTTTTTATCTTGCATTTGCAACCTTAATTATGATAATCCTTAGATAGATATGCTCATAGATATCAATGCTTATGTGGGTCATTGGCCGTTTAAGCAGCTACAATATAATACTTGCGAATCACTTTTGACACGGATGAATAAGTTCGGGGTGAATGTTTCTGTAATTAGCAATTTGAATGGAATTTTTTATAAAAATTCCCAAGCTGCTAACAGAGAACTGCATGAAAAACTTCGATCTGACAAGCGTTTCTCTAAACGATTCATACCTTTTGCCGTTATCAATCCCATGTACGCCGGATGGAAAAATGATTTTCATGAAAGTATCCATAAATTTGGTATGAAAGGTTTGCGTCTTTATCCTCAATATCATGATTACGATATCTCCGACCCTGCTTTGGTAGAGCTCGTAAAAATGGCACGCGATGAAGGTATTCCTGTTGCTTTCACCATACGGATGGTCGACAGTCGACAGCGTTCATGGATGGATATCGATTATGTTGCAGGTAGTAGAAAACCCGAATGGAACTTGGCGAATATTACTCCGATCATCCAGCTCGTTCCCGACGCAAAATATATGATTCTCAATATTGCGAATGGACTGACTCTTCGAGAGGAAATGAGCAGTATCTTTAAAAAAGCGGACGTACTTATGGACACATCCGGTCGGTCTTTAAATGATTTCCATCGGATTTTGAATACCCATGGAAAAGAGCGATTTGCCTTTGGTACCCATGCGCCAATTCTCGACTATTTAACGGGTCGACTTAGAATTGATTCTTTAAGGGAAGTCGAGGCTGATGAATTAACTAAAAACATGATTCGAAGTGAAAATGCACAAAGATTTTTGGGGCTATAGAGAAGTGATTTTTATGGTGCTCACCTTATTTTCAATGACAGCCATTACTTATGCTCAAGATCAAGACAATTCAATACGAACCATTTATATCAAAGCTATTCCCGGTTTAAAGTACGATGTCGTTAAATTTAATGTTAAACCTGGGGAAAAAGTTAGGATTGTGCTGACGAACAAGGATGAAATGAGTCATAATTTATTGATAACAAAACCTGGTGCACGAGAGAAAGTTGTTGAAGCCGCATTGGCATTAGCGGAGAAAGGTCCTGCTATGAATTTTATTCCAAAACTGCCTGACGTGTTATGGTCGATTCCAGTAATATCTCCCGATGAATCTAAATCAGTCACTTTTACCGCTCCAAACAAACCGGGTACCTACCCTTATGTCTGTACCTACCCAGGACACGGTTATATGATGTTTGGAGAGATGCGTGTTATAGAAGAAAAGATCGTACAAGTGGTCGAAAAAAAGAAAGTTCCCGAGCGGGACACACTTGTTGATGTTCCTCCTCACCCCTATGAAATGAAAGCACCTTACTGGTATCGTGTATTCGTTGAAGGCGCTAGTCCTGCTGCAATCGCCGTACATTTGCCCGGTGAGATTTCCTATTGTTGGGATGCAGCGGTATGTAAGCTGAGATTCGCTTGGAAAGGTGATTTTATTGACAATTCAGATCTTTGGAAAGGACATTTTGATGCTTCTGCCAAAGTATTGGGCGATATCTTCTATCGGGACAATACTGAGTATCCACTTTTAATAGGTGAGAATGCAACTGTCCCAAAGGTTTCTTACAAAGGTTACCGTATAGTAGATCAGTATCCTGAATTTCATTATACGATTAATGACTTAGATGTGTATGAAAGAATTCATCCTAATGAGAATGGAACTGGATTTTCCCGGACGTTTAGAATACCTGACATTCGTGAGTCATTATGGTTTGTTGTGAACTTAGAAAACGAAGCCGTTTTTTATGAGGCGAGTGCAGGCGAGTGGTCTGGCAATCGATTATTATTATCGGCCGATGAAGCTAAAGAATTTACTGTAAAGATGACAAACTTTCATTTGCAATTTCAAAAAAAGAAGAACTGATGCGACTAAGAGGGTTAATATATACATTAATTTTTTTCTGCCAGTTTGTTTCAGTATATGCACAACAAGCATATCAGATAAAAAATATTAAAATACCAGAAAATCTCTCTGCACAAGTCGGTGGTATGGATTTTCTTCCTGATGGACGGTTAATCGCTTGTTTTATGCGAGGGGAAATTATGACTTTTGACCCCAAATCTGACAAGTGGCAACTTTTCGCAAAAGGCTTACAGGGACCCCTCGGTTTATTAGCAATTGATAATAACGAAGTCTTGGTTATGCAACTTCCTGAGCTTACGAGAATCAAAGACACTGATGGAGATGGAGTAGCTGATTTATATGAAAATGCAGCGGACGATTTTGGTATCTCCGGTAATTATCACGAGTTTAATTATGGACCGGTAAGAGATAGTGTCGGGAACATTTATTTTGCTTTGAACGCTGGCTCATCATCTGGCGGTGCTGGCAATATTCGCACGGTAGTTCGCGGTAAAGTGAACCCATTGGGCAGAGAGGGTAATGATGGGAGACGCCAAATGTTTTCTGTTGTTCCCTATCGTGGTTGGGTCATGAAACTTTCTCCCGATGGGGAAGCAACACCATTTGCCTCGGGCTTTAGATCCCCCAATGGCATGGGTGTTGATTTGAATGGAAATATTTTTGTGACCGATAATCAAAGCGATTGGGTGGAAACAAGCACCTTGTATCATCTAAAGGAAAATCACTTCTACGGTCATCCTGCAAGTCTTGTTTGGAAAAAGGAATGGGAAAATCGCGATCCGTTTAATGCCTCAATCAGTGAATTAGATAGTATGCGCACCAAGGCAGCGGTGCTGTTTCCTCAGGGAATCATGGCAAATTCACCTTCACAACCTTTAGTAGACGCTAGCGGCGGAAAGTTCGGTCCGTTTGCCGGTCAGCTCTTTGTAGGCGAAATGAATCGTGACCGAATAGTGCGTGTCATGCTTGAGGAGGTCGCTGGTGAACTCCAGGGTGCTTGTATCCCATTTATTGACGGTCAAGGACTGAACTTCGGGAATAACCGTTTGGCTTTTGATCACGAGGGTAACTTATGGGTCGGTCAAATTAAATTTGGGGGATGGGTAGGCCATTCGGGCATACAAAAGATCGAATACACGGGAAACATGCCAATGGAAATCTTAACAATGAGTCTGACTAAAGAGGGTTTCGATCTAACATTCACGCAATCCGTTAATGCTAAAGAAGCCTTAACGCCTGCTAATTACAAAGTACATCATTATAAATATGAATATAAAAAGAAAGCCATTGATGAAGGGATTGATGTTTCTACACAGGTCGATTTGAAGGAAGTTGACATAGAAGATATTCAACTGTCGGAAGACAGAAAAAAGGTTTCGTTGAAATTGGCAGATCTTAAGCCGGGTTATGTATATGAATTGAAACTGGAAAACATCAGAAACTCAGCGGATGTGCCGTTGGCAAATACGCTGATATGCTATACGTTAAATAATTTACTAGACTCATCGGCGGAGATTATTAAGAAGCAAGACAAAACGAATTAAAAAATGAGCAAAATAAATCGGAAAGAATTTTTCAAGCAGGGCACCATAACTTCACTTGGTTTATTGGCAAGCAATGCTGTGATAGGTGGCACGAACACTTCTGGGGAGAACACGACGAAAATGGACATCGAAACCTATGATCTTATGGAAGAGGTTTTAAAATATCGGAAGATTGACGGGTATGCTACTTCCAATTTTTCAGAGGAGAATTTAGCTTCACAATTGGATTATGCCAACCGGTTGGGGATTGAGAAACTTTTTATTGCCATGCCTATGCTAAGTCGTAAGGAAACTCCAGAAGAATTTAAAAGCTCTAATGACTTGGCTATAAAGGCAATGAAGAAGTTCCCTGAACGTTTAGTTGGACAACTTAGCATGAATCCTCTTTATAAACAGGCGGCGATGGATGAAATTGATCGTTGTGTAGACCAGGGTTTGCGAGGAACCCGACTTTACAACCAGGTTAAGATTAACGATCCGGTATACTATCCATTTATAGAAAAGTTTATCGATTTAAAGATGATCATTTTTATGCATGGAGAGGTTCAGTTAGGTGTTGGAGGGTATAGGATGAAATATGATGCCAACAAAGCATTGACGACATCAACTCCAGATGACTTTGTTGATGTGGCAAAACGTTACCCGGAGGCAAAATTCCAGTTTGCTCATTTAGGAGGCGGCGGAGATTGGGAGTATATGTGTAAAGCTTTTCAAGATTATCCGAATATCTATGTCGATACGGGTGGGAGCAATAATGATGAATACATGATAGATTTTGCTTTTGAATGTTTAGGAGAAGATCGGGTCTTCTACGGTTCCGACAGCTCTTATTTCCAAAGTATAGGTCGCGTATTCGCTTCTAACCTAAGCGATGCTCAAAAAAGAAAGTTATTTTATGAAAATTATCATAAACTGTTAACTGACTATTAATATCACGCTTGTTGCTTTACCTGAAGTTTCGTCCTTTGTAAAATGTATTCGAAGGGATTTCTTCATTCTCTATTTTCGGGTTCAGGCTTGCTATAGCTTGTTTTTGCATCAATTTACTCATCAACCTTGTTAAGTCAAAACACTTTTTCACAATCACATGGACGACTTTTCCTTCTCGTTGTACTTTTCCTTCTACCATTAATAGTTTGGCATTTAAAATCTCTTTCCGATAGGTTTTAAATAATTTTTCAAAAACAACCAGATTTGCAGATCCTGTTTCATCTTCAATGGTGATAAAACATATACCAGCAGCCGTTGCCGGTCTTTGTCTGACAAGAACCAAGCCTGCAACCTTTACAAACTCCCCGTCTAACACATCTTCATTAATAGCAAGTGTTGATAATACTCGCAACATTTCTAATTGAGGGCGGACAAAACTCACCGGATGTGCTTTTAAAGAAAGTCCAATTGAAGCATAATCGTGCAGCACGTGTTCACCCGGAGTCATCAAAGGTAACTCAACTTGTGCCTCTGATGCACTTTCAGAAGGTTGTCCTTTAAAGAGCGCCTTTGGCATATCTTGCAAGGCTGCAATTTCCCAAAAAGCTTGCCTTCTATCCATACCTAACGAACGGAATGCATCAGCATCAGCTAACTTTTCTAAAGCAGCAATGCTTAATCCTATATTCCTTAAAGAATCAATAGTCTTATATTTTTTTCCCCGAGATGCTATCAATACATCCAACTCTGTTTTTTGTAAGCCTTTGATTTGTCGGAACCCTAAACGAATAGCATAATGCTCTCCTATTTTTTCTTCCAGACGATTGTTCCATATTGAATAATTGATATCTGGAGGTCGGACCTCTACACCGTGTTTCTGAGCATCGATAACGATTTGTGCAGGTTGATAAAAGCCCATTGGCATACTGTTGAGCAGAGCTGTTGCAAAAACATCGGGGTATATACATTTCAACCAGCTTGACACATATACCAACAAAGCAAAGCTCGCGGCGTGGCTTTCGGGAAAACCATAACTGCCAAAACCCTCTAGTTGTTTAAATATACGTTCAGCAAATTCCTGAGTATAGCCTTTTGCTATCATACCCTGAATTAGTTTTTCCTTATACCGGTTTACTTGGCCGTTTGATTTAAAAGTTGCCATGCTTCTGCGAAGGCCATCAGCATCATGTGCTGAAAATCCGGCAGCAACAATAGCGATTTTCATGGCCTGTTCCTGAAAGAGAGGAACACCTTTGGTTCTTTTTAATATAGGTTCTAATTCAGGCATAGGATAGTCTTCCTCTTCTTCTCCATTGCGTCTACGTAGATAAGGATGAACCATATCTCCTTGTATGGGACCCGGACGAACAATAGCTACTTCAATCACCAGATCATAAAATTCTTTCGGCTTTAAACGAGGCAACATAGACATTTGAGCGCGACTTTCAATTTGAAAAACACCCAATGTGTCTGCCTGGCTAATCATCTGATAAACTTCTGGTACATCCTGAGGTATGTCAGCTAAAGACCATTCTTTGTTGTAATGATCTCTGCATAAATCAAATGCTTTTCTGATACAGGTCAACATACCCAAGGCCAGTACGTCGACTTTCAGAAAACCTAATTCTTCTATATCATCTTTATTCCATTCTATATTCGTACGTCCGTCCATCCGGGCGTTCAAAATCGGACAAAGGTCAGTCAGCTTTCCCTGCGTTACCACAAAGCCTCCTGTATGCTGACCTAATTGGCGAGGAAACCCAATCATCTGAGTCGTCAGGTTTAATGTCTTTTGCAGATGTGGGTTATTGGGGTCAAGCCCTTGCTCCTTTATCATTTTATCGTCAAACCAATCATCGCTATACCGCCATATAGAACTGGACAGACGATTAATGGTATCAACCGATAATCCCATAGCTCTACCAACGTCCCTTATGGCACCTTTTTGATGAACTTGTGTAACAGTAGCTACAATCGCTGCCCGATCACGACCATATTTATCATAGATATATTGAATGATCTCCTCCCTGCGCTCATGTTCAAAATCAACATCAATATCAGGAGGTTCATCTCTTTCAGAAGATATAAATCGCTCGAACAAGAGTTCAAACTTATTGGGGTTTACTGAGGTGATCCCCAAACAAAAACAAACAGCTGAATTAGCAGCAGAGCCCCTCCCCTGACATAATATTCCACGATTTCTCGCTTCACGTACAACGTCTTCCACAAATAGAAAATAATTAGCATAATCTTTCTCTTTAATGAAACTCATCTCATGATGTATCATGCCGACTACCTTTTCTGGAATTTCCTCACCATAATGTCTGTGAGCACCTTCCCATGTCAAATGTTCTAGTTCTTCGAGTGGTGTCCTTCCACATTGATTAATCTCTACAGGATAAACATATTGCAGTTCGCTAAGCGAAAACGTACATGCTTCAGATATTTCCAGTGCATTCTGGATAGCATCAGGGTGTTCTCTAAACAAACGGTATATTTCGTTGATGGGTTTTAGGAAGCGTTCCGCATTTTGATGCAAACGAAAACCTGCTTCGTAAATCGTACATTTTTCTCGAATGCAAGTAAGCACATCTTGCAGTTCCCGACGTCCAGGATCATGGTAATGGACATCATTCGTAGCCACCATCGGCAAATCATATTGTTCACATAATTGCTGGGTACGGAAAATAAGTTTATCATCATGCCCCATATAGCTACGGGTAGCAGAGATATACACTTGCTTACCCAGAGCCTCTTTATATTCTGCAATACTTTGAATAAAGGAATCTTCAAAAGAATAATAACGGTTAAGGTGACCTGGGTTTACTGCAATGAAAATTATACCTTTTGAATGTTCATATACATCGTTCTTGAATAAATGACATTGACCTTTTTCTGCTCGTAGATTACCCAAGGATAGCAATGCAGACAATCTACCATACGCCTCTTTATCTGTCGGATAGGCTAACAAACTGGGGCCGTCCAGTAAATCCAAACGACAAGCAGGTATGATTTTGATATTTCTTTCCTTAGTGGCGGAATGAGCTCTGACAATACCAGCCATAGAATTCCGATCCGTAATCGCTATTTTTTTATACCCATACTCCGCTGCCTGTTCCACAAGTTCATGAGGGTGGGATGCTCCTCGTAAAAAGCTGAAATTTGAAGTAACCTGCAATTCACTATAATCCATCTTTGTTTACCTTTTATGCAAAAAAACCATGAAGAAACCATTTTATTCCTTCTTCGCTCTCATAATGTCCAGAACGGAATAACCAATAACGTTGGCCTGCTTCGTCTTCTACGCGATAATAATCTCTATGCTGCCCATTTTCAAGCCACCATTCCTGTTCAATACGTTCTGGTCCGTCCGCCTTGACGATGGTATGCCGAAAATCTCTATAAATAAAAAACTTGGGTGGAGCATCAGGTATGATTGACATTACTTCTACCGGTTCGGGCTTTTTAAGTAATTCGGTTGGTCGGGGTTGGTCCGTTCGCCATTCGGAACTTGGTTTTTCATAAATAGTCATCGAGTTCTTATAGGATCGTTCAGGCCAAAAATGCTCTGCGGGCAGATAGCGTTGTATGGTTCTAGCTCCCACTTTTCCTGCAATGCGATCAAGTAAGCGGATGACATTTTGATCTTTCAACCCATTATTTCCTTTCCACAAAGCCTCCTGTTCGGGTATTACACTATTGACCTTAACAGCATCAAGTACAAATAGTTCAATTCCTAATCCAGGACGTATCTGTTCGATTTTAAGCTCAAAAAGTTTAAATAAGTGGTTCGGATCATTGCTAGCTACATTGGTTCCAATCTTTATTTTGACAAGTTTACTGTCAACCCGGTGACAAGTTAAAAGCCCGGTCCGCAGCCCTTTTCCTTCTTTTTGTAGATTCATACAAAGCTTAACAAGCAACTTCTCTAAAGCGATCTCTATTCCATGACGAGTCTTAATTGGTTCTAAACAAGATAGTCTTTCCTGAAACAGACTAGGTTCGTCAATAAGCTTAAATGTTTCAGGGCATGTACCGAGAGCTTGTCCTAATCGGCTTAAAAACTCCTCTCCAAAACGTCTACGGAGGACTGACCGTGGCATATTAACCAAGTTTTTAATCTGATAAAAACCAAGCTTTTTTAATTTAGATACGATAGTCTCGGACAAACGGAGCGCTTCGGGTGGTAGGGGTAATAATGCTTCAATATGTTCCCCAACTGGAATCACCAAGTCTTTACTTCCAAAACGAGAAATCGCCCAAGCAGCCCCAGGGGTATCAGCTATTGCTACCCTCACTTCATATCCATTGGATTTTAACCGACTAACCACTTCTTTTGAAAAGTTGGCTTCCCCACCCCAAAGATGCGTGCAACCACTAATATCCAGAAAAACACCCTCTACAGAAAAATTATCTAACATGATAATTGGAGAATATCGAATACACCATCTTCCTAATCCGGTTAATAGTTTTAATGGACGGTCAGCTTCACCATCAATCATTTCCAGCTGCGGACAGATAGCTTTAGCGTCTGCTAGCCGCATGCCGACTTTAATACCGTGTTGTTGAGCCAAATAGTTGGTAACCGTAATGACCATACGACCATGATCAGACACTGTAAAAACGAAAGGAATATCTTTAAACTCTGGTCTTCGAATAACAAGCCAGTCTGATAATAAAAATTGGAACCATATGTAAGCATAACGCTTTTGCATTTTTATCCTGATTGCTTTTTCTGAAAATCAAACCATCTTCTTTTTTCTTGCTGAATGAAAGGTATATTAATTAGCTTATCTCCCGACCATTCAAAAACCCAACTTCGGGGACTTCCATTACGAACTTTTATCAATTCTACATTCCAACGCGGGAAACCAATTCCTGGTAGTCCTGCATTTGTTTCACTCGGAACAGGGGTAATCTTCCAACGAGCAGCCGTAACCGCTGCTATTTCTTTACGATTATCTTTTCGTATTATAAAACCAGTGACTCCGGTTTTTTCAACTGCCAATTGCAATCTACGAGACTCGATAAAATTTAAACTATTCACTTCAGCTATAACAGCACTTAAACCCTCACATTTTAGAGCTTCCTCGATAACCCATAAACACTCTTTTTCTGTTGCGACATCAACGAAAATAATTTGCTCAGGATTGACATTGAACATCCGTAAAGAAACCGGAAAAAGCTTTCTATTGGTACTTATCCATAAACAAACATCATCTTCGTTCAATAGAATAGATAGTAAAACAGCAATAAAACCCACGCTTGTAGCAGAGTGTTCAGCTCTTGTTCCAATAAATTCATGAATAGTTCCTTTAGGGAAAATACCATTCGGAAAAGCGGCCTCAATCTCCCTTAGTTCAATACCCCTATCTGTCTCATTACTTTGAGGTTTATAACCTTGCCATAATAAGATGTCTTTTTTTAATTTGTTAATTAGCTCCTGTTTCATATTCCCAAAAATTTAACAACTAACTATATTAGCTATAACAAGTAGAACAAATATTTTATTCAAATATAATACTAATTTATTTAGTATTTAAGTGTTCTAGAAATAAGAGCTAGGAAAACTGCTGTTGACGATTGCTTTTTTATTTTTTTATAGTGAATTTGACCTTACGAAGTCGGTGGGGCTTTTACCTATTTCCTTTTTAAAAACTTTAGAGAAGTACTGACTGTCTTGAAACCCGACACGAAAAGCGACATCTGAGACTCGAACATCTCCACTGATCAATATTCTTAATCCTGAGCTTTAATTCCAGGATATGAAATGGTTTTACCAAATAAGCATCTGCTCAAGCGATACATGTAGAGAAAGAATAAAAAAAGCCAGCGAATAATTGACTCGCTGGCTTTTTTTGTTTTACTGAGTATTAGTGGTTTCGTGATTAGAAACTAGCATCCACGACACCCCCATCAACCCGCAGCGCGGCTCCTGTCGTAGCGGATGATAGTGGACTTGCTACATACACAACCATGTTCGCAACTTCTTCGGTTGTCGCGAAGCGCTGGATAATTGATGAAGGTCTTTTTTCTCTAATGAATACTGCAGGCGCTTCCTCAACCGAAACATTATGATCAGCAGCAATTTGTTCGAACATTTCTTTCGTGCCATCCGCTAAGGTCGGTCCGGGTAAAACGGCGTTCACAGTTACGTTCGTTCCTTTCAGATATTTGGCGAGCCCCCGGCTTAGAGCGAGATATGCTGTTTTTGTAACACCGTATAAAATCATGTCATCCGGTATATTAATAGCCGATTCACTCGAGATAAAAATAATCCTTCCCCAGTCATTATCTCTCATCCTTGGCGCATAGTGACGGGAAAGTCGTACGCCACTCATCACATTAATCTCATAGTCGAGCATCCATTTTTCATCATCTGTTGTTTCAAATGGCTGATCACCGTAGACACCAACATTATTTACTAAAATATCTACTTCTGGAAGTTTCTCTATCAGAGCATTCACATCTTTAACCTTTGAAAAATCCGCTATAATACCTTCCACTTTAGCATCTTTCACCTCATTTTGAATTTTTTCAATAGCCTTGTCTAGTGTTTGCTGCGAACGACCGTTAATATATACCTTGACACCTTCTTTTGCCAATCCCAGAGCAATAGCATATCCGATGCCCGACGAAGAGCCAGTTATCAGAGCCGTTTTCCCTTTTAATTTTAAATCCATTTATTTATTTTAATAAGTTACTTCAAAGCTTCCTTAACCGCTGTTGTCAATGGAGTTGTTGGGCGACCGATCAGGCTTGATAAGGTTTTGGAATCATCAAACAAATCTCCTTTTGACGCACTCACATCCCAACCTGCTATTACAGGTGCGAAACTTTCAGGCACACCGATAGACTTTAAGACCTCAACATATTCAGACTCCGGAAGGTTTTTATAAGGAAAATCATTTCCACTTTGGCGACTCACCTCGACAGCCAAATCCCTCAGAGTATACGATTCATCGCCAGCCAATTCATAAACTTCGCCAGCTTGATTGTCACTTGTCAACACGACAGCAGCAGCTTCGGCAAAGTCTTCACGTGTTGCCGATGAAATTTTTCCGTCGCCAGCACTGCCCAAGAGAGCTCCTGACGCTAGAGCTTCCTTAATGGACATTAGGTAATTTTCTGTATACCAGCCGTTTCTTAGAATCGTATGTGGAATTCCAGATGTCTTCAACATTTGCTCGGTCTGTACATGTTCACCCGCCAGACTTAGCGTTGAAGAATCAGCTTTTAGCAAACTGGTATAAACAATCGATTTTATACCAGCTTTTTTCGCTGCGCTGATAACATTTTCATGTTGTGTTTTCCGTTGCCCTACCTCGCTGCCGGAAATCATCATGAGTTTGTCAACCCCTTCCAAAGAGTTTACAAGTTTCTCTGGTTTAGTGTAATCGAATTCACGAGCTTCAATCCCCAGATCAGCAGCCTTCTCAGGACTACGTACTAACGCTACTAAGTCTCCAGTGTCAATTTTTTGTTTTAATTTCTCTACTACCAAACGACCTAGTTGTCCAGTAGCTCCTGTTATTCCTATTTTCATATGTTAATTTGTAATATCTATTGTTTGTAGTAAATCTTATACCATTCATAGTTTAACAAAGATAAGATTTATTTTTAACTGTAATAAATTTTATTACAGTTAAAGCGGATTTCCGAAATCAAATTCTCATCATGTTCTTGGTTCTCTTTTTTATATGTAAATTTACGCAAGAACAACATAAACTTAAATCATGAGCAAATCCTTATTAACTGGAGCCGAGCAAACTGAGATTTTAAAGATCCTCGAAACTCGTTTCGAGGAAAACAAGAATCGTCACGAGGACATTCAATGGCAGGATGTTAGAGAAAAACTGGAAGAAAATCCCGAAAAACTAGCTGTGCTAGCCAAAATGGAAGCTACCGGAGGCGAGCCTGATGTGGTGGATTACGATGATGAAAAAGGATCCTATATTTTCTTCGACTGTTCACCTGAAAGTCCTAAAGGTCGTAGAAGCCTTTGCTATGACAGGGAAGCGTTGGATTCTCGGAAAGCACATAAACCTAAAAATAGCGCTATCGATATGTCAGCGGAAATGGGCATTGAGATCCTAACGGAAGAACAATATAGCTTTCTACAAAAATTAGGCGAATATGATTTAAAAACATCCAGCTGGCTGTTAACTCCCCATAGGGTTCGTAACCTTGGCGGTGCTATTTTTGGCGATCGAAGATTTGACACCGTTTTTATTTATCATAATGGTGCAGAATCTTACTATGGAGCCAGGGGCTTTCGAGGCTGTGTTAGGGTTTAGACATTGCCAACACATCTAGGTTTCTGCCTTGTTTCCGAAATAAGATTATAAGCTGTTGTAGATCAAGGTGTCGATTCTATGCGCATCTAATGTCCCCTGATATGGGACCATGAGTGCCTTAATCTTCTCTTCATTGTCCTCGAGAAGCCATGCCTCCCGTGAACGTTCGGGAATAATCAATGGCATACGTTTGGAACTATTATTAATTTGCTCCATATAGGTGTTGGCTTTCGTCGTTATTACAGAGAAAGTATTAATAATTTCATTCGTTTCTGTGTTCAACCATGGTGCTACGACGATCCCTAACGAGAAAACTCCTTTTTCTGGTTTCCGAACACAAAACTCTTCTTTTGCTCCATTTTCTTCATTAAGATGTGTCTCAAAAAAACCATCCACCCATAGTAAGCCTCTATAGCGCTGGATATAGCTTTTGTAAGAACCTTTCTCAAACATGCTTTCAGCTTCAGCTTTCAATGTATGTGTAAATTCTTGAGCCTCCTGCTCTGTTTCAACCCAAAAAGGTAAAAGTTTCCATCGGCTCTCAACTACTTTGTTCGGATGTAAATTGATGGTTGTCGGCATATAGAGCATTGACGAGCCTCCGACCCTTAGGAAGGGTTTATTCTTATATAGGAACTCATAACGAGGGAGTGCTCGTTTCAGTTTTTCATAACCGGGTATCGAAGCCTGATATGCCATAGAATAAAGATAGTAATTATATTGATTATTAGCAATTTAAATAAATCGGCTACCAGCAGCAATATGGGCAGTTGTCTCATTAAGCAATGCACGTGCAGAAAAACGCACAGATAAGATTGTACGTGCTTTGCGTAATTCAAAGGGAAACTAATAAATTATCGGCAATCCATGCAAGCATTTCCGAAAGCCTCGTACTCCTCGTAAGCAGCACCGACTTTTCCAAAGATGGTGATGATACGATCCACCCGAACGTGCCCGCCACTATCCATAATAGCGTAAACGCCTTTGTTCTTTTCCTCTAGTATTTTTACTACTGAACCTTTTGCTTCTTCCAGTTGACCATCACTTCCGAAAAAGAAAATCTTCCCCGTTTTCTTACTTTGGATAGCTTCATTAATTACTTCCATATCATCCCAGGAAATTGGCAGATAAGAAGTTGTTTTACACGAACTTTCGGTTTTCATCACGCCTTATTTTTGTAAAACAAATTTAGCTATAATAATTTGCTCGAGAAAAAACGACTAAAATTCGATACAGACAACTCATCGGTTCTCATACCTTCTGTGCGAAACCAATGTAATTTTCAGTTGTTATTCCAGCGATACTTAATCCCTGTAATGTATGAAAAAGAATATCGTATTTTCTCTGATTTTCATGATTGTAAACCTTTCCGTCTCTTGTATCCGAGAGCAACCATCGGGAACCAAGTCCTCTGAAGACACTTTGGGTCGGACGAGTAATTCCACTTCGGACACATCCAATATTGAAGCAGCTGATATAAACTCAGTCGCGGGTATTAAAGAAGCTTACGGCGCCACGATGAGTCAATTGGAAAATGGCAAATTAGATTCTATTACTATGGAGTATAGCTGTGAAAATGATGCGATAGGTGGCACGATCACTTATTTCTCTGAGAGAGAGGAACTGCGTTTCATCCAACATACATATCACGAATATGATCATTATTCAGCTTCAGATTTATATTTTGTAGCAGATGATATACTTTATTTCGTTTTTCTAAAAAGTGCATCATGGAGCTTTGTTTCCGCTGAGGTAACCCAGGACAAATTCACGGAGCAGCGAATTTATATCGTTAAAGAGCATGCCGTCCAGTGCTTAGAGAACAAATACACAATTATGTCCAACACACCTGATCAACGCCAGGAAGAAACTGGCAATAAAAATGTAGACTGCATGCCTATAGATTCAATTGTAAAGGATTTCCAGCAACTTTTAGCATTCAAAGATCAACCAAATCAGGGTTGTCTCGGAAAATAAATTAACGGATTAATCTTAGGAATGCTTTGCATTTTTTCTCATCAACGCTTTCGTTAATACAATTTGTTTCTTGGTAAAGTAATGAATTCGTTCGTGAAACAA
Source organism: Pedobacter indicus (assembly GCF_003449035.1). NCBI lineage: Bacteria > Pseudomonadati > Bacteroidota > Sphingobacteriia > Sphingobacteriales > Sphingobacteriaceae > Albibacterium > Albibacterium indicum. Next base: position 2,428,460 of record NZ_QRGB01000001.1, read on the forward strand.
CATCCAACCGCCAACAGCACCAATTACACTACCAATCAAAATATCGAAAAAGCCAGCTCGAATTAGGTGATCTGGTTGACTGATCAAACTCGTATTAGGCTCAGCGAGAAGAATTGTTAAGGTTGTAAAGAATATAGCGGCCAACGTGTAGTTTTTTACAACTAGGAACTCGACGATGATCTGAAATAATAAGTTACTTATACGTATACGACCGGCAGGTGCCAAGCCCGATTTGTCTTGTTAAACTTGAATAAGTCTTGCCACATTTTTCAGATTAGCAAAGGTAAAAACAATCCAAACAATTCGGTAACTTTGTACTATGATTCTAAGTAAACTTAAATACATCGCAATTGCTATTATGACATCGGTTGTTTTTATTGCGTGCAATTCAGATACAAATAGCAGTGAAGATGCTGAGGTCACTGCAAGTCGTACTCCTCAAGTAGGAGATCAGGTTCCCAACAATTTAGTTTGTATGGTTAACAATGCCTATATGGGCGTACCACAACTGGAGGTTCCCTATGGAGGGAAAACATATTATGGCTGCTGCGAAATGTGTCAAGAGCGTATTCCGAACGAAAAAGAAGCACGTATAGCGGTAGATCCATATAGTTTGAAGGATGTCGATAAAGCCGATGCATATATAGTTCTAGTGGGTGATCAGGGTCAGGTAGCTTATTTCGAAAGTGAAAAAAATTACAAAGAATTAATCGCTAAAAGTAATCTTGCTCAAGAACGTAATCAAAGAAAATAACAGTTTTAACAGTTTTACTTACGCCATGCTCTTGCGGCGTCGTTTCCTGCGAATATCAATATAAAGATAAAGGAGATAAACCGCAATACTAAGAATCGAGAGCCAGATCAACACTGGTTTAAAATTATCACCGCCAACAGAAAAAGCAAGGATTCCGATAATAGGTGCCGACCCGGCGAGTGTGGCCAATATAAATCGTTTATATCGCATTTTGAGAAAAGCGGGAATGAAACTTATTGCTTCGTTTGAAAGCACCGGAGAAAGTCTAAACAGAATAATTGCTCCAACACCGTAATCTCTTACCAGCTGAGTCAACTTCACTCGTACCTTGTCCTTCAAAAGCCTTCGTAAGATTACAGGACCAATAGAATAACCAATCATATATGCAATTGATGAGGAGATAAAGACTGCGATGAGAGATATGACAGATCCCCAAAGCGGACCATAACTTACGGAAGAGATGATAAGTAGAAGTAAGTTAGGTACAACGAACAGAAACATAGAAGCAACCATTGCCAGAACAATAACGAGCGGCCCCCATATTCCAAATTTAGATACCCAATTTTTGATTTTAGTTTAATCTCCGCTTGTTAGTACACTGAAGGCTTCATTTATTGCACCATTGAATGAAGGTACGAAAAAATAGGAACCAAGAATAAAAACTAATAATAAGATGGAAATGATTACGGGATATTTTCGATACCTCATTTACACAAATTTCTCTCATTAGAACACCCGCTTTCGATAATTTGTTTAAACCAATACGCTCAAATGCTGTTATTATTCATATACTGAGGAGGATAAGATCATGGAGCGCAACGCACCCATACAGCATAAGGGTAAAAAATTGGACTATACTGCGGAAGCCAACTTCGAGAATGAGGAACAAGCTCGAGAATTTTATAAAATTGCGAAAAAGCGGCTATTACACCCTTACGACTGGTATCGTATTGCCAATCTGCCCGGCGCAAAATTTGTGATAACTGATCATGAGGGTCGTGATTTGATAAGGAAAATGCGCGAGGGCGATCTTCTTCGGATTGACATCCCTGGTCCGGGAAACTCGACAGGCGATGGTTTTGACTGGGTGCAGATAGAAGAAATATCAGAACATATAGAGGAGCCAACAGTTGAAAGCTGTTCTGTAACTGTACGTCCGGCAGCTAATCCCCGAGAAAAAGACAATACGGAGGTAGCACATTTTTTTAAAAATATCGCCACTTCGACCTTTTTAGTTAAAAGAGAAAAAACACGTCTTAAAGCGGAATATCACGGTCGAAATGAGCTTGTTAATTTAGAAGTCGATAAATTGAGCGATAAACTTCGAAATGCCTTGGTTGGTCTATTAGCTAAACTCGGCTTATCTACTCCGCAGTGGAAAAGTCTTATTGAGGGCTTTGTCGACACGAAATCGAAAACAGAATAATTTAGACAGAAGAACAAAAGAAGTTTACGTAAATTACCTTCGTATCAAAATATTTTAACTATGCTAGACCTCGTTATTGAATCCCGTATGGCGACGTTATCGCCGGAAATGAAAGTAAAGCGTATCTTGCCGTTTCGCTTACGCAGGATGGTAGGGCCATTTATCTTTATGGACCATGCTGGTCCTATCGGCAATATGACAGTTCAGCAAGCAACGGAAATGGACGTTCTCCCCCACCCTCATATTGGACTTTCCACAGTTAGTTATTTATTTGGAGGTGAAATGACACATCGAGACAGTCTGGGTGTTGAGCAAATCATCCGACCAGGTGAAGTTAACTGGATGACCGCTGGTCAGGGAATTTCACACTCAGAAAGGTTTGAAGAACCTTCAGCGTTGGCGGGTGGCCTTGAAATGATTCAGACCTGGGTGGCACTTCCTGAGAAAGATGAAGAAGTAGCCCCATCCTTTGTTAATTATACGCCTGACCGGTTGCCGGTTTTTACAGATAAAGGTGTCTGGATGCGCCTCATAGCAGGTGAAGCTTATGGATTGGAAAGTAAGGTGAAGACTAATTCTCCCCTATTTTATCTTCACGTCGTTTTACAGAAGGACACTCCTTTTGCCCTTCCGCAAGAACATTCTGAGAGAGGAATTTATATAGTTAGAGGTTCAATTGAAATATCCGGCACCATATATACGGAAGGCAAAATGCTTGTATTCACAAAAGGTGTTGACCCGTTAATAATTGCAAAACAAGACACTACCCTGATGCTCTTAGGAGGTGAACCTTTGGGGGAACGTTTTATTTGGTGGAATTTCGTCTCTTCACGTCGAGAGCGCATTGAGCAAGCTAAAGAAGATTGGAAGCAGGGTCGATTTATCCTGCCACCAACTGATGATAAGGAATTTATTCCCCTACCGGAAGATAAATCACGACCAGCAGGCTCAGCGCCAAACCCTGAACCGTTATCCTAAACGGTTCTTTGGTTCTGCCAATCTCCAGCAACTTGTTCCGTTAGTCTGTTGTCGGTTTGATAAAAAACGAACGTGCACTCCGATCACTAATTCGTTTTCCATCTCTGAACGTAGCAGCTTTCACCGTACCAGGTAAAGGGATTGTAATTGCTTGCTGATAAACTGGTGACTCGTTAGTGGGTTCTGACCCGTCCACCGTATAACGAATTTCAGGTTGGTAGCTTTGCGTGCTCAAAGATACATTTGCTATGCCGCCGATGGAATCTATTGAACTGTCGATCCAAACATCGTATGCACTGGTAGAATAGTTCATGCCAGCCAGTTCGTAACGCTTATACTGATCTTCAATACGTTTTTGAAAACTCTCCCAGTCCTTTTTAGAGGAGGGCGACCATGCAATTTCGGCTAAAGCTGCAGCACGAGGGAACGCGAAATATTGGACTTTTTCAGGTGTATGAATGAATTCAGCCCATACATTTCCCTGAACCCCTTTAATATAACCGGCTTCTTCATCCGTAAAAGATTCATGACGTGGTTCATAAGAATAAACCTTCTCAAGCGTTAGTAAATTTCCGAACCCTCTAGGCTCCAAATCATGTTCACCTTGATGGTAATCAAAATAAGCATAGGTATTTGGTGCCATAATCACCTCATGCTTCAACTTGGCTGCAGCAATCCCTCCTTTTTCACCGCGCCATGACATTACCATCGCGTTCGGGGCTAACCCTCCTTCCAAGATCTCATCCCAACCGATGATCTTTTTGCCTTTACTGTTCACAAATTTCTCGATTCGTGTAATAAAATAACTCTGCAATTCATGCTCATCTTTCAGGTTCTCATCTTTTATTCGTTTTTGGCACTTAGCACAAGCTTTCCACCGATCCTTAGGTGCTTCGTCTCCTCCTATATGAATAATCGGTGACGGGAAAAGATCTGCTACCTCAGCCAATACATTTTCTAGAAACTCAAATGTCTGTTCATTTCCTGCGCAAAAGATTTCCTTCTGAATACCCCAATGATCAGGGATTATAAATGGTCCACCGGTACAAGACAACTCGGGATACGCACTTAATGCCGCGGTTGCATGTCCCGGCATTTCAATTTCTGGAATTATTGTAATATAGCGCTCCTGAGCATATTTAACAACCTCACGGATCTGATCTTGTGTATAGAATCCACCATGTGGATTTTTATTAATATCACCCTGGAATCTGCTAAACTGTGTACCATCACGCCAGGCGCCTATTTCTATTAACTTCGGATATTGCTTAATTTCAATCCTCCAACCATGATCTTCTGTCAAATGCCAATGAAACGTATTCATTTTATGCATGGCGATGTTATCGATATATTCTTTTATGAAATCAACGGAATAAAAATAGCGACCGACATCCAACATCAACCCCCTCCATCCAAAACGCGGGTAGTCTGATATTTCAACTGCGGGGACGGTTACTGAAGATAACTGCGCATCTTTTTCTTTATCAGTTGGGATCAATTGATATATTGTCTGCGCTGCATAAAATATTCCAGCTTCCTTATTTGCTTTCGCCTGGATTCCATTTTTGTCCACGTCGAGGGAATAGCCCTCGTTTCCCAATGTGTCAGACTTCTTATTCAACGATAAATAGATGTTTTGCTGTGCATCATTTTGTCCACCATCAGTTACTTCTAATTGAAAACCAGTAAGCTCTTTAATTTGGTCAGATAGTTTTTCTCCGATCGCCCGCAAATCAACATTCCCCTTTTCGTATACAATTTTTGTTTTTTTGTCTATCGTAAACGTACCCGTCTTTAGTTCTAGATTGACAGGTTCGGGGATGATTGAAACTTCCTGTGCATTAGCAAGAGGTACGATAAAAAGCAAAATCAAGCAAACTATTAAAAATGATCTCATATTGTTTAGGTTATAGATGTTCATATAGGCACGACGGCCAACTCAAAAAACATGCGTGAATATAAAAATTATTTTGAAGAAAGTACTTCCCTCCTGCCACTATTATAAAACCTTTTTAGACGTATGGCGGTTAATCCGGTAAATCATATGAATTATGTCCAATAAAATTCAAAATACACATGGAGGACAAGGCTCTTACTTTTATAGAAATGGGCTCACTATTGTATTTATGATTTGGTATTCATCTACTTTTAACACGGAAAAATCAGAAATGTTCTATCTTAAAAATAGTTTTCTCATCAAAAGCAAAATATTTTGCTTTTTTAGACATATTATATTGAGTATCTAATCCGGTGAAACGGCTAAAAGCGGGAAGAACTATATGGGTGTCAGTAACTACGAAACAAGGAAGCCTCATAAAGCGTTTCGTTGGCATTTCAATGCGAACCCCCGGATGAATGTGGCCAACGATCCAATGGCTATCTAGTTCGGTAACAAAGTTATGAGAAAAACTTATTGGATCAGCTTGGAAGACATTAAGCACTTCGTTGATACCCATTGCAACCAATTGTTCATTTGAAAAACGGTCGTGATTACCCCGAACCAAAACGATACGAATTGTAGGAAACTTTGACGCAAGTATATTGAATAAATTTATTTCCTTGTTCGTCTCTGCATGCACTAAGTCACCAACAATCACAAGCTCTTCGGGTGAGTAATGGATTAATAGGTTTTCTAGCCGATTTAGATCATCCACAGTCACCAATTTTGGAATGGCAATCCCACTTTTCCGGAAGTGAGCAGCTTTTCCAAGGTGCAGGTCAGACAAAACCAACATTATCTTTCGTTTCCAAAACAAACACCGCTGGTTATTAAGCGTCAATTTCTCGTTAGCGAATACGATCTCGATTTCTTGAGTGTTCATTTTTTCCTTTTCTCTGATTTCAGACTATTGTTTTGCATTTTCGCAATGCGCTTTGCAAGATCTTCACTGGATAAAGATTGACGCAAGCTATCAACTTTGATCGGGAAACTCAATGGTGTGAATTTCGATGATTCTCTATAAATGATCTTACTTCGGCTTATGCGTTCAAATGCAGCCATTAACCGCGGTTCTTCCAGCTGTTGGTTGAAAACCTCCATGTAGGTCTGACGTAATAAAAGATTCTGTGGGTCATGTTCTTCTAATACTTGAAAAATAATACCGGACGACGACTGTATACTTTTAAAACTTCTTTGAGATCCTGGTATATTCTGAACGACTAAACCAGAGATAACTGCAATATCTCTAAATTTCCTTTTAGCCATTTCGGTCGCGTTTATACTGCTAAAAACATCCGTCATTAAGTTCTCCTTCGTAAGTATTTTTCGCAACTGGTCGTTATCCAAATTAATTTCTGAATCAGAAAACAGCTCGAACCCATAGTCATTCATTGCCATAGAGAAACTGATCGGGTAAAGTTTGCTGATACGGTACGCAATCAAAGACGCCATCACCTCATGAACTAAGCGCCCTTCAAATGGATATATAAAAAGGTGATGTCCATCCCGTGTCTGTATTTTTTCAACTAAAAGCTCGTCCTCCATAGGAATTCCAGAGTTCTCTGCTTGTTTAATAAACAACGGCGCCAAAAACCTTAATTCAGGTTCACTAGAGTTGACTCTGCTGGCTTGAGCCAATTTTCTCCGTAGGAAATGGCTCAGGTTGGCACTTAAAGGAAGTCGCCCGCCGAGCCAGGCTGGTGCTATTGCCTTCCCAGAAGAGAGTCGCACATAAATCGTCATTTCTTTAATGCGAGCTAATTCTAACACCCTTCCCGCCAAAATAAATTTGCTATTCGGTTTCAGTTTAGAAATAAAATATTCCTCAACCATACCCACATATCCTCCAGTTACGAACTTCACTCGCATCATAGCGTCACTGACAATTACGCCAATATTCATACGGTGAAGCATAGCAATCCGCCTTTTTTTAACAACGAATATGCCGTCGTCACCCCTAACTACCTTATGGAATTCTTCATAATTCTGACCGATGCTACCTCCTAGTGTAATAAATTGAAGACACCAGTTCCAGTCATCTTTTGTCATTTCTGAAAAAACATAGGTGTTTTGAACCAATGGAAATAATTCTTCCGATTTAAAGCCACCACCTAAAGCAAGTGTTACTAGAAACTGCACCAAAACATCATAGGTCAATACCAGCGGCTGCTTCTCTTCGATCACTCCTTTTTGAACTGCTTCTTTTAATGCCGCCCCTTCGATCAGTTCAAGTGAATGCGTAGGTACAAAATATATTTTCGAAGTTTCAAAAGGCGAATGACCACTCCTGCCCGCTCGCTGTATAAATCGTGCCACTCCTTTACTCGAACCAATTTGTATTACGGTATCTACCGGTTTTAAATCGATACCCAAATCTAACGACGACGTAGCTATAACTGCTTTCAATTTTCCTTCACCAAGGGCTTCTTCGATCCATTGCCTAATATGACTATCAATAGAACTGTGGTGTATAGCAATTTGGCCTGCAAAATCAGGATGTGCTTCCAGCAGTAATTGATACCAAATTTCGCTTTGACTTCTTGTATTAGTAAAGATGATGGTCGAGTTGCTTCGTACAATAATTGGAACAACCTTCTCTACCAACCTGCCACCGAGGTGTCCAGCCCAAGGAAGAACTTCAACTTCATCTGGAAACACTGGGATTATTTCGATTTTCTTCTTTTCCTTAGCAACCACCTTAATTAGTTGCTTTGCTGATGGAAGTAATACCTTCAAGGCCTCATTTAAGTTCCCGATTGTGGCCGTAATCCCCCAAACCTTAATCTCCTTATACAAGCCTTGAAGGTACCCCAAAGCTAACTCTACCATCACTCCCCGCTTCGTCCCTAATAGTTCGTGCCATTCATCTACGGCAATGCACCTTAATGTACTAAAGAACTTAGTTCTTCCTTTTTGCGCAAGTAACAAATGTAAGGTTTCGGGAGTAACCAACAGCACATCCGGCATTTGACGAGTCTGTCTTTGTTTAATTTTTACATCGGTGTCACCATTCCTGACTTCAACTGCCCAATCCAATCCAATACCGTCGACAGCCCCCTGCATAGCTTTTGCGAGATCCTTGGCCAACGAACGGAGTGGCGTTATCCACAGTAATTTCAAGCCTGGCTGATAACTATCCGAATGATTAATAAAGTCGATGACTACAGCCAGAAAAACCGAAAAAGTTTTACCAAAGCCTGTGGGTGCTACCACCATACCACTGTACCCCCTGTCAAAATTCTCCCAAGTTTTTTTCTGAAATTCAAATGGGGCGTTTCCCATAGTCGCCATCCAATCGGTGACGAGTCTATAGCCTCCAGTGTTTTGTATCGGTTCCTTCGCCATCAGGAGATTAATTTTTTAATTTCTTCTATATCATCTATTTCGCTCAGTAACTTATCTTTCCGCCAACGTACAATTCGTGGAAAGCGTAACGCTACTCCAGATTTATGTCGCTTACTGTACCCAATACCTTCAAAAGCTATTTCGAAGACCAACTCAGGCTTAACCGTCCGCACCGGCCCAAATTTCTCAATCGCATTTCGAGTTACAAAACGGCTTACTTCTTTAATCTCCGTGTCAGTTAACCCTGAGTAGGCCTTGGCAATTGTAACTAACTGATCACCCTGCTTGACTGCGAAGGTGTAATCTGTATAATAAGCACTACGTCTGCCACTGCCTTTCTGGGCATAAATCAACACTGCGTCAATCGTCAGCGGGTCAATCTTCCATTTCCACCAATCTCCTCGTTTTCGACCCGCATGGTAGAGAGAATTTTTATGTTTCAGCATCAGCCCTTCACTATTGATATTTCGAGCTTTATCCCTTTCTTCGTATAGCTCACCCCAGCTAGTCGCGAATATAACTTTTGAAAGAAAAATGCGATTATCTAATTCTATTTCCAAAAGTTCTTCCAAAATGTTCCTTCTTTCAGCTAGGGTTTTACCCCTAATGTCTTCACCTTGCCATTCAATTAAGTCGTAAGCAAAAACGACTGCTGGAATATCATCCAACATTTTTTTACTAATATTTTTACGATTTAATCGCTTTTGCAATTCAGCGAAATTCAGTACACGCCCATCCCTGTAGGCGAGTAGTTCTCCGTCCATTACAAAATCACATTTAAAATTAAGCAAAGCGTCTCGAATTTCCGGAAATTGGTGAGTTACCAGCTCCTCTCCGCGCGACCAGACAAACACCTCACCCTTTCGCTTAATAAGTTGAGCGCGAATACCATCCCATTTATATTCTACCTGCCATTGATTTAACGCACCCAAATCCTCTGGTTTTTTATTTACCGCATAAGCAAGGCAAAACGGGTAAGGTTTTGACAACTGCGTATCGGCATATTCTCCGCGTATCAGTTTTTCGAATGAGACCTCATCTCTTTCCCAGTTACCCATTATGGAATGCGCCACTGCACTTGCATCTAATTGATAGAACCTCGCGATTGCATTCACGAGTGTCTTTGATGAAACTCCCACACGAAAACTCCCGCCCAACAATTTGTTAAAGATAAAGCGTTCCAGTTGCGGCAGATGTGCCCAGCTCGAAAGTACAAATGCTTTTTTCTCTCCATCTGTTTTATCTTTTAAGTTGGCAATCAAATCCATCCAATCTGCAATGTCGCGATCTATATAGGCTAACGGTTCGGGCAAAATCAATGAAATCGTTTCTCCCAGATCGCCAACCGATGCATAACTTTCCTGAAATAACCATTCTGGAATGTCCGCAAGCTCCATTGCCCATTGCTTCATAAGCTTTGTATTGACATTTCTTTTAGGACGTTTTCCAGTAAACAAAGCCAGGAACCATAGTTTGTCACGTTCAGACGCGTTATTGAGAAATCGTTCAATAGCATCCAGCTTTTGATTGGTTTTATTTGTACTGTCCAGAGCGTTAATTAAATCGGCAAATACCTTCAAGTTACTCCTCCTCTCCTACAAACTCGGTAGTTAGTTCGGCTGCATCAATACCTATCTCATTTAGATATTTCGTAAAAACGGCCGTCTGTCCGTGTGTTATGTAAATTTTTTCGGCTTCCGTTGCTTTTATAGTCTCTAATAATCCTCTCCAGTCCACATGGTCACTTATTGGGAAACCCGCATCTGCGCTACGCCAACGTCTGGCACCTCGAACTTGCATCCAACCAGAACAGATCGCGTTCACAGCATTCGGTATTTTTCGAATAATATTTGAATCTAGCAAAGACGGGGGTACGACAACAACTTCCTTGTCAACGTTTTTGATGTCATGTTGAAAATCAACAACCCGATAGTTCGGTAATTTAACACCAACACTTTCGTAAGCCTCATTGAGTTTTCCAACAGAGTAATGTACATTCAAACGTGTGATACCTTCCAGAGCTTTCATAATCCGTTGTGCTTTTCCTAGCGAGTAGCCTATAATTACTGAAGTTTTTCCATTTGCCCGGTTTTGCAATACCCAATTTCGTAACAATTCATTTTGGAGCTCTACTTCCATCCAATTGTAGATTGGGAGACCAAAAGTGCTTTCACTAATGAATTCATCACATTTAACAATTTCAAAAGGAGTTGATAATCCATCATCTTGGAGTTTATAATCGCCCGAAACCACAATCACCCTTCCTTTGTATTCCAGGCGCACCTGTGCCGAACCAATGATATGTCCAGCAGGATGAAGAGAGACCTTGACTCCATTGATATCTAAGGATTCACCGTATTCTAGGCCCTGTGAACTCAGCGGCCCAAGTCGGCTTTTAAGAATCGGAATTGTAAAGTTGTGACACAAATAATGCTTCATCCCCGCACGCGCATGGTCACCATGTCCATGAGTTATAATCGCATGGTCAACTGGCTCCCAAGGATCGATATGAAACTTTCCGGGGACACAGTAAATACCTTTTTTTGTGAATTTTAGCAATTTGATGGTGTTTTTCGTGATATGTTACTGTATGAACAACCAACAGGGATTAAACTTGTTTTTTCTACAAGATGTTTTAAACATTCATGGCATAGTACTGTTAAAATAACATGAACAAAAAAATCACCATAGCTGGCACAGCCGCCGCCTTAGCATCACTGGGCGCGGTAGTCGCTTATGCTTTAAGAAAGCAAATGCCCGAAAAAGCTCAGCCTATAGAGAACTTTGATCTCGAACGTTACCTCGGCGTTTGGTACGAAGTTGCCCGTATCGACTTTCGTTTCGAAAAAAACTTAGACAATGTAAGTGCCGAATATACCTTGAGGGAAGACGGTCTTATTAAAGTCGTTAATAAAGGTTATAATTTTAAAAAACAAAAATGGCAGTCTGTTGAAGGTAAAGCAAAGTTTTGGGATGATGAAAATATGGCAGCACTTCGCGTGAGTTTTTTTGGGCCTTTTTATTCAGGCTACAATGTGGTCGCAATAGATGAACATTATTTGTATGCTCTTGTCGCGGGGAGGAATCTCAACTATTTATGGATTTTGTCTCGAAACATGAAATTGCCTGACGATATAAAACGTTCATATGTTAGAATTGCAAAAGCTATTGGTTATGATACAAGTCGGCTAGTCTGGGGGATACATGATAAGGGTTAAAAAATGAGATTAAGGTTTTCATATTGGGAACTGTAACAAATATAACGACTTAATTTTTTAAAATGTATTTTTTTTAATCTAAACCTTTTTTGACAGCTTGTGTTAGTCCCCATAAATAATTATCATACTTAAAAATTAATCATTATGGCAACCACAAAACAATCAAATGACAAGATGCCCAATGCTCACCTTCATGAACTTTTTGTAGATGAACTTCGGGATATTTTAGGGGCAGAGCGCCAACTTCTTAAAGGTTTAAAGAAAATGTCTTCTTCAGCTGTTAGCGATAAACTGAAGACTGCTTTTGACGAACACTATACACAGACAGAACAACATATTGACCGTTTAAAAAATGTTTTTCAATCCATTGATTTGTCCGCCCGGGGCAAAAAATGTAAAGCAATGGAAGGGCTATTAGGAGAAGCAGATGAAATCATCGAAAGCTTCGAAGATAGTAAAGATGTATTGGATGCCGCGTTAATAGCTGCTGCACAAAAAGTAGAGCATTATGAAATTGCGAGTTATGGGTGTTTGGTCACATACGCAAATCTCATGAAACACAAGGAAGCCGAAAAACTACTTTCCCAGACATTGAACGAAGAAAAGCAAACTGATGAATTGCTTACAAAAATCGCGATGAATAGCGCTAACACAAATGAATAGCGCTAACACAAAAGGTTCATCCAAGAAATCGAATTAGATCTCACGAAAGTGCTAAGTTTTTTTACATTTGTAAAAAATCAACACAAATGAGATTACACAATATCGAAGATCAGCGCTCGGTGACTCCTGCACGGGCGCTGTCTTTTTTGAAAGAAGGCAACCAGCGCTTCGTTAACAACTTGAAAGCACATGGCAATCTATTAGAGCAAGTAAATGAGTCAAAAAACGGGCAATTCCCTTTTGCTGCAATTTTAAGCTGTATTGACAGCCGGACATCCGCAGAGCTTATTTTTGACCAAGGACTTGGTGATATTTTTAGCATCCGCATTGCGGGTAACGTGCTCAGCGATGATGTAATAGGTTCTATGGAGTTTTCATGCCGACTTGCCGGCTCCAAACTTATCGTTATTCTTGGCCACTCACGTTGTGGGGCAATCACCGGTGCATGCAAAGAAACCGAACTGGGGCATCTAACCAAGTTACTTGCTAAAGTGAAACCCTCTATCGCCTATGTAAAGACGAAACACTCAGATGTCGAAATTGATTCTGTTGAAGGTATTAACTTAGTAGCCTCCCGTCATGTAGAACATACAATTGAAGAGGTTTTAAATAGAAGCTCCATCTTACGTGAAATGTATGAAAATGGAGAAATCGGTATAGTTGGAGCTTTTTATGATGTAGAAACGGGGAAAGTTGACTTTTTGAAAACAATGATATAATAACCTATAACCTAAATTATGAAAAACGTTTCAAGTTCTATTTTAATATTTATTTTAACATTCCAATGCGCATTCGCTCAAAAAGACGAACTTCATCAAAAACTTAGTCCTTACTTTTATCCGCCTGATTCTCTGAAAAATAATTTCGGTGACTATCGTTCGCCATTAATTTTTGAAAATGGGGAAAAGGTCAAAACTCCAGAACAATGGACACAACGTAGACAAGAAATTAGAGCCGATTGGGAAAGCTACTTGGGTAAATGGCCAGAGCTGGATAAAAACCAAACCTTTCAGTACCTTGATTCGGTTGACAAAGACAGTTACACCCAGTATACTGTCAGGTTTAAATGGACGCCTAACGAGTTTACCAAAGGATACCTGCTAGTACCCAAAAATGTAACTAGTAAAATGCCTGCCGTAGTTACCGTCTTTTATGAGGCCGGAGCCACCCTTGGTATCGGCCCACGAGGTGAAAAACTTCTCCCGTACCGATATACTGCTATCGAGCTGGCAAAGCGAGGTTTCATAACCCTAGCCTTAGGGACAGATGAAGCATCAGCCAGACATGAGTATTCGCTTTATTATCCATCCATAGACAGTGTCTCAGTGCAACCGTTATCTATGCTCGGCTATGCCGCTAATGCTGCTTACTATGCTTTAATTAACAGAAAAGATGTTGATTCAAAAAGAGTTGGCATCGCAGGACACTCTTTTGGAGGTAAATGGGCCATGTTTGCAGCTTGTCTTACCGATAATTTTGCTGCTTCCGTCTGGTCCGATCCTGGGATTGTTATGCAAGAAGATCGTGGGTCAATAAATTATTGGGAACCCTGGTATTTAGGTTTCCATCCCAAACCCTGGCGAAAACGGGGTTTGATTACCCAAGATAATCCAGCTTATGGTGTCTATAATCAACTCAGAGCAGACAAGAAAAACCTACACGAACTTCATGCACTCATGGCGCCCCGCCCTTTCTTGGTTCTGGGTGGCGCTGAAGACCCCATCACACGATGGACAGTTCTGAATCACAGTGTTGCAGTGAATGAACTGTTAGGACAAAAAGAACGCGTAGCTATGACAAATAGACCCAAACACACATTGTCTGAAGAGGCCGTCGACATGATGTACACTTTTTTTGAATACTTCTTGAAGTAATTTAATTTTCACATCCAAAAAAGCGCTACGTCTTCCTATTGCTAAATTAAGTTAATATTCTTGTGTTTGCGTATTATATGATAATACATGTATACTGGGGTTGCTGGTTATCAGCACCATATTGATTGCTGGTACCGTATTCTAACAATCAATTAATACCGTTTGGCGTAATATAGATAACGGTGCTCCGGTGCTTATGATGTTTCCCTTTATTACCATTACCGCGACCCCGGTTACCTTGTTTCTTTCTCTGACCCGGCGCAAAAGGCTTGGCTGACTTTGTACCGAATATTTTTTTTGCTTGACCGGGAGGGATACCGTTATTTCCTCGACCATTGGAATATGTTGCGCATGAAGAGATGAACGCTACACTGGCAATCATTGTTAGATATAAAAGGTATTTTCTTACATTCTTTTTCATGTGGTTAGGAATAACAAATACCAAGCCACTTCTTTCTTTAACCACATTGGCTTAATATTTGTATACACCACCAGTCGACTAATCAGCTAGTTTACTTTTGTATTAATATCTTAAAAATTGAAATATGAAAAAGATACTTACTTTGTTCAGTTGTATAGCTGTACTCGGATTTACGGCGTGCGATAATAACAACGAAACGACTGAGCGCACTCCCGTTACCATTAAAATGACAGATGCCCCCGCTCCTTTCGATGCTATATTCCTCGATGTCGAAGAAATTCAAATTCTTACATCCGGAGGTAGAGAGTCAATTGATGTGGACGGCGACCCGTTCGATATTCTACTTTACCGTATGGGCAGGGATACTGTTATCGCTGGAGGGGATGTCCCTTCGGGAACTATCCAAGAGATACGTTTAATCCTCGATGATGATGACAACTATGTTGTTGTTGATGGTGTACGGCATGAGCTAAAGACACCCAGTGGCCAAAGTTCTGGTGTCAAGTTAAAAGTCCATGACGAGCTTGTTCCTAATTTAGCATATACACTTTTGCTCGATTTTGACGCGGCACAATCTATTGTACAGACAGGAAACGGAGGTTATCTGTTAAAGCCAGTGATACGAGCCATTCCTGAAGCTGTTTCCGGAGCAATCACCGGGACAGTAATTCCACTGGAAGCCAATCCGTATATATATGCTATTGATGGGACAGACTCAGTTGGTACAATTATCGACTCAGATGGAAGGTTCTGGTTACCCGGACTTTCCGAAGGTACTTACAAAGTCGTATTAGACCCGGCAGACCCCTACGCTAAAGAAACCATTGAAAATGTTCATGTGAGTACCGGATCCGTAGAGGATTTAGGCACAGTCGAACTAGGATTGAAAATGACAGAATAAAATCAATTCTGTAGGAACAAGTGTGTCTTCGATATTTGAATCGAAGACACACTTACAGTTTACTTTTTCCGGTAACACGGATAAAATACTTGCGGCAATACAGTCAGCGATAAAACCATACAAATCAACAATCCCCCTACAATCATAATGGCTAAAGGTTTCTGAATTTCCAAACCCATTCCTGACGAAAGTGCAGCAGGTAACAAGCCCCATGTGTTTAAAGCGTCCCTGATAATGGTTTATTTCTTAATGGGTATTCCGGTATAAGTAAGTCTGCTGGGATTTTTAAAAGTCGGCTAAACTCACGGATCATCTTAATGGATAACGCTTGTTTGTAATTCAAGACCTTACTCACCGTACCCTTTTCCTTACAAAGACATCTAGCTTTCTAGCACTAACAATATACATATCTGCATCAAACAGATACAAAATATAAATAATTGTTGGCAAAAAGCCAACAATTATACTAGATCTAATATCCCGGATTCTGTGTTAATTCTTTCACGACATCCCTTTCCTTTTGCGGGATCGGCCATAGGTAATGTTTTGATTTGTCAAATTGATTGACACTGATTACCTGAAAGATATCTGTTTCATTCGGATAAGATGGATGCCCGAATTCATCGATATTTGGGGTGATTTTATCAAACCAGGTTGCTTTATGCCTCCTACCCAACACATTTCCGGGCATCACATGTTCTGCAATTTTCCAGCGCCTGATATCGAACAAACGAAAACCCTCCAGTGCCAATTCTATTGTTCTCTCGTACCGCACAACTTTTCTAAGTTCATCCTGAGATGACATTTGCACGAGAGGCATTTTTACGCTTTCTCTTCCACGAACTTGATTAATAGCGTTTATGACGCTTTGGTCAATTTCATTTAACTCAATCTTTGCTTCCGCATACGTCAACAACACTTCGGCATAGCGCATCATCATGATGGGCAGAGTTGACTGTGTATTGTCATGCGGTATATCGCTCTCGTCGTGATATTTATTCCATAAATACCCAGTAAAGGTAGCATAGGCGTTGGTTACTTCAACGTTGTTCACGCGACTTAAGGTACCATCAGCACTTCTGGAGAACGTCCTCGTACTATCTGGGTGGGTCTGAAACCATAAATCGTTGATCCATTCGCCCGGTAATACGATTGATTGGTCCAAACGGGGATCTCTGTTCTCAAACGGTTTAGACGGATTATATAAGGGGGATTCGTCGATCGGCTTGCCATCAATGCTAGCATACATATCTACCATCGTCTGCGTAGGGATCAAGACTGAATAGCCTGCCGAAGCACGATTAGTCAGGTATCTGGGAACTGCTGTAGTAAATACATCCATATGGTAGTGCTGCGCAAAAATTGATTCTTTTGAATCGGCACCCTTATGTTGGAACAAGTCGAAATACGATGGGTAGATTTCATAAACCCCTAAATCCATGACCTCTTTTGCCGCCTCACTTGCCGTACGGTAATCTCCTGAAATTAAAGCAAGTCTTGCTTTCAGTGTCAAAGCTGCCCCTTTAGTCGCCTTTCCTATTTCCCCTCCTGATCTGGTAACGGGTAAATTCGAAGCAGCAAAATCCAGGTCACTGTATATATTGGCAATCACCTCTTCTTTGGCTGTGCGGGGGAGCTGCGCTTCATCAATCGAAAGCATGTGGTCTACCCAAGGTACATCGCCATACAAGGTTACAAGATAGGTGTAAAAATAAGCACGAAGAAACCTCGCTTGAGCTTCGGCATCAGAATAAAATTCAGGGCTAACAACTTCCTTCGCTCTTTCCATGTTATCGAGAATGTTATTCGCTTTCGATATCGCTGTATACATATGCGACCAAACTGTGTAGAATATCTCTGTTTCGGGAGTAAACTGACCACCTTGGATGGTTAATACTCCACCAAAATCTCCTCTGGACCAAGCCAGATCGGTCGCTGCGTCTAACCATAACACATAAGGCACCTTGTACGAATGCCAATAAAGCGAACGATACGCACCGTTTAAAGCGATTTCCAGTTCTTTTTGATTAGAGAAAAATGTCGCACTTGACGGATTATCTAAGGGAGCTTTTTCTAGAAACTCCTCTTTACATGAAGACATGCAAAGCGCAACGAAAATAATAGCTATTTTATATAATTTCATGATTTTGTTCTTAAAGCGTGATATTCAGTCCAAATGTGAAGGTTTTAGCAATCGGGTAAGCACCCACGTCCCCATTTGGCCTTTCTGGATCCCATCCTTGCGGCATTTCGTGTTTGGTAAACAGATTGTCACCCGTCGCATAGATCCTGATTTTGGAGAATGGTGTTCTTGAGATCAGTTGCTGAGGAAATGTATAGCCCAGCTGCAAGTTTTTCAAGCGGATATACGAAGCATCGTAAACCCAGTAACTCGACCGCTCAAAATTATTATGCGTTCGCTCAGCAATCAGTCGTGGATATGCAGCATCCGTGTTTTCTGGAGTCCATGTATCCAACTGCCAGGTTTTGATCTTCCCGGCATTGTAGAATGCCCAGGCAGCGTCACGTTCTAACATCACATCGGTATCAAATATACCTTGGATCAGGAAACTCAGATCAAAGCCTTTATATTCACCGAAAAAGTTAAACCCAAAGGTATAACGCGGAATGGTGTTCCCAATTGGCTTTCTATCTTCAGGCCCGATCTTGCCGTCGCCATCAACATCCAGATACTTGATATCTCCAGGTCCATAAATCCCAATTTGCTCAGGAGAGTTTTCAACCTCCTCTTCAGTTTGGAATAAGCCTAATGCCTGATAGCCGAAAAGTGTATTAATCGGATAGCCTTCCTGGTTAAAGGTGTAGGCACTGATAATTGGCCCGGCTCCCTTCAGATCCACGATTTCGTTTTTCACATCCGATAGGTTCAAACCCAAGCGGTATTTAAAAGATTTAGCCGACTGATTATAGAAAACAGATAAATCCCAACCCGTATTTTTTACCTCCCCCGCATTCTGATAGGGTTCGTTCTGCCCAATAAGTGCGGGAATCGGCAGCTGCAACAAAATCTCTGACGTCAGTCGCTTATAATAGTCAAATGAGAACCCCAACTTATTGTCTAGAACTGACATATCCAAACCGATATTCGACGAGGTCGTTGCTTCCCAGGATATCAATTCATTCGCCATATTCAGCTGCGTACCACCATCTACTGGTCCGCCACCATAATTATAGCTCTGACCCAGATTGATAACAGAAGCAAACGGATAATCACCAATCAGCTGATTGCCAAGCTGTCCCCAAGAGGCCCTTAGTTTTAGCTCATTCAGCCAAGAAGCGTTTTCCAGGAAGCTCTCTTGAGAAAGCCTCCAGCCCACAGAGAAGCTGGGGAAGGTCCCCCATTTATAACCAGTATAAAAGCGCGAAGACCCGTCAACCCGCACATTCGCCTCCACTAAGTACTTATCTTTATAGCTGTAATTCAAGCGACTAAAGAAAGACCGGAGCGACCATTCCGTTGCCGATCCGCTATTGGTCATATATTCGATTGAGCCGGCATCCAGTTGTTGATATTCCGGAAACGGATAATCCTCGCGCCCCGCATTCAGTGATTGATAGTTGTAGGCTATCTGCTCCCCTCCTGCCAGCAATTTTACATCGTGGTCATTAAAGCGTTGTTCAAATCGACCAAGCAAGCGCAAGGTATTTGTCAGGGACCGATTACTACTTTGATTCAATGTAGAACGCACCGGAACGGTAAATGCCGGACTTGTTCCATCGAAGTCATAGGTATCGATCGCCTGCGTAAACCGCTTTCCGTTGCTCCATGAAAAATCAGGCGTATAGCTCAGTTCAAAATCCAACACATCAATCGGTTGATAATTTACTTGAAAAGTAGACCTAAAGCTATCGTATGTATTGAGTCCTGACCCACCGGTTATACTCTGTGCCAGCGGGTTGTTACCGTTCATGCCCGCACCATAACGTCCGTCCGAAAACTGAGATGCAAAGATTGGCGGTGTTCTGTTTACCCCTTGCAAGATAGCGCCCGCGTCGGCCGGGGAATGCAATGGAGAGTGGCGACCGTTCAACATGACTGCTGCCTGCAGATTATCAAGCACATCCATGTTTGCATTCAACCGCAGGGAATAGCGTTTTGATTGGAAACCCGGTAAAATCCCTTTTTGATCCTGATAGCCAAATGAACTATAAATCTTAACCATTTGTCCGCCGCTAATGCTCAGGTAATGATTTTGCAGAGCCCCTGACCCCGTAAACACTTCATCCTGCCAATCCACATTGGGGTACTGATCTGGATTAGTCAAATAATTATCCTGATATTCAGCCAAATATTCCTCACTGTACAGCGGAGTCCGCCCCATATTTTCATAAGCCTCATTAAGCTTACTCATATAGGTATAACCGTCTGCATATTCAGGTAGCTCAGTAAATTCCTGCCAGCCGAAATAGTTCTTATAATCTATCGAAAGTTTGTTAGCCTTGGCTTTTTTCGTTGTGATTAAAACCACACCGTTTGCTGCGCGTGAACCATAAATAGAAGCCGAGGCCGCATCCTTTAAAATCGAAATATTTTCGATGTCGTTCGGATCGACACCATCGATGTTCTCCTCAACACCATCGACCAGAACCAAGGGGTTCGAATTTCCAAGCGTCCCGATACCACGGATTCGGATTGTACCTCCGTCGCTTCCCGGTTCGCCGCTCCGTTGTGTAACGGTTACCCCCGGCGCAAGACCCTGTAAAGCGGCAGATGCCCGCATTACGGGTCTCTTTGCCAGCTCCTCACCGTTTACGGCCGACACCGAACCTGTTAAATTTTCTTTCTTCTGTGTACCGTAACCTACGATTACCACATCATTTAGTGCAAAAGCAGATTCCTGAAGTACCACATCGTGATTTTCTGAAGAAACGGATATTTCAATCGATTCGAAACCCAGGTAATTGAAAACCAACACAGGGTTTTCGCCAGTTGTGCTAATCGAATACCGACCATTATTATCAGTTGAGGTCTGATTGAGTGTGTTTTTTTCGCTAACACCAACTCCGATAAGCGGCTGTCCGCTACCATCTCTAACGGTGCCTACAACATTCCTTTGTTGCCCACCGAATACCGACCCGGAATCAATACCCCAAATAAAAACAAGAGCAATGATAACAAATCGAATTTTGTAAAAGTCTAAGTGCATGTATCTATATCTATAGTTTGAAGCGGCAAAGCTAGCTATAGAGTATTAGGAGAATATTAAGCTTATGTTCCTAAATTATTATAAGATAAGTTCGGCACTACGGATATTTAGTGCTGCACGATGGGTAGTAAAAGCGAAACATCTCTAAAAAAAAGATCCTGCCTTGCATAAGCGCATGACAGGATCCTTCATGTTAAAAACGATTTACAAAATCCACTAATAACCCGGATTCTGAGCTAAGTTATTGTTACCTGCAATCGCTTCATTAGGTACCGGAAAACGTTTCAGGTGTTCCGAATTGCTCGGTGTATGATCCCACCAGCTCTCGGTGACAAAGGCACCCCAGCGGATCAGGTCGGTTCTCCTTCTACCTTCACCTAAAAACTCGATGCTCCATTCATCCAAAAAACGGTATTTATCCAGATTTGCAGCGGTAACCGGATCTGGATCACTTCCATTTTCAAAATTGCGCTTGCGCACCTGATTGATTAGATCAGCCGCTAAACCGGCATTCCCCGAACGGAAATGGCATTCAGCTAACATGTAGTAGATTTCCGCTAGCCGAATAATTGGGAAGTCCGCTCCCCATCGCAATGTATTTTCGGCCAGATTGGGAATAGGGACTTTTACCAAACGTACGCCGGTATTCTCTTCACCTTCAGACATTTTTGAAGGAAGTTGGCTTATACTGCTGTATTCTTTACCAGGTCCAACCTCAGAGAAACGAGCTACCTGATCCACAAATACCAAAGGCTCGCCGTTATACTCTTCGCCACCATTTATGGCTTTGCCGTCTGGCGTCAGGTGTGGCCCAATTATAAACATCCCCTCATAGTTTCCATTACCGTTGTATTTATATGGTTTCTTGCGCAAATCACTATCGTCAAATTTTTCATAGGGTGAACCCAGTTTAAAATCTGACGTATAAAGCGAACCATCCGGCTTTCTGGAAGGTGTTAAATGGGCGCCATTGTTAGCGCCCATGTCCTGATTAAAATATTGACGCGTGTTATAATGATAGAAATCAGCGTAAAACCAATTATACTCTAGCTTTTTAAACTCTGATGGCATCGACCATATAATTTCTGGAGACTTATCATTCGTAAAGCTGTGCGGCCCGTACCATTCGGTATCCAGACTGTAGATGCCATACTCATTGTTAACGATACCTTGTGCAATTTCTTTCGCTTGCTCGTACATTGGTTTACCGATGTAACTTTCGGCATTAAAATACAGTTGCGCAAGCATGGCGGCTGCGGCTCCCTTTGTTATTGCACCTTCTTCTGCGCTACCCTCTTCTTTCACAGGAAGTTTTGTAATCGCATCCTTAAGTAAAGCTTCAATATGATTGAACTGTTCCTCATCGGTATTTCGTGGTAAAGACTCCCCTTCTAGAGAATCAAAAATAGGCATGCCTCCAAAGAAATCGAGCCCCCGTAAATAGAAGAACGCGATCAGCGCATCCAACTGGGCAAGGTGCGCAGCCTGATCTTCTGCTGTGAGGGAAAATTTCGTGTAATCCAACTTCGAAAGGTCACTCTTGGCATCCAGTGCGAGAGCTACACCCATCAGTGTTCCACGCCAGCTGCCCCAAATCCAACCATCATCGGGTGTCCACCGATGATAGTGATACCGCTCATTTTCTCCTCCATTATACCAATGCCTTCCTTTGGTTGTGATCGCAAAATTGTCTGCAGTATATTCCTGTAACCTCCAGCGGTCTTCCCCAAGGTACCATTTGGCGTGCGTAAAAGGACGGAACAATGCCGCTTTTATATCTTTTTCACTTTTAAAGAATGTTTCAGGGGTAACCGAGCTGTAAAACTCCTGATCTAATTTGGTACAGCCGTTGGCAAATACAAGCGCAATTACTGCAAATAGGTATATAAAATATTTCTTCATGATAAATCCTCCTTAAAAATTAAATTGAAACCCAAGCATAAACGTACGTGTCTTCGGATACACATTTCTTTCCTCGAAGCCGGGATCCAAACCATTGATGTTCACTTCTGGGTCGAGGCCTGTATAGTTCGTAAAAACAAAAAGGTCACGCCCGGTTGCGTAGACCCTCAGGTTTCTAAAAGGCTTGATACTTTCTTGATTAAAAGTGTAACCGATACTTAGCGCGTCCACTTTAAGAAACGTACCTTTCTCCAACCAATAGTCAGACAATTCCTTTTCTCCCACAATATCTCGATGCTTATCAAAAGCATCTGCCAACACATTTTGCCCTTCTACATTAGGCAGGCTATAGTACATATTGATCATGTTAAACACGTCATGGCCAATCCAGCTACGCATATAAACACTGGCATCCCAATTCTTGTAGCTGAATTGGTTCGTCCAGGACAGCTGTAATTTTGGAATTGCTTGCCCTACAAAAGACTTATCACCTACAGTCTTACTTCTTTCTCTTACGTCGAATGCATTTCCGTTCTCATCATAAAGCTTCCAATACCCGTCATCCGTAAAACCGGCAAACCGCCAAATAAAGAACTGACCAATATCTTCGCCGGGATACAACCTCACGGCTGAACCTGGCGATCCTGGCGCCGGGAATGACTTCCTGTCTGTAAAAGTCTGGCTACCCCAAAGCGAACGCAACTTACTTTTATTGTGTGAAGCTACGATAGAGGTATTGTAAGTAAAGTCTTCGTTTTCAACCGCTCTAAAATTCAACTCAAATTCATAACCGGTATTTTCCATGCTACCCACGTTCATGGTTGTTTTATCGTGAATTGCCGGTGGTTGAGAAACACTGATATCGTAGATCAGATCATCAATAACCCGTTTATAATAGTCGAATCGGCCGCCTAGTTTATTATCCAAAATGGAAAAATCCATCCCTAAATTGTACTCCTTTTTAACTTCCCATTTGATGCCGGGGTTCTGATTATGACGAACCCCATAGGTTCTAAACCATTGCCCGTCTTGCAAGAACCAAGTATCGGCACTGTACATCCTTGTTGATACTTCTGCACCGAAGCCCTCGTTTCCTGTTTCTCCATAACCGGCTCTGATTTTTAAATCATTAATAAATGTAAGATCCTGCATAAAAGGTTCTTGGGAAACACGCCAGCCGAGAGACAGACCAGGGAAGAATCCCCAGCGATTACCGGGCGCAAACTTGGAAGATCCCTCATACCTCCCGGTCGCTGTTAGCACATACCGATCTTTGAACGAGTAATTTACCCGACCGAAAAAGGCTGCCAGCTTCACCCATGGATCTTTCCATGAAGCCATGCCCGCTCTACCATCGGTAAGATAACTTCCTGACCCCATGTCATTTTCAGCGATACCATCCACCGGGAAATCCGAGTTGTTGGCATTAAATCCGCGACCGTTAAAATCTTGATAACTATAACCACCGACAGCATTGATAGAATGATCTTCCCATCTGCGGTTGTAATTTACGGTCCATTCAAAAATACGGTCTAGCGAACGGGTATATTCCTGACTGGCATATCCATCGACACCATCTTGTCGAGATAGTCGATGCTGTGCAGACCGGTAAAAATTACCATGTTCAGAGTTATTGATAACACCCACTGTAGCAGTTGTATTTAGGTGCTCATTTAAATTAAGTTTCAAAGTAGAATTCGCCAATAGGTACCGATACTGTCTTTGATCAGTACGCAGCATCACTTCCGCTACTGGGTTCCAATAATCATACCCACCGGTCAACACATTATAACCGGTAACGTCTGACGCATCATATGGCGTTTCTGTCGGGTTAAGTACCATCGCCATGTTGAAAACATCATTGTTGGCGAAATCTGAATTCACCTGGTTATAGCTCACATTGGTAGAAAGTTCAGCAAAACCATCAAAAAATTTGAAATTACTGTTCACACGCCCACCAATTTCATCACGCTTTGACCCGATCGCCATACCCTTCGCATCCCGCTTATTGACAGTAGCGTAAACGTTTGCGTTCTCAGACCCACCACTAATATTTAATACCTGACGGTGAGAGAAGGGGTTGTCATTTGTAACCTCATCATACCAATCAGTTCGGTGACCCAGATCTTCGCCAAGTCCCACCTCAACAAAGCGGTCGCCGGACAATACTTCCGGTCGTTTACGAATCGATTCCACAAAAAACTCCGACGTCAAACTTACCACAGCTTTACCGATCTGGGGACGTTTGGTCGTAATCAAAATCACACCTCCGGAAGCTCGCGTTCCATAAATCGCGGCAGCTGAAGCATCCCGGAGAACGCTGATCGACTCAATATCTTCTTTTGCTACGGAATTAACGTTCCCGCCGGGCACACCATCTATTACCACCAAAGGCCCTTGAGACGCATTAACAGAGTTCACACCCCTTAATTGCAAGGTCACGTTTGAGTTTGGGTCTGTCCCGTTCGATGAATTCACATTCAGGCCCGCCACCTTGCCCTGCATCGACATTAACGGAGAAGGAGCACCAGCAATCAGGTCATCTTGTCTTAACGTAGTCACGGCACTAGTCAGTTCTTTTTTGTCAACCGATCCGTACCCCACTACAACGACCTCATCTAGGCCTTGAGCGTCTTCTTGAAGGGTAATGTCTACCGTGCTACCAGTAACCGTAACCTCCTGATTTAGATAACCAATCATCGACACCACCAGAACCGAACCTTCAGGGATGTTTTGTAAAATAAATTGCCCGTTTACGTCCGTCGAAGTTCCCATTGTACTTCCTTTAACGCTCACGGTTACGCCCGGGACAGGCTCGCCTTTCGCATCTTTGACCGTACCCGAGAGTTGCTGTTGATTAAAAGTAACACTAAGCGGATCTGTCACTGTATTAGCATACAGTTGCGCGACCGGCAATACACTAATCGTACCACTGAACAAGAGAACCTTAGTCAATGATCGAAAATAACAAGTTGTTCTTTTCATTTTATATTAGGTTTGATTAATAGAATACGTGTTGAGAGCCAGCCTAATCCTTTTAGCGTGCTGGCGGGCGGGTTCAAAGTTATTAAATAATAAAACTAATACAAGAAAATTTCAACTAATACAAGAGCTGCTCGATGAGTTTCACGCTGGGGACATCGAATTGTTGTCTCCTCATTACAGAGCGGTACGCGACGGCAGCAACAGGGAAATGCCGCCGACAGACAAAGACTTTAATTAGTATATTTGTTCTCGTATGACTAAGTTTTCATTTCGCAGAACACTAATAATTACCTCGCTGTTCTTTATAATTGGCTGTGGCAATGCCGATTCAGAAGAAAAACATAAAGATGGCGATACGGAAACGGCTGATTCCATATCTGTAACAAGCTCGAACCCAAGTCCTGCAGAAGGATCAGATAAACTAAAAGGCGTTACGGTTGAGCAAAGGGATCTAAACCAATTGTTTAAATCCATATCGAGCAAGGAGTTGACAGAAGAAGAACAACAGGATTTAATTAAACAATATCAGGATTCTGTTAAAAAGCGCGACTAATACACCTAAGACTCAAAAGGTAAAACTCGAAAAATAACTTTTTTATAACATAGCTACATTTTCAAAAAACGCATTCATCAGTTGAAACGGTTTTATTTGAATCGCTCCACAAAATCCTTTAAGGATTTATCTTTCAAAGAATTGACAACAATTTCATCTGTTTCGTCAAATAGGGTCTGCAATTTTGCATTGATGTCCTTGCCAACTGGACATTTGGTGTCGGTACACGTGTTTTTCTTCCCCAACACATTAGAGTTTTTCACGGCATTGAAAATATCCGCCATCGAAATCTCACAGCTTGACACGTCCAGCATCGTACCGCCTTCCTTCCCCTTTTTACTTTTTACCCAACCTAATTTATGCAAAACGGCAAGCTCTTTACGAACAATGACCGGATTGATGCAGATGCTTTCGGCAATCCATTCAGAACTCAGCCATTGGTTGGGAGACTTCGCCAATAAGGTAAGAATATGAATGATGGTTGCAAATCTTGCGTTGTTCATGACGGTACAAAGATAGGAACAAACACCAATAGTAATAAATATTATTACTATTATTACTTTCCTTGCCTACTTATTCCACATTCGTCAGCCGGATAGGCTGCGCCAGCTTTATCGATTCCATTGTTGTAGAATCACTCAACACACGTTTGAACCATTCCTCCGACTGCCCCGATCCCGCGCGTTCCATCAGGAAACGTCCAAGCGCAATCACTTCTTCATTGGCCATCCGCACCGAACCATGTGACTCAGCCTTACCCAATGATTCGAGGTCGGTAGTACCGTGTATGGTATATGGCATCTCGTAAATGATGCGAGCCCTTCCCATCGGATTTCCCTCCTCACCGGGTTTCTTGTAACTTTCATTCTTTGACCAGTCGCTATCAGGTGGCGTCCAGTCAGGGTTCCAATCGATCTGGTGTACCTCAAACTCGCCCACCGGCGTAGGGTATTCCTCTGTACCTACCGATATAGCATGTCGTTGTATTGTGTCGCTCCCTTCAAGGACATATAGCTGCCGTTCTGATATACTGATCAGCAGTCGAGTTTCGGCAGGCACAGGTTCAGACTGCGCCTCTTTTTTGCTTTCAGTGGTTCTATCCCTACAAGAACCGTAAACAAGTATTGCTATAAACAAAAAAATGTAGCGTGTAGTATTATGCATAATCCTGATTTTTTGTTTTTGAGTGCAAAAAGTAAACCAAAGTTTAACGCAACTGGGGAGAAAAATAAAAATCACCTTCGAGTATCCTGGTGAAAACTTCTAAAGGGTATTTAACGATTAATTGCCTAATGATTCCCTATTGCTCCCGTATAAATCGACGAAAACAGGAACACATTAGCAAATAACTCGGCAAGAATTCGTCTAAGGATCCGAACAAGGTCTTAAGCGAATTTAAATAAAACACCATGCAAAGGGGCATCGCTTTGGAGTATGTGAGAATAAGGTCTCAATAAGCTTTAATAAAAACTTTTTCCAATCGGGCAGCTTACAATTGCCCAATTGGAAAAAGTGTAAAAAGAATGATTTACTTAAATCGGTCTAAAATTTTCAAACGCGGCTTAGAAGCTTCATATCCATAGCCATAGCCATATCCGTAACCACCATATCCATAACCACCACCGTAACCATTACCTCCCAACTTTAGCCCGTTTAAAACTACCGCCAAATTAGAGAGTTTACCTTCCTTATAAACACGCTCAAGCTCTGGAAGCTGTCTGCGATCCATTTTTCCGACACGAACAACAAATAGCGTCAGATCAGCAATACGATCTACAATACTTGCATCTGCCACGATACCCATCGGCACCCCGTCTACAACCACATAGTCGTAGCGTTCCTTTAATTCGCGGAGCAGGTCGTCTAGTCGTTTGCTCAGAAGCAACTCAACCGGGTTTGGAGCCATTACACCAATCGGAATTACATCCGTATTCGGCGCCAATTTACTCGTATGTACAATGTCGTCTATCGAGACATTTTGATCTGATAGAAAATGACTCGACCCTTTAGCTTGGGTTAAACCGACTCTGCCTGTCAGTGTACCTTTCCGAAGATCTAAATCTAGCACAGCCACCTTTTTGTCCAGATATGAAAGTGTAGATGCTAAATTCAAGACACTAAAAGTTTTCCCGACACCTACGCTAAACGAAGTAAATACAATCACTTGTGGAGGAACTCCACTTTTCGCCATAAAGTTGATGTTGGTTCGTAAGATACGGAAGGCTTCCGTTAAAGGATCTCTTCCCGATTTAGAAACCAACACATCACCCTCTTTCCCTTTTCTATTCTTCATAAATGGGATCTCTCCCAAAAACGGTACGCTAGTCGCATTCTCGATATCTCTACGATCGCGAATACCCGTATCGAGCATAAGCTTCAGGAGTAAAATAACGGTCGGTAACATTAAACCGATCACGACGCCGAGTGCCAATTTTCGAAAGCGACTTGGTGCAATGGGCGATGCAGAACCCGACGCGGGATCAATGATGGTCATATTATCTTCCGTCATTGCCTGATTAAGTGCGTTTTCTTCACGTTTATTCAGCAAGAACACATAGAGTTCCTCTTTCACTTTCTGCTGTCTTTCTATCGATAGCATCGTCCGTTGTTTCTGAGGAATTTGCATTACCTGCCCTCTCGCCTTTGCCTCCTCCTGACGAACGTTAGCCATTTTTATTTCTAGACCAGCAATCGCATTGTCTACCGCACGTTGTATATTGCTGCGCATAGATGCCAATGTACCTTCCAAATCCTGTACAATTGGGTTTTCCGAAGTACCCCCTTCGGTTAAGCGATTCCTACGTAACAGTGTGTTGTTGTAGGAGCTTATCTGCGTTTCAATATTCGCATCAACCAAGCCCGTATTGTTTGGTATCAATTCGTTATTTTGCGAACCTTCCACCAAATAATCACGCATCATTTCTGCCAATTTCAAATCTGTTTCAATTGCACTACGTTCTGCTTGATATTGCCTGCTATCAGACAAATACATTTGACCCGCCGTTCCGATATCCACTCCCTGGTTCCGAGTTTGCAAACGTTCGATATCGCCTTCTACAGACCCTAATTCCGATTCGATAATCGCCAAACGCTGATGGATAAAATCAGCAGTATTTTCAGCAATCTGATTCTTCGTATCGACCGCGAACTCGTTGTAAACCGTAATTAGTGTCGTGATGATATCCGCCGCCCGTTTTGGTGATGAATCCTCTATTGAAATTTCTAGCAAAGAAGCGTCACTCTCCATCTGAGAGATTTTCAGGCGACTTCCGAAATAAGCTGCCATCTGTTCTCTTGGAAATTTCTGAACATAAATCTCCTTACCATACCAATCTTCCGAATAATAGGGATTAACCGTCAATATCATTTTCCCAACCGGCGTACTTATTGTATCACCCAACTTGGCCTTTATTTCCGTTGCGTCATCACCCTTCGAGAAGTTCGTCAGCAACACCGTTTCTTTGTCCTGAGGAATAGCAGTTAAGCTATAATAAACTTCCTCATGAATACCTTTTATCTGAATCCGGAAAGGAGCATCTTTATACAGCTCAACCGTCCGGAGACCCTCCTGAATAGAATAACTAACATCCGCACCTACGCGACTAACCGCGTTTCTCATCAACTCTTTTGATCGTAGCTGCAGGATTTCACTAGCCACATTAACCATATTATAGAGAGCGTTCGACCGGTTCACCCTAGCGGAAGTGGGTGTATTTGCCGGGGTCTTAATCATCACGGTCTCCGTTTGCCGGTAAACGAAAGTCGACTTACTGTATTGATAATAATAGTATGAGCCAAATATCAATACCGACAAAACGAACCACTTCCAGTGATGAAGAAGATATTTGATAATATCGAGTATGTTAAGGGTCTTACTATGATCGTTAATGCCTGTGCCCGATCTATTTACTGTGCTCATAATGCAAGCTATTTAAATAAATTTATAACTGAAAAAATAAGTGTAACTGAACCAAGAACTGTCGTAAAATAGCGCCATGTTCTTTCTTCACGTATACTGCGTTCCGCTGCTTTTGGCTCTACATAGACAATATCATTCTGCTTTAGATAAAATGCAGGTGAATCAAAAAGATCGTTAGACTGGATATCGGTATAGATCTTAATTCGCTCGCCGTTTTCCTCACGAATCACCGCTACACGATCCGCAGTCGCATTATTCGTTAAACCACCTGACCGAGCTAGTGCCTCTAGCAACGTAATCCGTGAATCAGGAACCGTTAGAACCCCCACACTTCCCACCTCTCCCATCATCACAATCTTCAGATTGATGAGTTCCGCCTTTACAATCGGTTCATCGATATAGCGCTCATCCTTTAACCTCTTTTGCAACATTTGTTTCAATTCCTCTACGGTCTTGTTTTCTACGTGAAGCGTTCCCAAAATCGGAAAAGAGATATTACCATATTCATCTACCAAATAGCCATCCATGGCCGTTTGGCTTGTCGAACTGATATGGCCCGCTTCGTTCATAGAGTACGAGCCTACGCCCGCATTAAACGGAATCGCCAGCTCCGGGTTCTTGGCGCTGATCTCAATTTTAATCCGATCATTCTTTTGAATTCGCAATGGCGGTAAATTAGCCACGCGGTATAACGTATCCGACTTCATGTCTTCTACGTAGACTACTTTTTGTGAAGTGATGCATGAGCTCGTAAAAAGCAATACCAAAATGAGCATCCCCAAGGTAAATTTATTCATAATGTTGTGTTTTAGCTTCTGTGTATAAAGTATTTGTCTCATTTAATTTCTTGTTACATAAATATGCAGCTTCCCTATTTGGCAAGCAATCCAAATAAGCTACCCGTACGTTGCCTATTAACCTTTCAGCAACATCCACCATCTTGGAGTAAAGATTCCGATCCCAACGAATCGACGAGCAACTCGGTAAGATCGCAAGCAATGCGCTCTTACCGTCAATATCCGTCCATACGTTATGTTTCGCTTGCCGCAACCGCACCAAGCCTTTCAGCTCCACACGCAAATTCCGATAGCAAGCTGTTTTTCCGCTCCATGGAGAACCATAGATCCATATTTTACCATCTTCGTCAATACGTACAATTGGGTTATCATCGTTCAGTAATTGTGTACCTTCTATAGATTGCAACCATAAGCGACTGTGCGTACTTTTCCCCGTACCGCTCTTACCTAAGAAAGCAAACCCCTCTTGTTGTCTATAAACAACCGAGGCATGTATCACCATCATTTTGTAGGGTAGCACCGCCTGCGCATATACCACCATCAATAACCAAGATAGTACTGAGCCAGCTTCCAAACGCGGCTCTTCGAAATAAATTATCGATTTCCTAAAATCCTTCGCACTGTGCATTTCACAAGTACTATCCCTACCTTCATATCGTACAGATGTGATATAAGTTTGGTTAGACTCTTCGAACCGAAATCGGTCGCCCCATTGCTGGGAGATGTCACTCAGCAATTGCCGGTCACCCTGCTTTTGTTCGGGTGCAGTCGTCCGTATTTCAACCTCAATACGATCCTCCGCATTCGATGGTACATCGACCATGAAATTCATAAATGAAGGTAAATAGCGCTCAAGTTCTAATGATACTGGGGCATATACCCCTATAAGATGATCCGCAATCTTGTAGTAACTCACGTCTAATTTCCTTTTATCTTGCTCAACTTCTTTCATAGGCAATCATTTGATATAAATTACTTCATCACAATTATTTGCAAGAGCCATATCATGTGTTGCAAAAATCAGGATTTTATCGTCTCCTGCTTCCAGTAAGCGATCCATTAGCAAATCTGACGTCTTTTCGTCCAATGCCGATGTCACTTCGTCAAAGATCCAAATACTACAATCATTGAGCAGAGCCCTGGCAATCGCAATACGCTGTGCCTGACCTTCCGAAAGACCGTAACCGGATTCACCAATGTAGGTATCCAGACCATTAGGTAGGCCATAAACAAACTCCGCACAAGCGATGTATAATACACGTTTTATATCATCCATCGTTGGCGCAACCTCACCAATCGCTAGATTTTCTCTTATCGTACCTGTGAAAAGCTTATCACCCTGTGGCACATAAGCCATATTAGCCCGATGCTTCTTTTTCAGCGAAATCAACCTCTGATCTGCATGAATGTCAATCTGCCCACTATCCGGATCCAACAAGGCCAGCAACAACCGAATAAAGGTTGTCTTCCCTTTACCACTTGCACCTAGTAACGCGGTTGGTTTGCCCACCCGCATCACGGCATGCAAGTTATCAATCACCAAACGATCTTCATATCCAAAGGTCAGTCCGGCAACACGGATGGCTTTAGGCGTTGAAATGATTTCAGCTTCCTCTTCTTCTTCGATATCCACATTCATCAACTCTTGAACCCGCTGAACCGAAGTTCTAAATCGGATAAACAAAGGAACGAAAGCCATCATCCCCAACATAGGCGCCTGAACCCTACCTACCAATTGAAGGAAAGCCGTCATCGTCCCGAATGATATTTCATTCGTATAAAGCCGATATACACCCCAAACAAAAGTCAACAGAAATCCTGCATTCATGACAAGCTTCACCATCCCTTGCGAAAGTGTCGAGAAATTAAGCAGTCGCTTCTTTAACCTGACAAGTTGCTCCTGACTACCCTTCGTTTTTGCCCAACGAGTCCTGTGCATACCCAGCACTCGTATAGACAATCGGAACCGTAAATTTTCCTGTAATACATTACCAAACACGCTTTCAGCTTCTTTTGTATCCGTGTTTAACTTTCTTAACTTTTTAAAATATACTTTTGAAAAAATCAATAAAGGTGAAATAGCCAAGATCAGGAGAGCCAACATCGGATCCATTGACCACAGAAAACCAAAAGAAGCAAGCAGTCGGATGGTTGTCAGCATAAACGACAGCCAAGAATAGCCTATCATATACACAATTTCCTTGCAGTCTGAATGGATTCGCACCTGAATATCGCCGCTATGCAGCTGTTTCACAACTTTCCAGCTCGCCATCATCTGATTGCGGGTAACCGAGTTCTGTAAATCGCTCAGCATGGCGATACGTGTCCGCTCGTTCAACCACCTGGAAAATATACGTCCGAACATGGCAAGCAATAGACATACGGCGGAAAGGATCAACGCTTCTTTCAATGCGGAGCTGTCCTTAGCTATCGCAAAGTCCACAGCCTGCTTCGACCAGTAGACAAAAGCAAGCGATAAAAAGATAGCAGCAAGCTCGATAATAAAGTACCAGAACAGCTCACTACGATACCCTTTGGTTAACGACCAGGCCCATCTCATCTGATATGTCAATCCTGTATTCATCCTAACTAATCAATCTCGAGTAAAAATGTACCAGTGGAAAGCTGAGCACTTCCATTGGTGCGTAGCGAAAATACCGTTTCGCATTCCACCATAACTTCTTTCTATCTCGTCCGGAGCCTGATGAGCTGTCCTCATTATGAAACCCAAAATTACCACCCTCCAGAATATCCGTCATCACCCAATCGGCTGATACATGCTCCTTGCTTTCAAAAGGCAAATATACAGTCGGAAGACCTATGTATCGTACCAGCAGCTCATGGAGCAAATGCACCCATTTCTCAATGTAAACTTTCCTGTAAATCCGCTTTAATGCTAAACCATCCACCTCATCATGATAGGTAAAGTAAAGTCTCGCCACATCACAAAGTTGCCTTAAACCGACACCAAAGGATAAAAGATGTTTAAGGATATGCGTACTCACCTGCACACACTGCATCATTGGAGAAGGCACTAGAGCTTCGGTATCTCCGATAACTACGCGCATACACTCAGCCTTCTCAAACTCTTCCATACGACGGAGAGCAGCCTGGCAAAAGGGATTATACAAATCAAACAAGCGTTGATGATGCTCCACTTCACATCCATTCCATTTATAGGAACAACTAAAGCCTGCTGTACTATTCACTTCAATGCCTTTACTTCCAATCAGTTCATTAGCCCGACGGTAAGCTACCCTTGAACCAAAATACCAATCAATATCCCCGCAAAGTCGCCTTTCTGGTCGCACATAGCAAACAGCTAAACCCTGCCCTTTTACCAACATCGGATCAAGCCCTACCTCCTTTAAAAACCTGGCCTGTTCAGCCACCAGTCTATCCATCCATGTATTCCGCTGTGCAATCTTCTCTACCCGGACCAGCCATTTAACCAGCAATGCTTTCTTCGGTAAAAGACCAGAATCCAGTCGCTGAACCCCGTCAAAAACCAAAGCCTCCACAGTCTGTTTAATGGCAAGGTCATACAAATCATCCCACCCCTTATCGTCCAGAGGGAAGCAATCCACCCGATCAATTGGCGTATCCCAAAGACCTGATCGCAAAAGCGTGAAAAATGCATGTGTAACCTTCGTGTTCATTCCTTTAGTTTCCTGCCAGTAAACCTTGTTTCTTAAAATCGGTCAATAACTGCTTTGTATCCTTCTCTGCGAGTTCAATATCTACATCATAATTTTCCATCAGAAGCTTCACAATATCCGCTTCTGAAAAATCTTTGCCGTGCAGCTCATTCCATAAAAATGCCGCAGTTTCATTTAGCGTATATACCTTGGACATATCCACCATTTCCTGACCCGGATCAACAATCACATGATCATCCCCCAAATGTCTTAGCATCAAATCATCTCTCAATCTCATCTCTTTAAATTTAATTTATTAATCAAACCACCCCATACCCGCAGTAAGGGCTTAAATTTGTATCTCAACCATGCTCTTTGCATGCTACCAGTCGAGTAAATCCTCAATAGCTCCGTTCCTCTATAAGCTTCCGTCACCATGCCGATGACTGCATCACGTTCCACACGTTCTATTTGAACCCAATTATTGTCGCCTGCCAACTCTAGGATATCCCCTTTACGTCCAACCAGTCGGTGAAGGATATACCCTCCTCGATAAAGCGCCAAAACAATTGTTCCCCATTTCATTTCACGCATATCCGTAGTATTCAACAGCACATGATCCCCCTCCTTTAAAGACGGTAACATACTCGTACCCTTTACTGGGATCTTTACCACTTTTCCTTCTGCAAGTAATGATTCCACCCGTTCAA
Organism: Pedobacter indicus; assembly: GCF_003449035.1. NCBI lineage: Bacteria > Pseudomonadati > Bacteroidota > Sphingobacteriia > Sphingobacteriales > Sphingobacteriaceae > Albibacterium > Albibacterium indicum. Next base: position 2,463,651 of record NZ_QRGB01000001.1, read on the forward strand.
AATACGAGTCGTTCGTTATCTTCTTTCTGGCCGCCATACGCTCATTCACAATTTTACGATTTTAGAAGTTTCCTGTATAGACTTAAGCTCTTGTCAACCATCTTTTTGCGCGTAAAAAGCTCTTTATATCGTCGCCGCCCCCCCAAAGCCACCTGCTCATATAGCTCCCGGTCATCCATCAATTTCTTAATCGCATTCGCCAATGCGTCAGCATCCTCTGCCGGTACCACCAGTCCAGAAACCTGATCCGCGTTTACCCAGCTTACCCCCGAGCCCTTAATGTGAGTGGATACAACGGGCTTCCCGCAAGACATCGCTTCAATCTGAACAATCGCAAAAGCCTCTGTTTTCCAGATCGAACTTAAGCAGAACAGATCGCAAGCCTCAAAATACTTCGGCACATCTTCATCACTCACATAGCCTAGAAACTCTACCCGACTTCTTACACCTAGGTGGTCAACCAATTCTTCCAACTCACCTCTCAGCGGCCCAATTCCTCCAATCGCAAGCCTGTAAGTATCATCAAGTTTGGCCAACGCCTCAATCAAGTATTTATAACCCTTATACTCTACCAACCTACCTAATGAGAAAATCAACCTATAGCCGTCATATTTTCTTCGCAAGAGTTCCACCTGCTCCTTATCGGCAGAAATCGCTTCCACACCAATCGGGATATAATCTATTTTATCTAGCATCCCTTTCAAAAATGGCGATTCACGTACATAAACCGGCGTTGTCCCTACTATCAGATCCGCCCTTTTTATCAGCCAACGCTGTAGCGGCGCATAGAGCTTCAGTAATAATTTTTGCTTTAAAATATCACTATGCCAATGCAGAATCACTTTTCTTTTATAGCCTGATAAAAACAAAGCAAGACTCGCCATTGGATCTGGATGGTGAATATGAATCATATCATATTCATTAGCTATTCGGCGAAGCCTTGTAATCATCGCCGGAGCAATCATCGTTGCCGAAAACTTCCATTGCGTCTTGACAGCTATCACCCTGCCGTAGCTATTCAGTTCTATGACACCGCCCCGGTACCCTTCCGTTGTTGCACACAACATATCACAATGAACCCCTTCTGCCGACAACCCTAAAGTCAGGTCGTACATCACCTTTTCAATCCCTCCTCGAATGGGGTAAAACTTACCGACCTGTAGAATCTTCATTGTTTACTATTTGTTTTGTATCCCATAATAATATCGAGAATAACGATTCCCAAGACCTCGCTAAAGGTTCATTGCTTGACACCTCAGGTACTTCCATTAAAATAGAAGTGTTCCCTTTAATCAAAGCCATCATCTGTTCAGCCAGTATCTCTGCATTGTCCGGATCAAAAAACGCCACTTGATTATGACCAGCAGCCGTTTCATGGGCATAGGGCAAGTCCGCCAAGAGCATTGGCTTATTAAAAGCGGAAAATTCAGTAATCGGCAAGCCCCAGGTTTCCACCTTAGATGGAAACAACAGGCAATTAACTTCATTATACCGTTGCAATAAACTTTCCCGTTTTAGGTAGCCAATAAATTTGAGCGACTTTAAATGGCCCCATTTCTTGTACAACCAATTTGTATATTTATTCTCTACACCGCTTATCGTCAAATACACTTGAAAATCTTTCATGCCTCTTTGTTTTTCCAATATTTCACACGCTTCACAAATCAATTGAAAGTTTTTATGACTGTCAGCCGTAGCTGGAAACAAGAATGTATAGGCAGATAAAGCTTCACCTATGTTGCCCCGCCCCGTCTTATACCTCACTGATGGGGTTTTCGGTGGTGCAACGATAACTTTTGACCGGTCTACATTAAACATATCCACCATCGCCCTTTTGAACCATTGCTGCTGAACAACCAGATAATCATTCTTATGAATATTCTTCCCATAGATATACTTCGTAAATATGGCGAATAGAGCTATTTTAGGAGCGAAAAGCAAATCATGAATACTCCACTTATAGAATGAAAACGAGTTGTGACAGTAAACTGCCCTCCGTTTTGCCGCCACATTCGGTGTTGTATCATGCAGGGAAAACCATAAATACACGTCTCCAAGTTCTTTTGAAACTTTTTTTAGTGTCACATATTCATACCAAAGCCGGTTTACCCATCGCTTCTTAGGCCATTGCGTTTCAACATATTCGATATTTGGAAAATCAGCCAATTCGCGTTTGTAGACAATTGCTACAATGCGAACATCTTTCTTTACAGCTAGTGAAGAAAGATATGCTAAGCAATCACGCAAGACCGCTAGAGTCCCACCCTTATTCAGATTAACAGCAGAAACCACAATCGTCTTCGTCATCGTTCACCCCCTTCCTGCAGCAAGCCATCGAACAGGGCCCGCCACTTCGCCATGATCACTTCTTCCGAAAAGCTAGCAGACAAACGCTTTGCTTCATGTCCCATTTGCTTTCTAGTATCCGCATTACCCATTAAAAGCATAAGTTTTTCGGCAAAGCTATGCCGGTCACCCTCGGCTATCAGGTAACCATTTCTACCATCATCAATCACGTCCTTCGGCCCGCACTTACATCCATAGGCTACCAAAGGCAAACCACAAGCCTGCCCTTCCAGCAGAGCCATCGGCAAGCCCTCATAACGAGAAGTCATCACCAGGACACTACTCTTCAAATACTCATTTTCAATATCTTTAACCGACGGCAGGAGCTGTACAACATCTTGCAAGTACAAGGCTTTAATCAGCTCTTCCAGCTCCTTTCTACGCGGACCATCTCCATAAATAAATAGCTTCCAGTCGGGGTAGCGTGTTTTTATCTCCTTCCAAATATAAATCAGCTCATCAAATGCCTTTTGGTAGTCATATCTCCCAACCGCGATTACCCTCTTCTCATCAAGTGAAGCTACCTTACTCGGCTCAAAGCTATTAGCGTTTGGAATTACGTTTATATTCGACAGCCCCGCCCAATATGCACTATCTTCATGTGTTAACACCACAAAGCGATCGTAACAGCCCGCTAACTTCTGATCCCTTTTACTTCGCCAACTGTCAACAAGCCCCCATAATCCCTTGCGGCCATATTGCAAGCGTTTAAAACGCGAGAAATGAATCTCTGCCACCTTTTTGCTGCCGTCGGCAATACCATGCAAAAAAGAAACCTCATGATCAAACATTGAAATCACAATATCCGCTTTATGACCGATCAAAAGTTTCTCCAATCTTCGTTTATGCAATCTCTGTTTAAACCAGTAGCTCACAGCCTTTTCCAAGAGACCTTTACCCTGTCCCGCACTATAGTTAATCCCCAGATCATGATGTGTAATCCTATTATCCAGTTCAAAATAGGGTTTCCGCCCCTGCTGATCCGTCGTCACCACCATCACCTCATGTCCCTGGCGCACCAAGTAATTAGCCTTATTAGCCAATACCCTCTCCATTCCGCCCGAGTTATAGGTAGCCGCTATGTTATAAACGATTCTCATGCTGCTTCCTCCATTACTAGCTGCTCCACTTCCAGACCCTCTTCAGGTTCCATTGTGAAATAATCCAGACAAAAGAACAACGCATATATTTGGAAAATATCTGTCGCCACCTTAATCCAAATCAAAAAACTCAATGCCATCAAGAATAAAAACATCAGCCAATAGCGAGGATTACGGCTTATAAACAACGCGGTCAGGTATACGAACAGTGTAGCAAACAATGTAAAACCCACTAATCCACAATACAATATAAATCGACAATAGCCAATATCCGTACCGTAGATAAAATTGCCAAACAACCCACTGCCTATAATCCATGTCTTGAGATCAGTCGGCCAAATCCACATCACTGTATTCAGCTTGTCAGTTGAATCCGTACGCCACACCCCCGTTTCAGCCCAATTAAAGAAACCCTCGAAAGCAAAACGCATATGATCATGAAAAACCGCATCCGTGTGGTATAAGTACGTAGCCATTGCTGCGGAAAACAGCATGACCCCAGCGAACCAAAGTCCCAATTTAATTGACTCATACCTCACGATCGGCTTAAAAAGCCCTGATGCGAATACGAAATAAGCAACTGCGCAACCCACGCCCAAAATCGTTGTTCTTGAAATCATATTCCCGATAAGCGTAATCGTAAAAAAAGCAATCAGCAACAAGAATATACTCCATTGGCTGCTCCGTGTCCCCTGATCATGCGATAACAAGCCCACAATCATGATCAGCGTAATTGAGAAACGAACACCAGCTGTATCCAGTGCCGCACCGATCCCGTATAAGCGATCCACCTCTGTAAAAAACTCTTGTCCTTGCTGTACATAACTATCAATAAATAATTGAAAAGCAGGGATATTATCAATCATCAACGCAAGTATACATTGAGCGAAACATACTGCTGCCAAATAATGTGTAAGCAATTTAAATGAAGCCTCTCCATGCAGATTACGTATAGCCGCAGCAACCGTATAAGCGCCACCCAGCCAAGTCCCAAAACTGACAATATAGGTAGCGTAGGAATAATCATTTGTATCATTAAAATCCGCAGAGAAAAATGCCGCCACAGAAAAGAGCAGCGCAATTAAGATCGCTCCCAGCATACCTTTCGAAACCCCAATCTGTCGGTCATTTATACATTTAAATGCGAAAAGCGCTACACCTATTACCGCCAATATCATCTTCGTATTTATCGACGACGGCAGAAAGCTGAATCCTATCGGAAAAACGTAAAAGCTTGTCAGAACACCAACCAATATGTATAGGACGTAACGCATTAAACCTATTTATTCTTATTTATATATAACACCATATACCATCCTTATTATCAAGTGGTAATGCAACCTGATCAACCAATAATTTTTGCTTGCAGCCGCCCACTGAAGCACACGGATACGCCAAGAAAGCCCTTTATTAGCTGTCGCTAAGTGATTAACTTCCGGGAACCAGCTAGCCCAACGTCTATATTGGGCTTTTTTATCTGAAATCAGAAGCGGCAACTTGATATTCAATTTCAGATCATTAATCAAAGACTTCGATTCGACCCCAAATTTACTATCTGACAAGAAAGCCTCAAGCTCCCTCACATTCTGAGTAACCTCTTCGATATGCCTGCTAGAATACACATTGGTTAGCGAATCACTATTCGACCGTCCGTAATGATAAAGAGCCGAATCTACATGGTGAACTTTTCTTGCATAAACAAACAATTTAATCATCACCAACATATCCTCGCCCATATTCATACCCTCAAGGAAGCGAACCGCGTGATCTTCATACAAGCTCCGTTTCACAAAGAACAACCATAAGTTCCACCGCATCTTACCCATCATCATCCATTCCACAGCCTCCTGAGCAGAGGAAAACTCTGGTTGCCTCATTTCCCGCTCGTTTTCCTTAAATGATAAAAACCAGTTGAAACCTACAATATCCGCCATACTTTGTACCGCTTCCTCAACCAGTAATTCCACCGTATTGGGTTCAATCCAGTCATCCGCGTCTACAAAGTAAATATAATCGCCCTGCGCCTGATCTAAACCAGTGTTTCTTGCAGTCGCAACCCCACTATTTTCAAAATGACGTACTAATTGAATTCCAAAAAACTGACCTTTATCATATTCCGAAAGGAACTTATTTAAAATAATAGAACTTCCATCCGTACTACAATCATCGACAAAAATCAGCTCGAGGCGTTTATAAGTTTGTGCTTTTAACGAGGCTAGCGTACTATGCAATGTCTCCTCAGCATTATAAACCGGCACAATAATGGAAACTAGTGGCGTCGAACTCTTCATCTCATCCTTTATTACTTATTTAAGCACTCCTTTTCCATTTCTATCTTTCTGAGAATTTTCTCAGCAACCTCAATATGCTCTGTACTAAATTTTCTTGCGAACATCGCTTTTGAACTCAGCAATACATCCAAATCCTCTACCTTCCATGCTGGCAATTTATTATTCTTCCAACCGATCATGCGCATCGATCCATAACCCTCATCTGATAGATGATATATATTTTGGACGAAGTGTGAGTTCCAACATAAGGTCTGCACAAAAATCTCATCGGCACAAAAGGTATGATGATAAGTCTCCATAACCTCATTTTTGTTTTGTAGAATATAAAGTACAAAATCATGCGTTAGGCTCACCCATTGGGTACCCTTCTTAAAGTTGATTCCTTTGTTTCTGTAAATACCAAAAAGATATTGTATACGAAGAGCGACGTACCGAATCGCACGTTTAAAAAAACCTCCTACGCTCACCGAAACTTTGAAATCCTTTGGGAATAGATGATAGCGTTGAACCTTTCGGGCGATATGAGCGTTCATGTCTCCCTGCGAAAAACCAATAAACTCCTTCCCCTGATAAAGATCAAAAAACCGATGAATATCATCTTGCGAACACAATGGCATATCCACACCAGATAAGAGATGATAATACGCATACTCACCCTCTTTGGTCGCAGTCTCGAACAACGCGTATTCTGCTTCAACCACAGAAAGATCACCCCAGGATACATTAACCCGATTATCGATATACCTTATTTTTGCAAACTCAGATTTTAAGAGCGGTAACTCTTTTAATTTCTTATCGAAATGAATATAAATATCGTTCCTAGGATCGTCGATTGCTTGAATCAACAAACGCAAAACATCAAATTCGTTATGAGCTAATATCAGATAAGCGTGTTTCATCACAAGCTAGATTTTAAATGACCTACAATCTTATTAACTACCACCATATCGCTCGAACTAAACTTCCGGGCAAACAGATATTCGCTATTGATCAGAAAATTATAATCAGCGTCCGTTAAGACCCTCGGCGTACTTCCAACAAATTCATTAAAAAGTAATCTTTGTTCGTTTCTTATTTCAAATTTATCCAAATCCGCTTCCAAAACGTATGGAACAAAAAATTCATCTCCACAAAACGTTCGCCGAAAAAGTTTCAATACATTATCCTTTTCATTTATTATTCTAACTATGGCTAAGTGTGTCAAACTAACCCAATTGTTAGCTTTAACATCAATTTTTAAATTATTCTTTTTAATACCTAGAACAGATTGAGCCTTCAATGATAGGTGCCACAGCAATTGAGCGATTCTTCTCATTAAAGCGTTATCAGCCCGATAGTTTTTAAGAAAATAATGTGACCTATTTAATTTAAAATTCATTTCATAGTTATTGGTATAAAGAAAGCTCAACAGCTCTTTATCCTTATTTTTATTAAAAAAATCATGGATATCATTTTGATTTTTTAAAGGCAGATGAACCCCAGAAATTAAGTGATAACGATCATAAAGTTGTTTCGCATTGTATGCAGCTTCAAATAGAGCATATTCCGATTCAATTTGCGACACATGGCCCCAGCGTACATCTATCCGATCTTCTAAAATGTATAATTTTGACTCGGCACACTGTAGAGAAGGTAGATTCTTGACCTTTTTATCTATATGGACATAAATATCATTCCGTGCGTCATCCAGTAAACCAATCAGTTTCTGAAGGATGCCAAACTCATGGTGTGCTATGATCAGATATGCGTGCTTTTCTTTACTCATCGTCACCCATATTTTACTTTACGATACATGCCAAGAGCACCATCAATCAGATATCGACCAAAAGGCGACTTATAGATTTGATATAGCCGGTACATTTTCTTATTCGGTTGCCACTCCATTTTTAGGTTGTCAGGTAACATTTCGTAGTATTTCCACCATTCGGCAAACTTAATTGTAAACGCTTCCCAAGGCTTAGCTCCCGTATAATGAATATTTCCACGATGCTGAACGGCGTTCCAGTCGCCTTCAGTATAATACTTCAAGAAACGCTCTTTATATTGCGGCAGAAAGAAAGTGCGAATACTATTGTAGTAAGGCGGCAGTCCCAAAATTCGACCTTTGCATAATTGGTTTAATACGTCCTGATCAGGAAACTCTAATCCTTCTTCTTTAGATGCTTCTAAGAATTTAGTCACCATATTATCCTTTCGAAGTAACTCCAAGTTCATAATCAAGAAACCAGAGTTGATATATTGACCCGCTTCGCAGCCAATGGTCTGCATGTGTGGTATTTGAAAATCTAAGGTAGCTTCAAATACGCCCGCCAAATAGTTATTACTAAGATCAGTTTCCCTATAGAGTTCAGCTAAATTATTCCTGACGATAACGTCACAATCAACATAAAGAACTTTATTATATTCAGGTAACAAATCTGGGAGGAGAAGTCTATAAGAAGCTGCTATGGTGTATCGTTCATTTATATATATTCCTTCTAAGCGCCCCTTAAGATTCACAAATGAAAATACAAGTCGCTTATTATCGATATTAGTAAGCTCACAACGATCCTTATCTGATAAAGAATCCGTTAATAAGCAAATTACATGGAATGTATCAGAGTCATCCGAATGCTGCAAGATAGAGAGAATACATGTTGCCGCCGGAATTAAATAATTCGGCGATAATGCCAGTACTACTGGTGTCATATTTCTTTCATTACTTGACATATGAACGATATTAACTTCATAAATATGTTTTTACGACTTTCCTAAGCGAGTCAAGTCCATCTTCAGAAAAGTATGTTAACTTATGAATACCCTGCTTCTCTAAAATAGCCTTAAATGCTATATCGTTCAGTCCGCCATTTATTTTCGTTTGCAACATATGCGGAAGCGTGTCATCGACTACTGGACATTTATATGATGCTAGCTCACTATTCATCAGTTCCTCATACAGGATTTGAAAAAAGAAATAGTCAATTATTTTATTTTCGGTTTTCCAGTAGTGAAGAATTAAATTCAATAAAACCCTTATTACTTTATTATCTTTTTTGGCAAACATGAAACTGCTTAACATTTTCACTTTAAACTCTGGTCTCCAATTCCAGTAATAAGCATAAGAGTTCACCCAGTGCTCTTTCAAGGTTGCCATATCATCTCGCTGATACACAAAATAGTCAAGTTCACTATACTCTTTTGGAAACGTATCAGTCAGCAAAACCGTCGCATCAAGCCATACCCCGCCATACGTGTGTAAAAGTGCTAAACGAAGGAGATCTGAAAAAAACACAGTCTTAAATTCTGGGTTATTTCTTTTTTCCCACACAAAGTCGGGAATGTCTAAGTAGTCCCGAATTGAGTTATCTGTTAAACGAATAACTTCGTAATCTCCATTAAATTTATCAACTGAACTGAAACAAATTTTCACCACTTCTGGCAAGTTTTCTTCCTCTAAACCTTGACCCCAATACTGCCAAATGACACTGTTCGGTTTTATTTCATATTTTGGTAAAATCGAATGACGCTCTATCTTAAGATCAATATAGTCTGTAATAACATTGTTCCAATAGTTAGCTACTCTCTTATGATCTCGAAGTATTTTTTGCTCTCTTACCCTTCGCCAATAAAACTGGACTGCAGGAACGTCTAAAAGTGCTTTGCTAGAATTCTTCATAAAGTCCCTCCTTTATCTTTTACTTCGATTACTCTTCCAGGAATACCTACTACAGTAACATTTAGCTCAGTAACCGACTTAACAACGATAGCCCCTGCACCTATTTTTACTCCATTTGCGATCGTTATGCCTCCTAATACCTGTGCACCTTGCCCAATGTCAACATTGTCACCTATAATCGGTGCTTCATCAGGAAAAGTACCTTTGCTACCTATACAGCAATTGCCATGAATCGTGCAATTTTTTCCAATTTTTGCGTCGGGATGAATTATAATGGAACCATAATGATAGATTTTTAACCCAAGATCGAAGTTTCCGCTGGCGATAAAAAAGCCGAGCTTACGTCCTAATATGTTTTTCCTACGCTGGTAGAAATACTTTAATAGTTTATTGGGTTGATGAAACGTATAGTATTCCTCTTTGCGTAATGTGCGGACATACAGGCGCAACCAATACTGTTCAGACTTTAAAAGCCAATCCATTAAATAAGCTTTTGATAAGGACGGTAAGTACTCCATTCTATCAGAATTAAGATATTGTTTCAAATTCAGTTTGTCCGACATTACTATCCGCTTATAAATATCTTTTTTGAAGTTTAACGTTTAAAGCTAAGAGCATATATAATCGTTGTCTAACTAAAAAATTAAAAAACTTAAGACGCATCCCTTTTAAAACTAGATCTCGATCCAAGAATATAGGCTTCAAGGTATTTTTCTCGCAATTACTTTTAAGCATTGAAAAAATTTGAAATAAGTTCAATCTTGCAATTCCAGTTATAAAACGATGAAAGAAATACATTCCAACATTTATTTTCCATTCAGTGAGATTAGCCTGAAACTTGGTTTCCAAATCATTATACGATTCGACGATTTTATTAATTGTGACCTCCATAGTAGCTTCATCAATCGAAGTTGCCGACAGACCTTCACGATCTTCTTTATTGTAACGATAACCATTATATGATAACATCCTGATGCTATTTACATGAAGCAGGTATTTATTCACCCATAAGGTGTCTTCACCCGATGACAGACGCTCATCAAAAAACAAACTATTCGAGACGACAATTTCTCGATGATACAGTTTGGCCCAAGGCATTGAAAAACCCGTATAAATATGGGCTTCCAAACACGAGGCGATTGCATCTTTGGTCAAAAACTCACCATTTTGAAACAATCGTACTCCATGATCGGGAATGGTTTCGTAAGAGCATAATACAATATCGAATGCTTTATATTCGATTAACTTTTCGAGACAATTTTCATCCAAATAGTCATCTGAATCACAAAAAACCAGATAGTCGCCTCTGCTTTCAGAGATCCCTTTGTTCCTAGCAGCGCTGACCCCCATATTTAATTGATGAAAAATCAGTACACTCTGATCGACAGATGCGTATTGTTCACAGACATCACGACTGTTGTCACTTGAACCGTCATTGATCAATATAAGCTCGAAATTCTCATATGACTGTCCGAGAATAGAGTTTATACATCTATTTAACGTTGACGATGCATTGTAAATTGGCACTATAACTGATATTTTAGGAGTCTGCACGATTTACTTTTATTTTTATTATCGATCCGTTGAATGAATTTTATATTTATCCTTCAACCCAAACGGTGCAACCCGTAATAAATCCTCCTGAATACGTTCCAGAGAGTTATTAATGAGCGTTTTATCTTTATTATCTTTCATCAACTGTATCCATGAATCTTCGCTTCGTAGAATACCATCTAAATCTTCAAATCCATCATAGGTCGGAATATCTACCGAACTGAAATAATCATGAAACTTGAAACCATCAGTATCGATGTAACCATGCTTTATCCATAAAGAAGGAATATTATAAGCATGCCCAACTATAATACCATGGAGAGAAGACGATAATATGTATTCGCACGATGTTATCTCTTCAACAACACGCTGAATATCACGCGTACGCAAGTCAACTATCTTATATTTTTCACCAAAGCGCTGTTTAAAATAGTCTACCTCTTTCCAGTGTGGAATTAAACCTAGCCTATACTTTTTTTCAGGCGATCCCTCTAACCAAAGGGGTAACAAAAGTGCAGGATCACCATAGATAGAACAACTAGGAAAACCGTCTTCCTTTAATTTTTGATCAGTTAATTTGCCACGAACTGCCAAAGTCTTTCCGCCCGCAAAACGGTCAGTTTTATTCATAAATCCACTTCCCCAAACAACCGAGTTACTTTGAGCCCAGCTCATTATTGATCCGATTGCAGTGAGCGTTCGCTGCCACGGTAGTACAATAGTTTTAGCTTCTGTAAACTTAAATCTAGATACCGCATCTACTAAGATTGTTAGACGTTGTTTTCTCGACAAGTCGATATTCTTATATTGAGTCTTTATTCCACTTAACTCTTCAATAAGTACGGGGTTCAATACATCTCCAAAATTGTCACTATTCCAGTAAATTATATTAATCTTTTTCATCATTCGTATGTCTTAAACCAATCAGGTCGAGCTTTTAAAGCGAGATAATACCATTTGATTAAAAAACGTTTTCTCTTGTTTGTCTAAAGCCATATAATAGGTCAGAGCTGAAACAGAAACTAGGCTTGCTACACTTACCAGAAGTAAACGACTCACATTAGAATCTGAAATTATCATGTGCAAAATAAGCGGAGCAAGCGAAGCTACAACAACCACAAAGAAGCATCTCAGTGCGATCTTGAAAAAGTACTCTCGTAATGATAAATTTATCATCGGACTGATTAACCAAACCCTAACAGCCTGACCCAAAATGGATATAACGAGGTGGACTATGAAAACCGATTCTGGTTGATAACCCATCTTCAAAAACAGATAGCTCACCGGAACAACCATCAGCAACAAAGTACCTAGAATCGCCTGATACTTCTTGATCCGACCAGTAGCCTTAGCTGCAAAAATCAAGGGATTGGCTAAACAGTCGATCAGAGAGATCAGCAACAAAATACGCACGAAATTAACCGTATGATCCGGTACAACCTTCAGCCACCACAGGAGAAGCTGTTCCGCCTCTAAGAAAACTGGGATGGATAACATAAGTACAAGAAAAAAAGAAAATTTTGATGAACTGAATATCAAGCGGTGCATGTATTTTAGATCTCCTCCGGCGTAACTTTTAGTAATCTGGGGATTGAGGGCAGTTTGAAAACCGGAGGTGAATCGCATCAATACACCTTGTACTTGTACAGCAATACCACGAGCAGCGTTAACAGGAGCGCCAAAGAATACATTTAAAAGGACATTCAATCCCTGGGTATACATCAAATACGCAGAATCACCAAACAAACTCCAACCAGCAAATGAGGTCATTTCTTTAAATAAGCCTTTTTCCCATTTTAAGCCGACCCTAACTTCCTTAAAGTTACGATAGCAATACAGCCAGTAAATAAATTGCATGATTACCTGAACTACAACTAGAAGAACGGCATAAGCTTTTAGTTTATCGTAAGGCAAAACCGGCAAAATCAATACGATTGCTAGTTTCAAGGTTAAGTCGATTACTGAGAAATAAGCAAAAATGCTCATCTTCTCATGAGCAACAATCGACGCATTATAAGGAACGCTTAATATACCAAAAAAAGTTGCTATGACTACACTGTACAAAACCCAGACAGCTGCATTCATCCGTAAAGAAGGTATAACCATGTATGTTTTGAGGAACCATAACCCGATAGGCAATGTGATCAAGCAGACCAATAATGCAAGACCAATGTGAATAAGCAGACTCGTACTGAAAACTGCTTTCAGTCGTTCAAATTTACCATATCCCAATTCGAAGGTGATGAAGCGGCTGGTTGACGAGGACATGGCAGAATTCAAGATCCCAAACATGGCTACCACTCCGCCTATGGCACTGTAAATACCGAAATCCTCGACTCCGAGGACGTTTAATACAACACGAGAAGTATACAGACCAATAAGCATAGCCACTACCATCTGCACATAAAGTACAAAGGTATTTTTAGCTATTCTTTTACTATTCTCTGACGACATGATTTATCTCAATCAATTACTATTGGCTATTGCCCGTTCATAAAGTGTTACCAACTCCCTCGCTTCCGATCTAACATCAAACCGGTGAGATCTAACTTGGCTATCAATCGGTTTCCTAGTATATGAAAAACATTCTTCTTTTATAAATTCTGCCCAGAGGTGAGGTGACTCGTCAATGTCACGATAGTGAATATAAGACGAAATATTCGTCTCCTCTGGCACTCTATTCAAGGATGTGATGCATTTCAATGCAGCTGCCTGTGCCTCAATCAAAACCATGCCAAGACCTTCATTAAACGATGGCAATAACAGAATATCCATGGCCATCATTAACCTGTTAATATCAAATCTGCTTCCTAAAAAAAAGACTTTATGATTAATTCCTAATGTATCTACCCGCTTTGTTAGTTGATCTTTCAATTCCCCCGAACCAACAATTAGCAGCACCGCGTCCTTTGGCATCTTTTCCAGCGCATTAAACACATCGATCACATATTCAATATTTTTTAAATAAGTCAACCTGCCCACGAAACCCACAATAAACTTATCATCTAAGTTCAACTCCTTTCGACATCCTGTTCTTATATTCTCGTCATAAGAATATGCAGCAACGTCGATGGCGTTGTACAGTACAATGGCCTGTTGTTTATATTTTTTGCCATAAAGCCCTTGTATCGCTTTCTTGCTCGCTCCTAGTTTCAGCGTAGAAACCCGATTTAGAAAAAAACGTAATAATCTATTTTTAAACCCTTCTTTTATATCGACAGCTAAGTGTGTATGGGCAACTCTGGTCGTAACACCTGCAAGCGCTGCAATTATTAAATAAATGGAAGATACTAATTCAACATGACTATGAACAATATCATACTTACCACTCTTAATTAATCGATATAAGTAAAACACTCTTTGTCGTAAATCTTCAGGCATATAATGTACAGCGACACCCAAAGTATTAAATCGATCATGATAACCCTGCTTATATTCGGTTTGAATCGCGACAATTTCAAAGCGTACCTTCTCAGGATCTATGTTCTGATAATAGTTGCTCAAGAAGCTGCTTATCCCCCCTTCGTCAATTCTGGTTACGATATGTAATACTTTGATCATTCTATCGCCTCATTTAAAAGTCGTCATAATAAGCAGCTTTCTGCAAAAGTTCCGACTGAACGTTTTTTTCGATAAATGGGCACGAATGAATAAGAGGTCTAATATCCACCTTAATTGGTTCGCTATCGAACTCCAAATCTTCAATATTTGTAAATTTGTTTGTCAGATCCTTAGGCGTCTGTGTCGTTTTATTAACGGACAATAAATAGTCATTAAACTTAAAACTTCCTCCGATGAGGTTATCCGATAGCTTAACCCAACAAACAGGAATCTGGTAAGCGTGGCACAGTATCAAACCATGCAACGAACTGACTACAACTTTTTTACACGATTTTAATTTTTGGACAAACTGAATGTAGTCTCCGCCAATCATCATATTTATGGTCAAAGTATCAGTCCGCTGCCTCAATTGCTTACCCCATTCACTTTCCATATCAGAATAATGAGGGATGAAGCCATATTCGTATTTCGCTTCAACCTCAGGGTTATATATTAATGGGAGCAGCAGTGCAGGATCACCAAATACTTCCGGGCAATCAACTCCATTTTTTAAATAAATAGCTCGTGTTAACGGTCCCCTGCTAGCCAACACTCGATCCGGTTTCACAAAGCTTTTGACGTTATAGTCAGAAGAGATAAATCCACTACCCCAGACAACTGTATTACGACTGGATTGTTGACAGATACTGCCGATTACTGAATAAAAATGTCTACCATTTATCGTGTCATGATCCACAAAACGAGACGGAAACACGGGGCGTTTAGATAAGTATTCACCGAGAAACACATTCAGTGCATCACCAAAGTTCTGAGTTTCTGGGTACCCATCTACGAGCAATGGGCTCTGTAAGCTTCTTAGCAAATTTCGATAAGACGTTCGTTCTTTTGCTAAGAGATAACGCCGTTTCAAACTTGAGAGAATTTTTCTAGGCATACCCGTATCTGATTATATATAACACTAATCCGTGCTCCCTTTCATCATAAACTCCTCTTCCAACATCCTCTCCAACCCTTCTTTCAATTCATAAGGTGGAGCAAAGCCAGAAGACATGGCTTTTGTTGAATCGTACATCGTGACAGCACAAAATTTCTTAACGCGTATGGAACTGATATTTAGCTTCCGGCGCAACAAGAAGGCCAATACATCGAACCCATAACCTCCCAACATGCCCAACCAATATGGGATACGTGTCGTCGGAATTTTCTTATTTAAAATTCTCCCCGTTTGATACACCAGGTCATTGGTTGTAAAATCAGGTTTGTCGCTATAATTATATATATGATAACCCATGGTTCTCTCCCATATCAAAAATTCAATAAAGGCTATAATGTTACAAATATAAGACATAGATTTATAATTATCACCTTTACCAATCATCATAAACTTACCGGAGGCTATCTGGTTCAACAGGTTAAATACATTACCCCGATTCCCCTCACCAAAGATGACCGAAGGACGCACAATGTTAATATTCCAATCTTTGTGATCTTTATACCAATCCTGTAACACCTGTTCTGTCTGCCATTTGCTTTTACCGTAGTGATTGAAGGGGGCGGCTGGAAAATCTTCGTTAGGATTGTCTTTGCCAAGGCCGTATATAGCTACAGAACTTGTAAAGACGATTCTTTTCACGCCGTTAATTTCCATAGCTTCTAATGTATTACGCATACCCTGAACATTCACATCGTAATATAAGGAAACAGGCGTCACATCATCCCGGTGCTCAGCTGCCAATAGTACAACAACATCGACACCTTTCAGCAAACGAGCTAACGCGTCTTTATCCAGTACATTGGCTATCTGCGTAATGCTTGGATAGGAACGACTTGGTTGCTTGTCGATGTTAATTACGTCGACTCCATTGAGATGTTCAAACCCTTGAATTAACCGGGTTCCCACAAAGCCAGAACCCCCTATAACGGCGATCTTCAAATCTAAAACTATATTGGTTCTAATTCATATTTCTCTGATCTTAGTTTTTCTCTTGCATGCGACGGCTTTTTAATGATAGCAACTGCCGATTGAACTTTACGACGCTTTTCTACCTGATGGAAAACGATATGAAAAGTCGCCCAGAGCACGGCATCGAGCGCTAAAACAATATTGTTGCTGATGAACTGTACCGTCACAATGTTAAAAACACTAAAGAATACAGCGATAGCAATAATATACACCATCGTCATGCGGTGCGAAATTCCGAGATCCAAAAATTTGTGGTGGATATGATTCCTGTCTGCTTCAAATACTGGTTTGCCATTTCTGAAGCGTACCCACATCACACGGGCCACATCCAATACGGGCACCATCAGCGTGGTAAACGCTGAAACAATCGCTCCTTCGAAGAAAGGCTTTACACCCGGATTGTTCATTGAAAAACTAACCGCTAAAAACGCGATGGAATAGCCCAGCGTAAGGCTGCCGGTATCTCCCATGAATATCCTCCGCTTTTTTGCCCATGCCCCGAATACATTAAAGTAAAAGAATGGAACAAGAATGCCGGTTGTAATAAAAGCAAAAATGGCATGTAACCAAGCGCCATCAATCGCAAATAGAACCCCCAGTATCAAACTACTAATCGCGATAAGTCCTGAACATAACCCATCAATACCATCAATCAGATTAACCGCATTGATGATCAGCATGACGGCGAAGACTGTTAATGGCATTCCGACCCAGGCTGGCAGATAGGTGATAAAAAAGACTCCATATAGGTCGTTGATCCAAAGCCCTGAAAGTGGAAAAAGAGAAGCCGCAACCAATTGTGCTACAAACTTAAACCGGTAACTTACCCCAATCATATCATCGGCAATACCGATGATAAACATGATTACCAAGCCCGTTGTTAGCAACAAAAACATTGGTAGGATCTCTCCGGTGTTCAGGTGCAGATCATTCAAAAGGTTGTATTTATGAAAAATCACAATAGCAACGGTAACCAAGCAACATTGGATAGGCGCAAATGCAACACCGCCCAATCGGGGAATGATACTCTGGTGCACTTTCCGTTTATTGATCGGGTCGAAAAGCCTTTTTTTATAAGTTACCTTATAAATAAAAGGAATCATAGCCCGGCTCAAATAAAGTGCTAATAGAAAAGGTATAATGATAATAAAAAGCTTCATGATCATTTCTTAATTCTTTTCTATCAGCACCCTTGTTTTTAAATGAATATTTACAGTGGGCATGGTACTATTTGTTTTCCAGCTCCGCTACCGGTCATGGTTGTTTCTCCTGTAACCAATTGGGTTACAATAACCTCATTGGCTGCGTCAGCATTCCAAGGCACGTTGTTAAATGAAAAGCCGCCAGTAAGTTCCAACGGGTATAGATCGCCTCCGCTTGTCTTACTACCATACATCGATATTTCACCTTCTGGACTGATTACCACGCGGATCATCGGTTTAGCTGCGGTACCAGTGATATTATAGATCTCGTCAATGTCAACAGCGTATTGAGTACCATCAGCAAACCGGATATTTTTAGGAGAGTTTTCAATATCTCCACCCTGAAACTGAACCTGTCGATGCAATATTGAATTGGAATGCGTAATCAGATCGACCCCATTAATTGTCATACCAAAGGAATTATCAAGAATGGTTAGGTCGAATACGAATCCGAAATCAGCATTAGGAGCTGTAATATTATGTTCAATTAAACTGCCATCTGGTCTTTGCCCATTTGTGTACTTCCAGTTAAAAATTTGCTCTTCTTCAACGCCTACAACCTCTGTACAAGGGATAAAGAAGTCAAGATTGAGGTTGTACCGAACACCTGGTGTAATCTTTATATCGTCCAATACGAGATCTCTCGTCATTCCATCGGCAGTAATTGAGTTAAGGATAAACTCTGCACTTGTTGTCGCCGGGGCAATTAAAAGCGTCGGTGAAGCTGTCACAGACCTAACAACACCGCCTAGTGACGGAAAATTAACCGTAGCTTCCGTTGGACTACCGTTGTACGTCAAGGTACCATCCGTTAGCATAATAGAAGCGCTGTTATGGGTCGGACTGATCGTAGTTTCACCAATTGCAGTAATGCCACCCACACTGCTATGCGTATTACCAAGGCCAATAGTCGTTGTAATCTGACTAAACTGATGCTTTAAAATTACATCCAGGAAGTTATCTCCTTTGCGTATCGTCATATCTTTTTAAAATACATCAAATCTCCGCTGACATTATTGACTGAAGCAGTGGAAAGCGTTGATCCACTCACATTAGGCACACTGGTCGTACTGTTCGTAGAGTAAGCGACAAAGGTGTAAGCAGTTTCACCGTTTAACGTAAATCCGCCTTGAGCTTCCTCGTCGCCATAAGTATAAACGATATCATCCACATAATTACCTATACTATCGTACACTACAACCCGGTACATGATTCCGATATTCAATTCTTCCACGACAGACGTTGCCGCGCTAATATTCTTGTTAGTAGACATTATTTTTTGGCTTTTGACAGACCCAGCGTCTGCTTGGATAGCCTGGTTCCCTGCACCCTCGGGAACCAAAGTGGCAAGGATTGAAAGGTTGTCTGAAAAAGGGATAACCCTTGTCATAACCGCACCTGAATGATAAGACATGCCTCCCGTCGATCCCTTGGCAGGAGCATCTACTGAAGCGAGTTTAGCCGACTTAATTCCCGATGGAACAAGCCCATCTACAGCTGACTCGACTCCTAAAAGTTTAATAAAAACAGTAGCAGGCCCCTCCTGATTAGTGGGGAGGTCACTTTTTTTACAAGAGTAGATGAGGGTAGACAATGCCAATAGGCCGATTACCGCTCCCAATAATCTAATGTTTGTTCTTAAGTTCATTGCTTTAATATCTTGTTTTTTCAAAATATGACTTACCATTCAAAGGTTCTGTTGTCATCCGGATCTTCTTCCCATTCCTCCAATATAGTACCGTTCATATTTGTAGGGGTCACTTCTGCAGATCCTGCCGCAATAGAATGTTCTAGTTCCAAATTGATGACCTGTATATCAGGCGACAGATAAGGCCGTCGCACTGATGTATCCTCAATATTGTTATTACCTACTTTATTCATTATATATCGTTTATTTTTAAGTTGTTAATTCCCTTATCTTTTGTATTTATTCAGCTATAACAATAACCGCCCTGCTTACACGCGGATCGTTATAAAACATGTTATCAACACCGCCTTTATGATCTTTGATCAAACGCGAAGCTGGAACGCCAAACTCATTCACCAATACATTGAAAATAGCTTCTGACCGTTCTCTGCTCAAACGCTCGTTGATTTGTGGGTTACCTGTACCTTTGTCAGCATATCCTGTAACCTTATATACCACATCGGAATTGTTTTCCATGATCGCTTTCGCAAAGAAGCCAAGATTAACGCGAGCTTCATTACTAACGATACTCTTGTTGATTGGGAAGGTCACTAATATCGGTGAAACTAAGACGCTTTTCTCGATTTTCACATCAGTGATTGTCTCTTCCTTCGATTCAGCCAATAGTTTACGCAATGCATCATTATCGGCAGCTAGTTGGGTTACACGCTGACGCATGGTATTTAGATCAGCTTCGCTGTAGCTGATAACAGTCGTTGTTGGTTTTTCCCAGGTGCGCTCTTTGAACCGATAAGCTACCCCCAAAGCAGCTGTGAGCATCCCTTCGGTCTTACGTGCACCGAGCTCGCCATCGAAACGGTCGTTTACCATGCTACCGCGTAAGTCTAAGGTCAGGTCGAACTTCTTACTCAAACTTAAACTATTGTAAATACCGAGGTTGGCGCTTATTTCTCTGGCTGTTGGTTCATCCTTTGTTACCATCCAGCCCAGGCCAACATAAGGACTAGTCGTGAATTTCCGATCCTGACGGTACCCACCTAACAGGTTATGCAAATTAAATAATACATCTGCATGCACATTGTAGTAATTGAACTCTTGCTTTTCCAACCACTGCGAAGCATCGTATACTTCGCCTGTAGAATGGCTTCCGTTCTGCGTAACGCCTATATTTTTGACTCCATTCAAAGCGATTCGGGTACCGATCCCTGGAGTAAACCACGTACCCAAATAGAACTCAAATGCGGGCGCCAAACGGTCACCAAATTTCATCTGCTTGTTGTGATCACCATAATAAAACTGCGCCCCCGCGCCTACTCCGATAAACCAGTTATCAAAAAAGCGGTTGGTTACTACCTCGTATCGATCAGTACTGACCGCCACTGTTGTGTCCTTTGCAATTTCTGTGGACTGAGCCATGGTCGCTGAAATGGCGAAAGTTGAAATCAAGAATGTAAAAACGTATTTCATGGTTATGTTTAAATTTATCATAGTTTATAGCTGATACTGCATTTTAAAAGTCTCGCTTAATTGCACGAAACCACCTTCTTCCCAAAGCCGCTGCCTTTCATCACGCTCGGTCCGGTAGCCGCCTGCGATATAACTACCGTATTTTCACCGTTTTTATTCCAAACAATGTCATTGAACTCAAAACCCTTATAAAGTTTCAGTCGGTACAGCTTACCTCCACTTTCCTTCGTACCATACATAGAAACCTTCCCTTCCGGACTGATAACCAATCGGAATACAGGATTCGTCACCGTGCCATTCATCTGCCAAATGGCGGGAAGCGGCGGATTATTCGGGTCGCCCTTCGGGAACTCCCATATTGAGCCATCTTCGAATTGGATATTTTGCGGATAGCGGGTTTGATTAACATCGTTGGTTTGAAACTGAACCTCACGGCTGCTATGCGTTTCATGTGTTATCAAATTTGTTCCATTGATCGTCATGTTGAATGAATTATCCAAATGCAATAAATCGAATACAAATCCAAAATCTGCCGATGGGGCCTGAATAGTACGAGCGGTAACATCAATATTGTTTCCAAACTCCCAATCGAAAATATTGTTAGCCGTCACCTCTACCACGTCTGTACAAGGAATAACGAATTCTAAATTCAGATTATAGCGGCGACCCGGATTAATTGTCAACGCATCAAGGACTACCTCACGTGTATGACTGTTAACGAGCGTACTGTCAGCAATTTGGAATGAGCCGGCGATAACTGTAACCGCACCGATAGAAAATTCTCCGTTTGTTGTCGTCGGAGCGATCAAGGTTGTCGGAGCACTGGTAATCGTCCTCACCCCTTCTTCTATTGAGGGAAAAACTACGCTGGCTGTATCCAACGCGCCATAACTGAGAGTACCGTCCGACAGCTTGATCGATGCGCTTCGATGAGTCGGGCGAATGGTTGGTGCACTTATGGCAGTTATCTCACCTACCGTCAGATCACTTAAACTGATCGTTGTGGTAATCTGGCTAAACTTATGCTTCAACACAATGTCTAGAAAATTGTCCCCTTTTGTCACCGTCATTTCGCTTCTGAAATACATCAAGTAGTCACGAACATTATTCACAGAAGCTGTTGATAATGTGGAACCTGTTATCTCCGGAACGCTACTGGTGCTATTGATTGAATAAGCTACAAAGGTGTATTTTGATCCGCCGTCTAATACAAAGCCAGGCGATGATTTTTCCTGACCATATGTATATACCTTATCGTCAACATAGGTACCTAAGCTATCATAGACGGCAACACGATAGAGCACGCCTAATTCAAGTTCCTTTTGAACTTTCGTCGCGGCAGTAGTCGGCTTCTTTGTCGACATATACTTCCCCGAAGCAGTTGATTTCGTTCCAGGCGACTGATTAATATCGCTGGTAAGCTCCTCCGGGGTTAAAGTAGCCAATATTGAAAGGTTTTCTGTAAAAGGGATGATACGTGTCTGAATCTCTTCTGAAATCGATTTATCATTTTCAGAACGAATAACACTCGCATTTTCGCCAGCTTTGATAGAAGCTAATTTTGGTGACTGCTTTCTAGAAAGTGGGGAAAGATCATTGTTTGACTCAACACCTTTTAGATTTACAAAGACCGTAGCGGGTCCCTTCTGAACAATAGCGATATCCTCCTTTTTACAGGAATGGAGAGAAAACAAAAGAGCTAATATTACAATCTCAGCTCCTTTAAACAAAACAAATTTTCGCAAGCCCATTTTTTAAATACGTTTGTTTTAGTATCTTTAATTTTATCTGTGAATCGAAAAAGTACAAATACCCAACGTTGTCAATTTCTTTTCTCGATACAAACATAGGAAATAATAATGAATTCTTTTCCTCAGGAGTCAATTCGAACATAAAATCTTCGGAAAAACGCTCTATTAGGATGCATATCGATTTATGACAACTGCCGTATCCATAATTTCTCTATTAGCGTGGGGGTTGGGCTATTTCGGGCAACCCCATATACTGGTCCGGTTTATGGCTGTTGACCATGTTAGGGATATACCGAAAGCACGAAATATTGGGATGACGTGGATGGTCGGCACCGTATTGGGAGCCGTTTGTCGGTCTTGGTTGTTGCGGTCGTAGCCTTTCTCCCTGCTCTGAATCCACAAGAAAGAATTCTCGGACTTGTAGGAAATGCTTGGGCTGGATTTGGCGCAGCATTTGGCCCCTTGGTTATTCTATCATTGCTATAAAAGGATAACGGCAACTGGCGCTCTATCAGGTATGGTAGCAGGTGGTGCAACGGTGTTATTATGGGTCTACCTTCCTCATGATTACAAAGATATATATGAAATCATTCCGGGTTTCATACTCAGTTTTCTCACAACTGTAGTAGTTTCACTATTGACCAAGCCGGTTTCTGAGGATATTATACGTGAGTTTGATGAGGTACAAAAAGAGACTCTGTATGGTGGTAAGGGATAAAATGGATGAAATAATCAGTATAGTCAATGGCATCGTTTGGAGTAATGCCTTGGTAATATTATGTTTGGGAGCTGGAATATATTTCTCCTTCACCACAAAATTTCTACAAATCCGATACCTCCGGGAGATGATCCGATTGCTTTTTTCCGGAAAATCCTCTACCAAAGGCGTAAGCTCATTTCAGGCGTTTGCCATCGCTATTTCTGGGAGGGTTGGTACTGGAAATATAGCAGGCGTTGCCATTGCCATCGCTATGGGAGGACCAGGCGCTATATTTTGGATGTGGGTAATCGCATTCTTGGGAAGTGCGTCTGCATTCATTGAAGCAACGCTTGGACAGCTATACAAACAAGTCAACAACGGGCAATACCGCGGAGGGCCAGCATTCTATATCGAAAAAGGATTGGGTATAAAGTGGTATTCAATGTTGTTCGCATTGGTGACGATCGTCAGTACAGCCGTATTTCTACCGGGTGTTCAAAGTAATAGCATCGCGCTGAGTATGCAAAATGCTTTTGACATACCCGTAGCGTATACAGGGGTTGCAATAGTCTTGTTTTTGGCGCTAATCATCTTTGGTCCTGAATGGCCGCGTCAAGAAGGTATATTTGGGATATCGTGCCGCTTGACACGTAATAAATGTCGATTACTAAAAAGCTCATCGCCGTTAAAATATTTAAAAGATGTGGTCTCGAGCGCGTCTTTTGCAGCAAGATTACTAATCCAATCGACAAGCTCAATAAACCGACCATTTTAACCAACCAGACATCGGTTTTTGGACCGGTCATAATCATAAAGGATTCGATATGAAGCACTGGCCATATCCCGGTTGCTAAATAATAGATCCCTTGAGCTTTCGATGCTTTATTCCTTCGGTTCTCCATCTTCTGGATCACCCATAGCGGAGCCGCCCGTACTTTCATCAATATCTAGATTGCTGTAATCGGGTATTTCTTGCTCATCATCTTTTTTCTTTTTCTCTTGGTCTGATTTTGAATGTTCTTTCTTGTTAGAGTCGTTCCGATCAGGTTGTTTTCCTCTATCCTGTTCGTTTCTCTTTTCGTTTCGTTCACCGTTGGCATCGGTATAATTGTGATTGCTCGTTTCCATAATCGAATGATTTAATATTTGTTAAGGAGCAACACCACCTGCAAAGAGATTGTTTCACCGAACTATTTTCCACCCTTTGCCACGACCCATGTATTATTCTTGCACCCAAATACTTTTCAGCTTTCTCGCTTTTTGTGACTAAGAGAACTAATAACCGATATAACATCAGAACAATCCCAAATATAAAGAGCGTATGAGAAAGGGCAACATCCTTAACTGTCATCGAATCGCCGGCTGCTGATCCCAACGCTATAATGATCACCATCTCAAAAATAGAAAGTTGTTTGACTCCCCTTTTGCCTGTTAACCGCAATAAAATAATAATGGCCAGAAATGTGGTTACCGTCCTGATCAATACTTCGATAAAAAAAGAATACTGTTGATCACCAAAAAAGATCATATGCCAGCCCATTTCCATAAATATGGTTTCCTTCAACCGAGCAACATCGCCTGAGATGGGATTGTTTCAGTGATTTTTGTTATATTTATGGGTTCAACATCATTATGGAAATGGGTGATGTTGAAATAAGTTCCGAACCTGAACGAAAAAATCCCACCTGACTGGAATGAATAACAAAAGGTCTTGTGGGATTTTTTAATTCTATTTACCAACCTCTTTAGTAGCCAATTACTCTATTATATTTTTTCTTCCCTTGCAATACTAATATTATTAGTATTTTTGAAGCAAAGATTAATGAGGAAATTATGCTTAGAGAAATCAACCCCAAAAGAGACAAAGAACTAGAACCCCTAGCGGATCCCGGTAATGTAAGCGGCTTCGCCTCTCCTGCTGGAGATTATATTCAGGACCGATTGCATATTGTACAGAAGCTAGTCAAAGATCCTGTCAGTACATTTTATTTCCAGATGGAATCTAAAGAGTTGGAGAGCTTGGGAATCTCTAAGAATGCCCTCCTGGTGGTTGATCGATCCGTCCCTCCCCGTCACGGTTCGATCATCGTGGTCAACAAGGACGGCGAATGGATCGTTAGGCAATTGATCATCCTAGGCAGACAAAAATACCTTGTTAACGGTCGCCTACAATCCGAGCGGACGCTCATTGACGATGATGGCATCCACATTTTCGGAGTGGTCACATGGAGCTGCAACCCGATGCTCAAACTGATCAAACATTAAAAACTTGCCATGGTAGCATTAATAGACTGCAATAACTTCTACGCCAGCTGCGAGCGCTTGTTCCGTCCAGAACTCAATGGCAAACCTGTCGTCGTACTCAGCAATAATGATGGCTGCATCATTGCGCGAAGCAACGAAGCCAAAGCCTTAGGCTTCAAAATGGGCGATGTCTTTCATCTCGTTCAGGATAGAATCAAAGAGCATCAAGTTCAGGTCTTCAGTAGTAATTATGCCCTGTACGGCGATATGAGCGCCAGAGTCATGACCATTTTAGCGAGGTTCTCGCCACAAGTAGAAGTTTATAGTATTGACGAATGCTTTTTGGATATGGACGGGTTTACAGAATTAGACAATTATGCCCATACTATTCGGAATACAGTTATCCGCAATACGGGAATCCCCGTTTCCGTAGGCATCGCACCGTCAAAAACCCTAGCGAAGCTAGCTAATAGAATGTGCAAGAAAACAGGCGGTACCTGCGTATTAGAATCCGACGAAGAAATCACAGCTGCTTTGAAGGACTTTGAAGTCGGCGATCTCTGGGGAATTGGGCGACGCTATGCCAAGAAGTTAAATAAATTTGGCGTGGTTACTGCCCTCGACCTACGGAACTTGCCGCTCGAGTTCGTCAAAGAGAAGCTAACCATTCAAGGTGTAAGAATGTGGTACGAGCTGCACGGCAAGCCTTGCATCCCCTTAAAATTGAAAATCGAACGAAAGAAAAATATCTGTTGCAGCAGAGGCTTTGGCAAGGCGACGAACGACTACGCGCATCTACGAGAGGCGACGGCCAGCTATACAAACCGCCTGTCCCAAAAACTGAGGAAAGATGGCAGTTGTGCCACAGTCCTTAACGTCAAACTGTATACCAATGCATTTAAAGTTGGTACGCCACAACTGTTTCCGACCATATCTATTCCTTTGCCCCATCCAGCCAACAATGCAACTGATCTTATCAAAGCAGCCATGCATGGCTTAAAACATATTTTTCGTCACGGATATATGTGGAGCAAGGTTGAAGTTATGGCTACAGGATTAGTTCCCGAAGGCGAAACGCAATTGCACCTGTTTACCAACTATAACGGCGCAGTCAACAATAAAGTCAGCAAACTCATGGACAAGATCAATCGCCACTATGGTGACGGAACACTGCGCATGGCCATTGAAGGTAAGCATCATCAGTGGACAATGCGCCGAGCGTTTCTGAGTAAGGAGTATACCACGAAGTGGAAGGATGTTGTTGGGGTGAGGTAGGTGGCAGAGTTAAAAGTTGGACAAGACCCAAGCTCTCCTCGAACAGAATTTAATTTCACAAAAATTAGTATATTAGGCCATCTAAAGCATACAAAGCTTATTATAAACCTAAAAGCATGATAGCATTTCCATTGACAATCCACTTGTCTCGATAAAAACAATTGATGAATCTATTAGTAGTCAGGTCGATAAGCTAGATAGCATAATCGATAACCTAGAATTTAATAACGGTGAACCATTTACACTGGACGGTTCAATTCAAAAGAAAAAGTCGACTGGCAAGAATATAATTGTCAAGGTATATATTTATTTGAAATAGAAACTTCAAATAAACATACAGATATTGAATCGTGGATGGATAATTTTAAAGGTTTATGGAGCGACCCTAAGTATCACATGAAATTTGTTCCGGGGTGTAAAAAAATCAGAATGGCCGCTCATAAAGAACTAAAAGAATGGATACCTCTCTATATTGGAAAGAGCAGGAATATTGCAAGCAGGATTCATGGACATATATTTAGGGAGCTAGATAAAACAACCTTTGCCATGAAACTGAAGTCACGAGAAAATCTATACGGTCAAAGATTTCGGATCAGTTACATCAAACTAGATGTAAACAACTACGACATGTTAGTTCCCTACGTTGAAAGGCGTCTTAGAAACAAAATAAACCCCATTGTAGGGAAACAGTAAGGGTCATTATAAAACAGAAGACTGACCGAACCGGACTTGACAACTTAACTATAAGATTTTATCCAACAACATCCGCTAATTGATAAATTATCGAACACATGCATGTAAGTAAATTTATCGAACTTGATTTGAAACTAGGGGACTTCATCTGAATACAAGACGAGAAAGCCAGAGGATTTCCGGGAATTTATGATGGTCAATTTGACACTGGCAAACTTAGCTTTCGGTTTAGAAACCATTCTAATGGCCTTACCCAAACGATTGAAATAGAAAAATTACAAATGATTGTAATAAATGAACGTAGCTGAATGTAACACTTGTCCAGTTGAACTAGTTTTTTAAACCAGCTGGGATGAATTTAAAAGCACAAAAAGTGAGTCATTCACCTTCGAAATCCTAAAATGGTTTTAGTGCACCCAGTTTGTCAGCAATATCTCTCGTTAACTTTGCCAAAGGGCGCTTATTGAAGTAACATTCGTCGTAAAAATTACCATAGGCAAGTCGGTATGCTTCCTCATAATTAAGTTTAGCCCCTGGAAACGTTTTAATCAAAGTTTCAATATAACTGTCATTGGAAATATGTCTTTTACGAATAATTTCCTGAACGACATCTTTATGCTCATTTATTAAGATATCATGCTTAAATATTTCTAGATTACCACCTAACTGAGCCTTTATTCTAGAACTAGAAATCTGTGGATCTTTGATCACTTTTATTGTAATATCGTCCGATTCACCCACTGCCCCAAGGTAAGACGTTGGCTCATAATCAAAGTAAAGGAAACCATGTTTCTCGTTTTGTTCATATGGAGAAAAATGAGTGTCATAACTGAAAGGACTGCGTCCTTTTAAATTTCTATTACAAACGGTGCATGACGGGATTAAATTGAAAAAGCTAAGCGCTAATAAGGGGTGTTGTTCTCTAGGGAGAAAGTGGTCAAGCTCAGCTCGAGTTATTTTTTTTCTTTTTCGAGAGACACTGAATGTATATTGCTGATTGCAATATGGACATACACGCATCTCTAAATTCGCTATTAGCTGGTAAGGACCCCACTTCTTGCCAGGACCAAGGCGTGAAAACCATCCGTAATCAAAAATCGCCGGTATTAAAAATAATAAAGGCTGATATGATGACTTCGACAAGGTATAATATCGAGAGGCTTGTGTACTCGTTGTGAAATCTAAATTTACTATAGAACGGCTTTTCGATTTAAGTTTATCCAGACAGGCGATAATACCTTGATAGTTTAGAGCGTCATTTTTGAAGGCTTCAGGTGATGCCAAGAGGCCATATGAGTTGCGTGTAAAAGAGTGTTCATTGTTAAAAAGCTTCTTGATTAAAGAAACTGCTTGTTTATGATGGACTATACCATTATTTACTTCTGTACGTATGAGATCCTCAGGTATATTGTTTTCATTTTGATTATATAGCAACCAGCTGAATAGATGAGAATAAAAATCGATGCGCTTATCTATCTCTTCTACAACAAAATCAGTATGGGTCGCTCTTATTTGATCTAACCGTTCGCTGTTTAGGCACTCTCGAATACTAATCATTTCTATTTACGGTCAAGTTTATTTAAATCCTTTTGGAGTTCTTCAATTTGCTTTTTCAAATATTCACGTCGCATACTATCCGGAACTTCAAAACGTTCCGTATACATGCTCCATAACTTATTAAAAATGATAGGTTCTCCTATGAGAAGTATCTCTTTTGATAGAGTTTGCCGTTCCGCGTCTGAAAGATCTGAACTCGTTAAAGTATTTAACCTTTGAATTATATTATTTATTTTTGATTTTGCGAAATCCCCGATTAGCCCATCTTTAACAAAAAAGGCATCCTTCAGTAAATCGGTAATATTTGCACCAAACGAATTCTGATCAAGATCAGGGCGTATCACAGTGCGATCTCCAATCCTTTCCAAGTAACTAACATTGTTTTTGGGAATATCAGAAAGTGTCAATGGGTCGTGAGTGGTAAGAATTAACTGGACGTTTTTATTAGATAAAAGAAACGAAAAGAACTCAATAAGTATATTTACAAACCTTTTTTTCCATTCTGGATGGAAACCCACATCCCCTTCATCGATCAAAAAAATATAATTCTTGAACTCGCGAGTTTTAATAGATGCTCGGTTTTCGTCAACATCAACGCCATTTAAAACATCAGAATACCAATTGCTGAAATTTGAAAATAAATTATAAATATTTTTTTCACCTGAGCTCAGGTTTCGATCCACACTGAATGTTATTGGGGTGTCTTTATCATAAACAAAATGATCTTTAAAAGCTAGAATAAAAACGTCATATGCGTCGATAACTTCCTTTGCTTGTTCAAAGTTTACGTAAAACTCCGTCCAGTTCTTAGTTTTGTTAGAGTGTGGTATACATGATATTAACGTAGACATAAAGTCCATTATCTCCCTTCTTGGAAAGTATATCTTATTCTTTTCGTAAAGTATATATGCATTTTTCAAAAACCAATTTATCTTATCTTTCACACTTTCGTTTTTCTGATATTGAACGCTTTCTATATCCCAGTCGTTTCTTATCTTTCCCTCCTCCAGATACTTATTTCCTGTCCCTTCTAAAATCAGAATTATCTTACGTACGACACTCTCTATAATTCGATATTTTAGTTTGATACGGTATTCTTCATCATCGTACTTTTGATCTCGCAACTTCTCTTGATCTCGCAGCTCCTCAAACTTTCGTTCATGGGTCTTACCTATTTCAGTTTTTATTGATGATAGGATGTCTTCAAAAAATGGACGAAAGTTGTAAGAAGTATCGTGGAACCGTTTCTCGTCATTATGTACTTTAATTTTAATCCGCTCAAATACTGGCAACGCGGTTTTACCAAGCATTTTACTCACTCCCGGTTGGGCCCTAAATTTAATCCATCGCTTTATTCGATAAGAATCAGCCAACAGCATTAATTGAGCCATATTACCGGTCGTAAACTTAATATCTTCGTACATGGTTTCAGATATAGATATATCTTTGTAATAATCATTATTACCTTCCATAGAGAAAGATTCATAATGACCGGTATAGTAAACCGTGTAAAATTTTCTAGGATCACAAACTTCATAAGTTACACCGACGGTAGTATCTCTCTCAATGATAAAAGATATTGGATTCTCACCTGGAAGGCCATCCCTTGTATATGCACTTCTAAAAACATTCAAAATAGTAGTTTTTCCTACTCCATTTTCACCTACTAATACCGATATATTTGAAATCTCAGTCTTTCCCCAAAAGCCTGGGATATATTGTGGATTCTCAACTGCTTCTATACGACCGTGCACATCTGAATAAAGGTTTGCGCCCCCCAAATTGATAATTTGACTAGCATGGTCTTCTCCAAAAATCTCGGGTAATTGTCCTTCTTTAATATATATTCCTGCTATTCGTTCTTTCATAATGTTTCTTCTTTCAGTTCTTTTTTTAGGTTTTCAATAAATATAGCTGGACTCCTCCCTTTAATTAAATTATCTAACATTAATGAATCAAAAACTCCTAGACCAAGCTCTGCTATTACCGCTGCCGTACCACCAATAACATTTCCAAGCGCAGCACCCATACCGAAGAGGGTCAAATGTTTTAATAGTTTTCCCTCGTTAGTCTGAAAAAAATTTGATTTACCTTTGATCTCATTTAAATATTCTTTTGAAATATCCATTGCATTCGCATTCTCGCCTACTGTATTTATCCATTTTCTGTAATATTTTGCGGAATTTAGATATCGAATCTTAAAGACATCTTCGAAGCCAATTCTTTCATTTAAAAATAGATCCTTTAAATTAGGGAGGTTCTCTAAAGCCAAGATGGCACTTGTGTTATCAGCTATGTTGTATGCTTTTCCAATGTTTTTCAGGTTTTGATCGCATATCGAATAGTGTTGATAGTTCTCATAGCTTTTAAAATTGTTTTTTGATAGTATCGTGGTTTCCAGAACCTTGTGACCAAGATTCTGTAGAACTTCACGCTCTTGTATTCCTAATAAAGCCGGTTTCTTGAGATATGGCAAACCTAATTCTGCGAGAATATCATTTTCATATGCATCTATTACAATATCGACTGCATCTTTTGAAAGCTCGAGACCACCAGTCCCCAAGTAGTGACCTCTAGCACGTCTGTTGAAGATTCTCTTTCTATCTCGGTGAAAATTAAAATTTCGCAATGCTTCATGAATGTTTCTTTCTGGGTCTAAATCACCATCTGTCAACGCTCCCGCTACAATTGGAGGTTGACCATATATAGTAGAAGTATTTATCGTACCATCTTCCAAAGATGTTCCACGACCGGTGATGATCGCCGGTGCCCAAATCATCATTTTTAAGTATCCACGATCAAAAAGCCTTTCAACTACGTTGATACCCAAATTCTTGAGTAGGAAATAAAGCGCATAGTTTACTCTATTAGTGGTTATAACAACGGTGTCGAAAATTAGTAATTGCTCAAAAAGATTTGCCACAAGTTGTCGTTCAACTTCGGCGTTAACTTTAGGAAAGCCAAATTCATAAGGTGATCCGATTGTATTGTTGAAAACTATATTTTTCATTTAACAATTGACATTCAATGTTATTACGGTTGGTTTAAGAAATAACTGGTTAAATATTCCAATATACAAACATTAAATATCTTTCTGACAATAACTTCAAAAAAATATTAGCTGTATTAAATTAATGACGCCGATTGACGCCTCCCCTGAAAACCGGAGTATTTAAATTTAGAAATATTTTATTATTTCATTAACCTAAACTTCAGCATATACACCCCTACCAATGGCAGCGTACATATCAACAATACGATTAACCAGTACACATAAACCCCAATAATCAACCAAACAATCAAACCCTGCACAATTGCATAAATACTAGACACCACCAGGTGAGGCACTCTCCTTTCGTTAGCTAAGATTTGATAAAAATGCAACCGATGAGCACCAAAGATATTTTGACGCAGAATCAGACTATGAACCAAAGTAAGAACAGAGTCAACACCGTACACCGCCAAAAACAAAATATAAATTGGATTTCCTGAATCTAATATCAATCGAAGCAACAGGAACATGATCCAAAAGGCCATGGTTACACTACCCACATTCCCCGCAAAGCATTTTGCTTTTTTACGGAAATTAAAGAACAGGAATACGACACATGAGATCATCGGCAACCAGATCAGATCACGTTCTACAAAGTTAAATACATTGATATTGACATATTGCAGACCACCGAGTACAACAAGGCTATAAAGAACCGTCATGCCGTTGATACCGTCCATGGATTTGTAAACCTGAATACAGCCAAGAACGAACATACACAACACCGCAATCGCCCACCAGGGCATAATGATGAATACCGGTAAGAACTGAAACATCATCAGCACAGCCGCTACGTAAACGGATAAGCGTATTTTCCAAGAAAGTGAAAAGTAGTCGTGAAGCAAGGAAACAACACCAATAACTGCAGCACCCGCAACAGCTAACAGATAGTTCGGATAAACGAAGCCAGCTAAAACAATCGCAATTAAAAAAACAATACCGCCACTCCTTATCGAAGTCGCGGTATCAGCAGTAGCCTTAGCCCGCACTAGTCGTACTACCAGCACGAGTTGCGGTATCTGAATTATATTTCTTCTGCTTCCCGATAGCATTTAATTTTATGGACAGACCCAGTGCAAAATCTCACGCACTGGGTTTTAATCTTATCAAGTGATCAATCTTAAAACAACTCCTTAATCTTCCCTACCACCCTGTTCAAGTCCTCTTCCGTCAAGTTAGATCCAGACGGAATACACAAGCCATTGGCAAACAGTTCTTCCGAAACACCAGAACCGTAGTACGGAGCATCCCTAAACACAGGTTGCATATGCATCGGCTTTCAGAGTGGGCGGGATTCAATGTTATCCGTTTCAAGATGCAAGCGAATCTTTTCGCGATCTGTACCACTCGTAGCAGGATCAACCAAGATCGTAGACAACCATCTGTTCGAATAGTAACCAGCAGGTTCTTCTAAGAAAGAAATACCTTTCAGATCAGCAAAGGTACCCATCGCCTGACCGTCCAGCGTAGAGCCCAAAGCCTCCGCAGCATCTTCAATCACCGGGATATCATAGTAATTCGCAAACTGCATGATCTCATCCATTTTAGTAGGCATCCCATACAGGTGCACCGGGATAATCTTCTATACTCAATTCACCAGCTCCTCCTCTTCCGGTTCTTCATTCCAATACCCGCAGGTACAGATAGTAGTATGACGGTTAAAGTATTTATCAAACAGCTCGTATAAATACAGCGCCTGATGATAGGCCAGTAAATTCTCCAACGTCAACTCACCGGCCATCTCCAGTTCCATTTCTATCAAATCTAAGCTCGTGATATCTTTCATTTTAATTCCAATTAAATTTTCGTAAAACCAATAAGGTAATCCCAATTGCGCCGATAAACAAGAGTAAGGGCCAAAACCATACTGACTTTCCCTCTCGCGTTTTATCCGTCGCCAACGAACGCAAATGCACCTCCTCTTTCACATCCAGCTCTGCGACCGAATCAGCACGGCTCTCCATAGCCAGATCAGAGGAAGCCCGAAGCAAAGAGGAACCCTCGGACGCCTGGCGATACAACACCCGACCGCCCTGCAGTTCAAACCCCGTCTGCGGATCAAATGCGATCGCCGAATCAGACTCCATTACAGCCGTCACCACAGACGACCCAGCCGACCATCCATCCAATAACCATCTAGCATTCAGTATCGAACTATCGCTAACCTCCACACGCTCATCAACTACCGACAACCTCTCCCCCCGTTCCTTCTCCTTCATTTTCCTCATCGCTCCACAACCACCAAACACGAATATTGCTAATGCTAGTATAGTGCCTAATACTTGTATATTTCTTCTCATTTTTCTATTCATCTTGAATTTCCATTTTTTCTGTCTTTTCTCCCTGTCTTCCGAGTGTTTATCAGTTTTTGTTATTTGTTTTGCCACCTGTCTTTCCACCATGTCGGTGCAGTGAATTTAAATTTCAACGCCTTGGCTTTGCGAGGAACCGAAGCAAAACACAGCGGCGAAATAAAATTCACTGCAAATATCAAAGCCAGGTAGCAACCTGATAAATACTCGAAACCAACCTTCGTTTCCTATACACCCCATCACCCTCCCGGCTGCCCGCTTCATTCGTGTTTCCCTCAACCGTGATGAC
Organism: Pedobacter indicus; assembly: GCF_003449035.1. NCBI lineage: Bacteria > Pseudomonadati > Bacteroidota > Sphingobacteriia > Sphingobacteriales > Sphingobacteriaceae > Albibacterium > Albibacterium indicum. The sequence goes on from NZ_QRGB01000001.1 coordinate 2,498,311, forward strand.
ATATTTATCGCCCCATTCATCCACGAAGCCCGCATGCGCAATCCGCTTCACCGAATTAAAGTAAATTCCGAAGACATCCCCTTTTTGTGGGAGTAACGTAGCCGCAGGTGACTTCCCGATAGGCCGCGACCCACGTCCCCGTTCCCAGATCACGCGTTTCTGTGGGAAGAGCGATGGCGACCAGGCTGTCCGCGGTTCGGGATAGCCTGCCTGGCCGTAAACCCAGGAGACAAAAGACGCACACCATGCATAGCCCTCACCCAAGTGTGTATAGCGCAGGTATTCCGCTACCCGCTCACCATCGTTCCTACCCGTCCGCTCACGCACGCCAACCTCACCGAGGTAAATCTGCTGAAGCCGGTCGCGCGGGGAAGCTTCCACCGATCCAGTGGCGCCCACGTAAGGAGCCCTTACAGAAACGCCTTCGTCACGCTGATAAACGAATACAAGAGCGCTAAGTAGAACGAAAAATAAATTAATGCTTTTTGCCATGATAGAAGATGTTTAAATGTTTTTTCCAGAAAATTACGTTGGTATGCATCCAGTACCGGCCATTGCCAGGCAATGAGCCATTCAGTCAGCATCAGAAAACTGATCACCGTGATGGCCGACAGCGGCAGCACGGCCAAAATACCTAGGTCGATCGGCGCTGCCGTCACGTCCACCATCCGCAGCACATCCCCCGAAGCGATGAAGGTCAGCACCGACACAATCAGCATGATGCCCAATTTATAACGGAGCGCAAAACGGAGGACTCTTTGTGCAGAACGGTAGACGTCTTGTATAGCACGGAAGACTCCCTGTGCAGAACGATAAACCGTTTGCCCCAAGCGGTTTAAACCACCGGAAACAGTGTATGTAGATTCATTCGTTATCATTGTTGAAAATTTTTAAGTGATTAAAAGATTAAGGTTTAAAGAAGGGAAGCAGCCTCCCGGCCGCTCCCCTCTTTACTTTCTCCTGTATATACTATGGCGAATGACGGAGAAAGTACTTCGCTAGAAACCGACTCTAGAACTCGATCAACCCTAAATAGGTGCTCTTCGAGCGGCCAGCATTGTTGGCCGAGGTGGCAAATATCCATCCATGGAAGTCACCTCCGCCCATCTCCTCCGAAGTGATCGAATACAGGCCGTCCGCCCGCGTCGCATCCTGGAATACGAAGAAGTCGTCCGTCACCTCGCTATAAAGCACCAAGTTCACCACATCCGTAGGGTTCGCACCGTACAGATTACTCGCCGTATTCCAGCTGATATCCATACCGTCCATACCCGTACCCACTACCGCACGCACAGGCTGCATCCCACCGTTCGAAAGAACCACCTGATCATACGGGATATTGAAATTCGGGTACTCGCCTTCAACCAATCGCATTAGCTGACCGGTGGCCTTATTAAAGCCCGTCTGTTTAGCCTGCTGATCATCGTTGTAGCCGATATTAATCAGTTCTCGTAAAGGCGACAGAAAATTGATCACTAAGGCAAACTTTTCCCTATGTGCTATCTGCTTTTCCGTTGCCGGCTTCGATGAAGGTTTCGGCAATGACCGCAAGTAGTCGATCGAACGCCAATTTGCACCTACAACCGTTCCAACTTTCCCTGAAAACGATCCCAATACTCCTTTAACATAAAGTCCCATAATTCTAAAATTTAAGTGTTAAACAATAAAATAATTGACCTTGATGCGCTACCGGTTTTGCTATCAATTGCTACAAACGTATGGCGCCATAAGCACCCAAAAAAAACTTGATAGACTGTGGTGAACAGAATGTTCAGATTGTATAAAAAGAGGAGAAATTGATGCCCTGTGAGCACCAAAAATGTAATGGTTGGGGTCTATGTAATAGCGTTGGCTATCTTAAATGGCGGTCGCACTTGCTTGGATAATCCCATGGATCAAAATGATTTCATCCGCCAATCAACCCCACAAAAAAAATACAAGCAAGTAAATATAGTCCTTCAATAAAATTTTCAATCGCTTTAGCGCTATGCCTATTTGATTTTCGACGGTTTTTACAGAAATATTCAGTTCCGCTGCTATTTCCTTATGTGAAAGCTGCTTAAAGCGGCTCATTACGGCCAACCCCCTTCTGATGGCAAGGAACACGAAATGATTATCGAGAAAGTGGAGTATGTGGCTGAGTCCTAAATGCCTCTTTACTTCGCCTTTACATAAATATACTCCCTCGTCTCAACCAAATTATCGGTGCCCCGGTCATAGACTTCAGCTTTAATAGGATAACCCGCTTTGTTGTATGTGTATTTGACCGTCCGATCAATATTAGCAGCTGTAACAAGGGAGGTAATCCTTTCAGATCGCGGATTATTGGTCGCTCTTCCCGCTATCCATGCAAACTGATGGTGGTTGCTGGTGGCACCCTTTTTATCGTCAAAGTCACCCCATTCCAACGTAGTCAGCAACTGTCCATCGACCGTGGTCTGAGTATTTGTTAAGAGATTTCCGTTGTCATCAAACGTATAAGTTAATTCAAGCCCACTATTACCCGTAATCACGGTCTTATTTTTTGTGTAGGTAAACTGACTTAATACAGGATTAAAATCCGGATTACCAGGATCAAATTGTCGTAATGAGATCGGTTGATTGCCATCGCCATAGGTATATTCATCACGAAGAAAAATATAACCATTCCTATTATAAGTAGTAAGCACCAATTGATATTTTTGATTGTATGTATAAAGAATTTCCGTGTCGTTTACACCGTTCTCGTCATAGGGATACATAGCGATTACCCTATTCTCGTCGTTGTAAACGTATTTCGCCGTAAGAACATCGTTTAGCCTATACTCTGTTAACAATAGATTATCACCGCTTGCGACCTCGGCATAGCAAGGACTTTGTTCGTCATTCGGATCGCAGAGATCATCATCTTTCGCACAAGATACTATAGTCAGAACCAATAAGGTGAACCAGGCAGTTTTCATTTGGATAGCTTTCATTTTTTTTAAGTTTTATAATTTGCATACAAAACTAACCAAGCTATACTTCATAGGATACCCCCTATAGGGGGTTTTGTAGATACCACCTTTATAACACAGAATTCGCAATGGGGAAAAGTCTCAACGAAAGAGATCGCACTATACAGGAACTACACACTGCGATCCGTCGAAAACCGAAAATATCGGATCAGAAAAAAACTCACGTTAGGAAGTGAGGTTGATTTCGTTGTGTGGATTGCAGGTATCAACTAAAAAATAAGGCCCTCCTTTCGGAAGGCCTTGTTCTAATTCAAAATTGGCTCCTTTTCGGGTTCCTCCCGCCAGTAGCCACAATAGCAGATGTCCGTGTAATGCTCGAAACACCGTTGAAAAAGATCGTAGAAATATACCGCTTGTGTGTAAGCGATCGCCTCTTCCAACTCCGCTCGCGCCTCGGTTACCGCTTTGTTTTTCTTTTCTGTTTTAGTATCCTGTATCATATCATCCGGTTAATTTTACAGACAATTATTCAAACGTTTTTCTATTTTTATTAAACAACTCCAACAACTCATCCTCGTGAATGTAAAGCTGCCGGCCGACCACCGTGGATGAGATATTGCCAGCCCGGATGTACCGGTAAACCGTATTCCGGTGGAGGTCCAGCAACTCACAAACCTCTTCGATCGTCAGGTAGCGCCTCAGCCTTGCGCCCTTTACATTTGCTTTCTGCTGCTTCAGCAAATCTCTTAATGTGGCCTCAACGCTCTTCACTTGCTTTTGTAAATCTTTCAGCATATTGGAAAAGCCAATTAAATTAAAGTCATCTTTCATAAGATCATATACTTAAGTTTGAAAAAAATAATAATTACTTTCGGGCCCGTTTACTTCTTCAAAGCTATTTCAACGCCCAAATTTAAACAAGGGTCACTTTTCGGGTCACCGCATTAAACGGCTATTCCCTCGCCCAAACCCCCATGATCACGCTAGGGTTGAAATTTTTGTTGTTCAGATAAGCCATTGATTCATGATGAGCGTAGGTCCGGATATTAAAAACGGCCAACAGCAAACCATCTTCCAGGAGTTTACCAGCGTTATCGACCAGCGGCGGTGTCAAGACAAACGAAGAGCTCCTGTCGTATAAACCAAGATTGTAACGTTCCGACTCCCAATGATAAATGGGCACAGCGCTTTCCGACTCGAAATCATAATGAAAAATAGCGACCGCATTCTGCATCGACACCACCCCTTGTGGCATCCGATAGTGATTTGAGGAAAAAAAGCGCAGTTCAAAATGTGGGATAAAGATACTGCACGTACCATCCTCAATAGTCATTGTGGGATCACTGCCTAACATGTGCCGCGGCCGGATCTTCTTGGTCATCGGCAGGTCGCTGCTTTCACCAATTTTTTTCCATTCAAAAGTCTTTTCGTCGATCATAAACGACGAATGCCGTGTAACAAAGAAGCTCGTCAGCTTATTGTACAGATCCGATGACACCAAATTAAGGTTAAACTCCTTTAACTGCCGGTAGAATCTGCTCGATATTTTGATCGCCAACGCAAATTTCCCATGCTGCTCTTGTGGTTCAAAATTCTCCTTGTTTCGGCGCGGTAAAGACGTTACCACCGATTTACCGTCTACCACCTTGTAGACCACATTTCCTACCCTTCCACGGATGAATCCGTTTTTAATAATAGCCATGTTTTTAAAGATTTAAGTGTTTAACAATGGCCCAATATGCCCCTGTACAATCATGTTTCAAAAAAATGGTGGACTATGGTGGATTGTTGTATGGGAAAGTTGCAAAACTCGCTATAAAACCCGTTCGAGAAACCCTCTTGCTCCGCCGCTTGTTTGCAGTGCCTCGACTCAGCCCAACCCTGTGAATTGGAGAGTCAACACCGAGAGAACAAGCTGTTCACACTGGCAGTCGCTCGCACAAGGTCACAGCGCGACCTCCCAAAGAAACTTAATTATGTATATTTGTTATAATTGCTGATACCTAAAACTAAGAAAACCATTTATCTATGCCTAACACCCCAAACGGACGTGGCAACTACCAGTTAGTAGCGCCCACGACTACAGACCTGTACAACCCCCATACCCTATTAAACCGATTAAAAAACGCCGGTATTGACGACCGTCTGCTCCACATCCTTCAAGCATTCCTATCAGAAAAAGCAAAGTCAACCGACCCGGGCGATCGTAAATACCTGATCGATCTGTTAACTGAGATCCATATCCTCTTACGTGAATATTCCAGTACCGATCTGAAAATCATGCTAATGCAGCGATTGATCATCTTCGGCGTCAACCATCCAAAACTCACCACCTATTATTACGACGCCTTCGTTAGTTCAAAAGAAAAAACAGAGCCCAAAAACCTTAAAAAATTGATTTCCCGATTAATACAGAAGACAGAAGTCACCGAATTGTACCCGCTTGCCTATCAAGAATTTCCCTCTTTAAAAGAATCGTTGCAAACGCAACTCGATGCCTGGATCAAAACGGTTGAAAAAGAAGAGTACGGATTCCATACCGTCGCTAAAAACAACCAGGGGCCGATCGTCAAACTTAATGTTCCGGCGGGTGTCTTCATGAACATCTACCGCGCAATGGAAGAAACCGGTTTGATTGAGACTACCGTTAGCCACAAGCAATTGTATAGTTTTTTAAGCCAGGTCTTTATTTCAAATAAATTCCGGAAAATACAAGCCGAAACCCTGCGGAACGGCTTTGTTTATGACAATCCCAAAGAAATTGAGAAAGCAAGGTGCTACCTTATCAAAATGCAGGAAAGCTTAGAAGAAATGCAGGATATGGTGCTGAGGAAGTAGATTGCTAACATTCGCTATATTAGTCATTTTAGACGATTACACATCGAAATTTTATAATTATACTACTGGTTACACTAAAACTTAGAGGTAAAGTATGCAACGATTTTTATCATTTTTGCAGTCAAAAGCTGTTTTAGATGGTAAGTTTATTGAAATGATTACAAGTTCTGTAGAAGAGTTAACGTTATATAAACTGGACTACCTCTACACTGAAAACCAATCTATTAACACCATTTATTTTTTGTTGGACGGATTTGTGTCCGGTTCCGAAAGAGTCGAAGGTCGTGATATCCTGACAAACTTCTGGGAGCCCATGACCTTTATCATACCCGACAGCATCGCCCGGAAAACCTACTTCGAGAGCACTGTCAAAATACAATTACAGGAAGATAGCAACTTCATTAAAATCAAAACACGCGACATCCTGGAGTCCCTCCAATACCCGACGGGGCAGTACCTTTACAATTTCTTTATCAATGCCGAATTGCGGAGAAGGCACCTCCAGACCCGTTTTCTGCGTCTATGCACCGTGAAAGAACGGATTAGGTACCTGAGCGACCATCACCAAGTCGTTTTTAGGTATCTTAGTCACGAACAACTCGCTTCGTTTGTTGGTACCAGCCGGCCGAACCTAACCAACCTGCTTTCCGAAATAACTCGGGGCGGGTAAGACAGCAATAGTCAGAAATTCATGAAGCTTTGTTACAATGATGTTTGTTTCAAACAATTTTATGTTTGAAACAAACAAAAATTCGTTCGAAATAAACCCAAAATGGTTTGTTTCGAACCTTTTCTGCCGTTTTTCTTCCCGAGCTTTATGGTATCCATTATTGAACCGTTGACCAGATGAACAGGAATTATGAAATGGGCAGAAAACATATCGTGGGCAGTTAGCTTTCTCTTGATCCTTCTTTGGGTATATACTGCCTTGAGCAAGGTGGCAGATGTAGAGATGTTCGCATCACAGCTGAGCCGACAACCCGAACCCGTCAGCACCTTGGCACCAATACTGGTTTGGGTACTGCCCTTGGTAGAATTGGTGGCGGCAACCATGCTGATGTTCGCGCAAACGCGGAAAAGCGGCCTTCTCCTCTCCTTCTTCCTGATGCTGGGATTTACAGTTTATGTAGCGCTGGCCGTTATAGGTTTCTGGGAAGACATACCCTGCAGTTGTGGCGGTGTACTTAATCAGCTCAGTTGGCGAGATCATTTATGGTTCAATCTATTCTTTCTCATGATCGCTGCACTTGGTTTAGCAGCAGAAAGACATTTAAGAAGATCAAAACATCAAGGGGGCAACCTGCAGCAGGCCGCCCCTGCGGGCGGACCGGCCTAAAGGTCAGATAAGAAAACATTGATACTAAAACAGTATCGAATTTACACATTTTAATTCATTAACATGAAAAAGATCAAAATTAATCTACTGGCAATCATCGGAATGATGGTTGCAGTAGGAACGGTTGCCTTTACGGCACCGAAGGAAAACCTCGAATTGGTATGGTTCGATGTATCAAATGGCATAATCCAGGTCGACGTTGAGATTGAAGAAGGCCCTGGTGGGGACTGCATTCAATCGCCAGCTGCTGAGACATGCATGGCTGCATTCGATAGTGCTGATTTAGATACTAACGGACATGCCCCTACATCGGACTTAAACAGTCCGCTTGTGAAAGACCGGGCTTATACTGATCCAGAATAACCCCACACCCGGTTGCCCTTGAACATTCAGGGCAACTGGGTTATGTAATGCAATGGGTTTAGGCTATATCACCGCGGGTTCTGTCTTATTCCAGAAAGTTCAATAACAATATCCGGGATCGGCAACACATAGCGCTCGCTGTTGGGTTCCAGCATAAAAGTTTGATCACCCATTTGACGGGTCAACGTAATTGCATGATCATGATGTTTGTTTAACCTCCGTAAATCTGACCATCTGATGCCTCTAAACGGAAGTTCCTTACGGCGTTCACGAAGAATAATGTCCAATAGCCTATTTCGTTCTGTTTCATTTATCCCCTCCCAACCTTCAGGGTAGCGATTTTTCAGCAGCGTATTCAGGGAAGCGTTTGCTTCTTCCATTTTCCCTGTCCTTACTGCACATTCGGCTTTGATTAAATACAGTTCATTCGTTGAAAGGCCGGCAAATAAAAAGCGGTCACCGTTATACGACCCCTTGAAAGTAGGTGAACCGTTATTCCCCATTGTAAAGAAAATATGCTTCCTTAAATCATTTTCCTCATATAGGCCATATAATGAAGGGTCGACCTGCAGGTTCCGTGGGTGCAAAATGGTCGATGAAACCATAGCTGTATGGAAGATAACCTCCCTATTGAATCGGATAAACGGGAACTCTTCGTTGGCGTCCATGATATTGAGATCCAACAGCTCATTATCTATCGTCAATGCTGAATCTGCATACAAATAGGCATTATCGAAGTCGTCCATAACCAAGAGGGTTCTTGCCATTAGCGCATAGGCTGCTTGTTGAGATGGCCGCGTCTTTGTTTCTGATTTAGCAGATAATAGTTCCAATGCGTTTTTTAGATCACCTACGATCTGCATGTATGTAATGGCCACGGAACTACGGCGAGGTTGTATATTAATGTCAGATTCAAGCTTTAGGGGCAGCCCCAAATCGACATCCGATGTTCGAGCGTCGTAGGTCTTACAGAACAACTGTGCCAACTGGTAATAAGCCCATGCCCTGCAAAAATAGGCGCTCCCTTGCAGTTCATCGTATTCAATTGCATTCATAGACGTCCTTTCTATCTTATCCAGGGTCTCCAGTACTAGATTGGTGTTGTAGATCTGCTGGTAGGGATATTTCCAGTCCATGATATTGATATCGCTCTCATAGATGTCCTCGTTCCAGACGTATGCATTTTTTTCGGGTAAGACCACGAGCGACTGCCAGGTTTCTGGCTCGACGAAGAAATTGTCAGAACCTATAACCGAAAGGGTGCTGTGGGAACCGTTCATTAATACCGAGTTGTCAAGCAGGCCCCGGAGATCCTTCAGCGTCTGGGGTACGACGAGTGACTTATCGGGTTTCACATCCAGATAATCAGAGCAAGATGCTAAAGCCCACAACAAAGTGACAAAAATAAATCTATACATATAGTTTCTCATAATTTAGTATTTAGAAGTCGATCCTTAGTCCCAAGGATAGGGTCGCTCGCGGTCTCACCGTCATATATGGATATTCAGGATCAATACCTGACTTAGTCGATTTCCATATAATGCCCAAATTTTGTGCGTGAGCATATACGTTCAGGTTCTTAAAAGGTAAACCTTTATGTCCATTTCTCAACATCGTATAGCCTAACCGAATATCCCTGAAACGGACATGGTCGCCTTTTTCCACCAACACTTCGGAGCGCTCATATACCAGGTCCCTATTGCTCACAATATTTTGGGGAAGTGACGGAACATCCGTGCGCTGCTCATCTCCGGGCTTTTGCCAGCGATCGTAAAAATCACGATGGCCATCCCAGTTTTGGAAGAGGTTGTTGTAATTGATGCTGTTTTTCCTGAAAAAATAACCCGCCTTCCACATTATATTCATAGACAGGTCGAAAGCTCCGTACCGGAAGCTGTTCATGACCGAGCCTGTGTATTTTGGTATTTGAGAACCGTGGTACACGAGATCATCGACCGTTAGATCTCTGACATAAGCTGAGTAGTCGTCAGAAATAACGCCATCCACCAAGACCTGAGGGTCACCTGTTTCTGGATCGAGCCCATGCCAGGGATAACTGTAAAGACCAAACGCAGGGTAACCCAATCGCGGAACTGGCTCAACATATGTCGACAAATAGGAGGCCACGGCCGTCCCTTCGAATTTATAATCCGTTACCTTGTCCGTATTGTAATTGAATATCGCGGTGATATCCCATTGCAACCTGCCAATCTGGTTTTTACTGTTCAAAGTTGCTTCAAAGCCCTTTGCTTTAAGATCTGCATAGTTTATACGATATGAATATCCTGTCCCGAGAAAATATCCAGAAGTGGGATCCAATGGTATGTTGCCCAACAAATCAGTTGAGTGCTTACTATAATACTCCAGGCTCCCCGACAGCCTTCCGTTCTTTGTTGCGAAGTCGGCACCCAGATTAAACGTCCGCACTTTTTCCCATCGCAGCTGCGGATTGCCAGCCGTGCTGATCGAAACATAGTCCAGTCCCGTCACATGGTCTGTCAGGTAATAGCCAGTTGGGAACGCCGTTGTTGACCGGTCTATGTTTCCACTGTACCCGAATGTAGCCCTTAGTTTTAGATAGGTAATGGTTTCATTGTTATAGAATCCCTCGTTGTCTACCAACCAAGCCGCTCCCGTTGACCATAAAGGCACCCGTTGTTGGTTTGTCTTTACCCCAAAAAGGTTCGAGCCGTCGGACCGTGCGCTGGCGGAGATCAAATAACGGTCATCGTAGGAATAGGAAGCATTTGAAAAATACGAAATATACCGGTCCGTCAATTCCCTGAAGCTATTGCCCTGTGATGGGATGTTCGCCCTTCCGGTAGGCAGCGTATAAAATCTCGTACTATAATCAATCCGGTTCTGAAACGTGTATATTTCCTCATCAAAACCATAAACCCCTTGTGCGTTTGCCGTAGTTTTGACCTCTCGTACCTCGGCACCTGCGAGTGCCTTTACAACATGCTTGTCATCAAACCGCCGGTCAAAGTCGATTTGCGCCCTACCTATATAGGCTCTGACCCTATCCTTGTTTTCAGTCAGAATACTACCCCTTGGCACCGCATGGCTACCATCCGCCTGGGTAAACCGGTTGATCAGGTTCCTTGTGTAATAGCTCTCTTCTGTCCGCAAGTTCCGTAGTTCCCGGTTTGAGTTCCTGTACTGAAACTTCATTGCGAATGTCAATCCCGCGGGCAATTTATAATCTATCCCCAGGTTGACCCTCGTCTCCATATTTTTATCATATTTTTCTTTCAGGCCGATTTCGCTCAAGGGGTAGAACCCCCAGTTAAGCAAGCCGTTGTCTTCAGCCTCTTGGACGTATGTCATCCGGTAATCGGTAGGTATAGGCAACGGGTTCCTCTCTTCATCGGCCAATTGGGCGTATGGATAAAGCCCCTGCGTTCTCAGCTCCCTTAAACTTATCCCGTTATTTTGCCTGTTGGTATGCACAAAGTTGACCCCAAGGTGTAGCGAAAGGTTCTCAAGTGGTTTTATCGACGTGTTGCTCGTGAGCGTTGTCCTGGAAGATTCATCGCTGACGATGTTATATTTACTTCTGTCATCCCCCGCTGAAATATAATAAGCATAAGAGTCCGAACCACCGCTGATGCTGAGTGAATTTCTGAACGAACCCGCATTCCTATACAGGTGCTCTTCGGCTTCCCGTCTAATATCGTATTTACTGTAGTAATTTACTAAGTTGTCAATGCTTGGGTCGTCTCTGAACAATGCTTCCACAATAGGTGAAAGTGGCGTCCGGACATCCTCCTGATAAAAGCCCTGATCGAACAGCATCCTCTCGACTTCAATAAAATCCCCTGCAGCCAGGTAACCCCCATTGTAAAAGAGGTCCGGTCTGGGTGTTGCCGAAAAGTTACTGCTCAAACTTATCCTGGATTTCGACCCTAATGCTTTTTTTGTCGATATGACGATCACACCATTACCTGCCCTTGCCCCCCAGATCGATGCAGCGGCTGCATCCTTAAGGACCGTTACACTTTCCACATCCTCAGGGTTGATGTTATTGATATCTCCCTCATATGGAAAATTATCGACTACGATCAAAGGGCTCAGGTTCGCATTGATGGTACTGACACCCCTCACCAGTGGCACAGGCGCAACCAACCCGTTCTCCGAAGCGTTCCTCTTATCAAAATTCAATGAGCTTGCAACGCCTTCCAACCTGTCCATAATATTGGAGCTCACACCCCTGGATAACAGCTTCTTATCGACAAATTCAAAAGCTCCCGTTGCCCGCTCTCTGGGTAGCTGCTGATATCCGGTAGACACCTCGACCGCCCTCAATTCACGGCCTTCTTCCTGGAGAAAAATTGTAAGGTATTGAAGTTCTCCATGCCCTAGTCCCATTTCATATGTTACAAATCCCAGATGGCTCACCAAAAGAGTATCGGGCAATCGTTTTACTGGAATCGAGAACCTTCCGCCCTCACCGGACGAAAAGCTGACCTCGCCCTTCTTTAGAAATATATTGGCTCCGACAATGGGCTCTCCTATCAGGTTCTTAACTTCCCCACGTAGGATCTGTTGACCCAGCGCACCGATAGAATGGAATGTCATCCATGCGGTGAAGAGCACTGCGCTTATAAGTTTGCTTTTTCTCATACTAATTTTTGTCCTTTCTTGATATCACCAACACCTCAATCTCGATTTCCTGTTCCATGATCGTTATGCCACGACTGTTCAGTACATTGATCGTCTCCTTAAGCTTATTCGGGTTCATTACGATTTTCAGGTTCATTTTTCCCTGATATCTGCTTTTGTCGATGAACGGCTTCTCTTCCTTGTAATACGTAGCAACTAGCGACTTGACTAAATGATCAAATGGCTGGTTTATGAAGGTGAGTGTGTCCCCATCCTTTGTGAACCGGGGTTTTATTCGCTGGTCGGAGAAAGTTGGATTGTCTTTATCGACGCGGTGGATCACCAAGCTCCTGACCTTTCGCTTTTCTATACTAGCCTCCACTTCAAATTTAGAGTTCAGTAGCCGCGCCAGATCAGTCTTGAATATTTCCATTACAAGTTGGGGATCCGTCCTTTTGGGCATTTCAAGTGTATAACTGTAGGTGTTCTTTCCTAACCAATCCATTGCTTTTTGCTTCCCTGCGCTCGACGGATTTGTAATTGAGGAATCAGCTGCCATGCGGTCCTTTGTCTCTTTATCAATTTCCCAAATGATACGGTTGTTATCGGGATATGAACCGAGTCTATCTTCATAGACCAATCGGAGCATCCCCAATAAATCAAGATTATAAATAGTTATCCCGTTATCCCTTCTACGGTACCCTCCGATCTGAGCATTGATCCTGTTTGTAAAAGACGATTGATAAACACGGTTTTCTTCCGTGACATCAATGGGCTTTGACTTATCAAAACCCACATCCTCTTCCTTTGCAACCATCTTAACCTGCTCCCCCTTTAGTATTGACAAAATATTCTCCCTACTCGCATATTCCGGCCCTGCAATGGCCATCACCTCCCCTCCTTTGATCCAAACCTGATGAGGGATACTCCGGTGCGGAAAGTACTCCTTCAAGTGAGTTTCATCGAAAGCTGTCGGCAAGCTCCATCCTTTATCCGCAAAAAACTTGGTAACTTTATCCTGAGCTTCATAACTGGTGGGGAATACCAATAGGTCACCTGCAAATTCCTGTTGCAGGGTATCGAGCTTGTGCAGTGACGATATGCACGGTGCGCACCACGTCGCCCAAAAATCAAGGATGATCAGTTTATCACGGAAGTCGCCGAGCGTCAGGTATTGCACCTGATCACTATGCGGACTTACAACTGGGAAGGCATAATCCCATAGTTCGTCCGGTATTTTGTCGCCTATCTTCAGAGGCGTAATAGAGTCTATTGTTGCGGAGTCTGTTTCAGAGCTAGCATCAACGGCAGGGATCGCTCCTCCCCCGCCAAGGCTCCCCGAAGGGTAAGCCGATGAAGGCTTACCCAAACAGAGAACTGATACTAAAACATAAAAACAGAACGGAAAGTATTTTCTTGTCATAAAAGTGCATTTATTGGTTTTAAGATGCACTTACCGTGGCCCGGGGAGAGCCACGTATAAGTGCGGCTGATTACACATGAAACTAGGTCTTTAAGGTCTATTTCCGTACAATAAATCATACCTGACATCTAAAAAATGATGGCATAAGGGTTCCCCGAAGGACGGAATTGACCTCTTTTATTTACGAACTAAAATGTGTTGATTTTGAAAATAACTGGACGCTATTCCGGTGCCTTGGCAACGACAATAAGTAGACATTGCATCTTCAGCGAAAAGACTTCTGATATTTCTACTTCTACAAAGAAATCAGTTTCAAATGTTTCTCTAAAAAGCGCAAAGAAATGAGTTGTGTATAGGTTTATCATGGCTCATTGGTTTGTCCAGCTACAAATATAGATTTGGATACGAAGAATATCGAATGATAAGGATGGTAAATCATCACATAAGCAATGTAAATCATTGCGAAGAATATCAAAGGTAGTCGAGGAAGGACACATAAATTAATCTCTAAAATTTTATATAAAACAACTAAAAAGCTCGATTAATTATGGATATCAACATATATATACTATATTTACCATACAGATAATCAACCACTTATAACCTACTATTCTTAATTAAGACCGGGGCTATTTGAAGTTGATGACTTTCGAATACTACTCTATACACCATTATTACCTTACTAAATTATAACCATTATTATGAAAATCAGAAACGAAGAACGACAGTTTACACAAGTTAAAACATTGACACATCAAGGCTATACTTTTATATTTGCCACTGCACCCGCAGAGATTAACGGAATTACATTTGATGAGGTTTATTGGTGTACACTCAATCCAACGCTTGGAACAAAAAGTGACGAATCGGGCGATGAGACGGATCGAATATTGGATAATGATCAACTATTGGATGATTATTGGACTGCACTTACACCTCTAAATTGCGCCACGGAAACACGTGTGATCGGAATGAATCTTTTGTCCCAGGAAATACCCGGAGAAGATGATAAGCGTCGCCCCCTCACTTCAGTATCTTTGACACAAGCGAACCCTTTTGTAGTCGTATCCGATGGTGATTATGTCTATGTTTTTCGTACCACTTCGCTGGACACGGGTTATCAAGCCACATCTGGAGATAAGTTTCCAGTAGGGTTATTAGTTGACCGTTTTATTTTCCAGCGGGAGAATGTAACTCTATCGCACGCCACAGAAACCCGGTACATACGGAGTGAAAACGCGGATGTACCTGCGTCTGATAAAGACAGTTTAGGGGGTCAAACTATGGATGGTGAACTATTTATTGAACCTACTTTTCTTCTACCTCTTGATTTAGAACTAGCACCGGATGATGAGTTTTCAGTCGTACGGGTACCAGTTGATACAAACGCTGCAGTTTGGCATATTTTTGCTGCCAGCGGAAACAACATACTATCTTTTTCTATTCCCAGCACACTTCTGTTGCCGTTTGATGTTTCGTCCTTAAATGGATTTAACATCTTCTCGAATAAGAACAAATTAAGTTACCCATTAATTACACCATCCGCAAAGTACCAACCGACCTACAATGATCAACAATTGACGGTAACCAATATTTCATCGACCGTGTATTACCAGCAGGAACCGGCTCAAAACAAAGACGGCGATAATTTGAGTATGATGACCAATGCAAAAGTATTTTTAACATTATCTGGGAATAGCACAAACCTGTTGGTTGTCGACCTTGAATTAGGGATCAATGGGCGACTTGCAGGTTCCTCACCGACCGAATGGATGGATCCTAGTGCTGAACCTAATATACTCCAACTATCTGACGCACCGTTTTTTGGTACAGCACTTGAATTAAATGGAAGGAGCGATTATATTTCGTTACCCAATACGGATGCCAGGGGAAATACCTTTGAAATATGGATCAAGCCTTATGCTGATCCAAAAGAGTATCAAAGCATCATAGAATTGCAGTTTGGCGACAATAAAAGTTGCGGTTTGTGTTTAACCGATGATCTACGTTTGGGCTTGTTCTCACTAGATAATACATCGAATAACGGGATGTACAAATCCATGATGGATAGACTTCCACCCCTACCATCTCATGTCTGGGCTCATTTGACCTTTTCTTTTAATCTTACTGCAGATGATCTAAATCTACGAGGATATTTAAACGGCTACCTCGTAGGTAGCTTTGTGATTTCCGCACCCACCAATAGACCTACACAAGTCACGGTTGGTGGTAGTTTGTCTACAAAAGCTTATTACTTTAAGGGTGCAATTAGCGAGATCCGCACATGGAATTTAGAACCCTATGATCAAAATCTTTTCGCTTATAGAAGTATCGATGTCCTAAATCCGCCCGAAGGCGTGAACGTCCAACATAAAGACAAAATTGTAGCTGTCTTCCCCCTAAATGAAGGTAAGGGCAATGAACTATTCAATCAGATCACAGGAGGCTCTTCCGCAACTTGTTACGGCGGAAGCTGGGTTAGTGCCGCCTCTCCTAGCCGAATTAGTATGCCTCTAGCGTGTAAACGGGACAAAGGTCTCCTAGCGGTTCGTGGAACTGTGTTACCCGGGGTTCAAACTCAGGGTGCAGCTGACTTACTCGCCAGTGCAGATGGATTAATAAGAATGTCTTATTGCAGAAAAGATACTCATTGGGGCTCTCTTCATTACAGTACACGCACGCAACGTGCTCAGCTAATTTTATCATGGCAGTCAGATTCAGAAAAAGAGCTTGCTGCGAAGCTTAGGTTTATGGCACTGATTTCGGGCACAACATTTAATTTATGCTCCATCACTATCAGCGACGACAAGAATCATAAAGGTATGATATCCATTACCATGAGCGAAGATACAACAAGTACTAAAAAAGGATTACTCGAACAGTGGACCAACCTACCAAGAAAGGTTTCGTCGATTATAGACATCATCAATGGCCGCATACCCGATTCTATCGAACAACCGGATGCACCACGAAATTATAATTACAAAGAAAACTTGATCAGACTACTAAATGGTACACCATTCCCAGAAGAAGAATTACCTGACCGTCCGTTCCCACACGCTTCTCTTTTATTCGCCGTCTCGGCAATCTATCAATTGGATGAAGATCGCGATCAATCCCTACCGAATGAAATAACAGCGAATACATTACAATTCACTTGGCTCGCATGCTCCGATCCCCGCTGGTTGTTAGACCCTATTCCTGCAGCAGTACATCAACCTTTATTCAAATTAAGCGATGATCCAAAAGAAAAATTACAGATTGACGGAGATATAACCTTAGAGGCGTGGGCTCGTGTTCAACCGGATATAAACGGCACAATTTTATCCCAGGGAGATGGAAATTCACCCTATTTATTCGGTCTCATCAATGGCCGTTTGTATGCAAGTAAAAATAAGGGTGACCAACAGGTATGGGCGCAAAGTGTGGATGCAGTAGTAACGAAGTCAACTGGATCGTGGACTCATTTAGCCGCTTCTTATCATGCAAGTTGGGGACTACACCTACATGATGAAAGCTACATAAAATGCGGGAAGTTGCAAATCGAACCCAGAGAAGCGATAACGGTTGAAGCGTGGGTATGTCCTGATGAAGAAAGCATAAATTCAGGTGTTACCATTCCGATCCTGTCGCAATGGTCAGAAGAAGATGAAAACAGAAAATTCAAATTGGCTATTGACCCAAAAGGCATCCCCACTTTCCAAGCTTATGACGGGAAAAGGAAACACTACACTTCGACGTCAGACATCTTGCCATTAAATCCCGGGCAGTGGACTCATATTAGCGGTGTTTATCGGGCTGATGGGACGCGAAATATCTTATACTTTCCAAGTAACAAAAACTCGTATGCTGCAGTACTCGAGAACGATGGCATATCAAGGACAATGACCATTGAAATGTGGATCCGTCCAGAGCTAAAAACCACGGACCGATCAACACTTATCTCTTGCGTTAGAAATGAGAAAGACAAATCTAATTCTTTTTTAGAAGTGGCGATAGGAACAGACGGGAAACTCAAATTATACTATTATTCAAAAAATAAAAAATTAGAAGAAATTTCCACTGGCCTGACTATTATCAATAAAAACGATGAAAACGCTTTAGTTGATCATCACGTAGCAATCGTATTTGATTGGAAAGCAAAAATCATAACCATCTATTTAGACGGCATTCCACATGTACTACCCGCACTTTCCATAGATCCGAACTTCGATACCACGAAAGACGCCCCTCTCTTTGGATGGCTGATAGGCAGTGCGGCCAAGAATATAGCTGACGATGAAGTCACGGAAACACAAAAGCATTATGTCGGAGGCATGTGGGACGTCCGAATGTGGACCACCTGCCGTAGCGAGCAGCAAATCATTGATCATATGAACTTCCCTGTTTCCACAGTCGAATCAGGTCTACTCGGGTATTGGAAAATGAACAATACCCCTGTCAACACAAGTACAAGTTCCGACAACGATGATTCTGATAGCACCACACAGCAAATGAACTTTAAAGTTCAACCACGCATTACCAATGCCGTTAACTCGGTTAGTGCAGAGGTTGCAGGCAGTGCATATTATACCGCAGTCAAAGTTAAACCTAAAGTGGAATTATATGTAAATGGTCAACTTACAGTATCGAACACCTTTAGCGAATATAAAAAACCTGAAAAACTATTGACCAGTGAAGCCGCGCTACTGATCGGTAAAAAGGATACGAACGACTCCCCCATTCTTTCCGCGATTGTAGACGATATTCGAATTTGGAATACTGCCAGATTACCAGCTCAAATTGACTACTATCAGAAATCTCCGGTTAACAGTCCGACTGAGCGTGCAGATCTCGCCGCATACTGGAATTTTGATCAGGGAGAAGGTCTCCAGGTTCCAGATGAAACAGGCGGCAATCCCGGTAAAATTGTCGGGATACGCAACATTAATGACTCCGATATGGATGTCCCTTATTGGGTGCCTACTCCCATTACCTCCTATTGGACATTATATGTAAACGGCCAAAAAGCTCCAATGGACACCATGGCACCGAAGATGGAAATCTCCTCGCAAGAAGCCTGGTTAGGTTCTTCAGATGGCATTAACGCATTTAATGGTTATCTCAATGAAGTTCGATTATGGGATATCCAAAGAGATCATCGTGCCATCCAACTAAGCCTCAATCAACGCTTAATGAATGATGAAAATGGCCTTATCGCTTACTGGCCGTGCAATGACAATCAGGGTTCAGGAATAAATCTTGATATTGCCCTATCGGATCGAACCAACAACCCATGCGATGCACATTATGTAGAAAACAATCCTTCTCAACAGATTTGGCCTTCAACCAATGATAACAACTCGAATCTGCCATATCCCGTTCCCGTCTCAGACGATGCACAATATGCCATAAACTTCAGCAATGGAATTCAAACCCCCGCAACCGATGAAGTTATCCTGAGCTCGCCACCGGCGGTTGTTGAATTAGACGCAGCATCAGGAACGGTTCGTGTCGGTATTTGCTCAGATCCATTTTCTATACTTTTAAATACCACAAAGGAACCAGATGCGACTGAGTTGGTATATCTAGGTCAAATCCAAACCGGTGCCCGCATTGTCGGCTATATTGAAGGAGCGCCACCCTTGCCTAGTGAAAACATGGGGATAGAGCAGTCAAGTAATCCCGACAAATACTTAGGCGCATCTAGTGTCACCCTTGCGCAAGGAGACGAGGTGACATATAGCGGAATCAGCAAGTTTTCATGGGGAAGAGCCATGGATCTTGATTTTACAATCGGCGCCGGAGCAAAGGTGAAGGCGAAGGTTGAAAGCCCTGTTTCGGAAAGTGATACAGTCGAGGGACACGGGAAACATCTTGTTCATTTAAAAGCCGACGGCGATTACAATATCCGGGCTGTTAACACTGCTCAAGTTTTTGAGAACACAAATACCAAAAGCACACTTGTCATGGCGGGGGCATTTGAACAAAACCTATATAATATTGGAAATTTCACTAAAGATCAGCGCCAAGTGCAATCAAGAAGGATATATCGCCCTAATAATATGGGAGCTGCCATCGTCAAATCGATGGTCGCCGATTTTTATGCAATACGATCCAAACGTACTGGAGCCACCATCGGCTACCTCCCTATACCCGATCCAAAAATCCCGATGGATATGAATGTAATTATGTTTAAGATCAATCCTGTCTATATAAAAAACGGTTCACTCGATGGGTATATCGGTTTCGATAAGGATATCCACTACAAAAATTTGAGTCTGGCAGAAAAAGGCAGTTATTACAAAGTACAACAAGCTTATGCCACCAAAGACAAGATTAATAGAGAACAAGCTGAATACAATAATTACTTTGCAAGCTTAATGAACACTGCCCCTGACGTCCAGTTGTCAAAAAAAGACTGGCTCAACGAAATTGCCAACCGGAGCATGGTCAATACTTATGTTTGGACCGCAGACGGCGGTCTCGCGTCCTTAGAGGTCTCGGAAGGCTCGTCACGACGGGAAGCTCTAGGAATCGATTTTAATGTAAATGCGAAGTTGGGATATAAATATGAATCAGAAGCAACAGTCGGGTTTATGGCAATGAGCGGTGTAGCTGCTAGCCTTGATATACTTGGTGGGACGAAAATTCAGGGAATCCATACCTTCGCTTCTAGTGATAAGGCAACATTTGCTCTTGAATCCAAAGCCGATGGTGAGGGATTTCTTGGTAAATTATCTATTCCCGTGAATGGCGTTGACATTAAGGATAAAAACTGGGGTGAGAGAAATCCAATGAATGGAGATGCTAGCTATTTAGACCCTTCCTCAGACCCTCTAACACAATTACTAATAGAAAAAGGCTTGGTGACCAAAATACGGATTAGCTATTCACCGGATGTACATACAACACAATATACCATTAGCCCTACGGAGGAAGATGGAATGTGGATCCTAGAAGATCTAGCTGGCAAATTCGATGTAAAAGTGAATGAATCCACTGCAGATTTTACCCCTCGTGTGGAGGCTGGACAATACCCGTTTAACTTCCAAACGGCTCTTTGCCCTGGCAAAGTCTTAGGCTACCGTTTTATGAGTTACTATCTGGATCCCGATAAAGAAAATTTTAAGGCATTGGCAAAAGCAGATGATCCGAACAATCAGATAATTGACCGAGATTGGCTAGATAATCCGGATGACCCAAATGCTGTTGCATTAAAAGATGCCTTAACCCGGTCTAACGAACCCTGGCGCGTACTTCACCGTGTCACCTACGTAAACCGGGTTCCGCCAGAAAAACAAGATACGGAGGAAGCAAGCATCAAGCATACGGTCATCCCTAATCAAAAGAAGCGGCCTGATTCCATAAGCATAGCGAGAAATGACCTCGTAATCAGACTGCTCTTAGGTTACGATGATCGTCTTAATGAATGTCTCCCGAACATCAAACACAGTGGATATCCTGCGGATATAGCTATTATTGACGAGAATATAGCATTGTTAGTAGACTCATTACATCTGCCGAAGATTAAAAACACAAAATTGTTTAATCAACTGCATAACTACATGGTCAGCTATATCGCAACCGATGCAGAAATTTTCACTTTAACCCAACAAGCAGAAGACTGCAGTTCATCCAAAAATGTAAACCGCAACGACAATCATGCCGACACCGATGGAGGAAAAAATGTTGGTAATGTACAGCCAAATGGTGAATTGACCTATGATTATATCAACATTCCCAGAACAGGAAAGTACTTGATCGAGTTTAGAGTTTCCACAGATCGGGATAATATCAAAATTTCGCTACAAATTGACGCGGATGGTGAAAAATCTACATTAAACGTGCCGAACACCAAAAGTTGGAAAAATTATGAAACTATAGGACTTGAAACTGAAATCGAAAAAGGTCAGCATAGCTTTATTATTAGTACAACAACCGGTGGATGGAATCTTGACTGGTGGAGAATAACCGCAATGTAAAGAACACAATAAATTCATTATATTTACAGTCTAACAGCAAATTTATTAATAAGCATTTAACAAACATCTGAATAGAACTATGGATACTTTTTTTGATGAGAGAAAAACCAAACCGCATATAGGTTATAACCTACGTCGGATTCGTGAAATCATTGGCATGAAGCAAGACGTGTTAGGCATGAGCATCAAGAACCCAATTAAACAGCAGACTGTTTCTAAATGGGAAAATGCAGAAACTATTCCAGATGACCTATTAGAAGAATTTGCGGACGCATTGGGTGTAACGCCAGAGTTTATTAAAAACTTTAACGAGGAAAAAGCAATCTATAATATTCAGAATAATAGAGATCACTCGACAAATCATCAGAATTACCAACCGAATATTACTTATGAGCCTGTTGAGAAAGTTGTCGAGGTTTTCGAAAAGTTTATTGCAAATGACAAAGAAAGAAGCGACTTGATAGTTAATCTAAATAAAGCTGTGATTAGTCTGGCAGAAGAGGTAAAAAAGCTTAAAGCTGAGAAGTAATACCTGGCATAGTTTCGGTCCTAAACCTTTTAAAACTTTGGAGTACAATCGCTCCGAACCTGAACCTAAAAATCCCACTCGACAATGTCGAGTGGGATTTTTTTTATTAAAACAAACATCCTGAAAAAAGATGCTGTAGACGAATATAGCCCAAACAATTGATATAACAAATAAACTCTATCCCTTGCCTTCGTTTGATAGGTCATTTCACGAGCAAGGGGGAATGATGGCTCGTGTGCATAACGAAAGTTAATTTATTAACCGTATTTTTACCCGCTAGTTATAAATCATCACAACTGACGTTTGTAATGAAGCGTATTTCTGCTTTTTTGTTGATTCTGCTGTGCGCAAACTTTGTTTACGCTCAGGAACAAAGAAACAGTCTGGAGTTTAGCCCTGAGATCAGCTTAGCTACTTTTTCAGATGGTGGGGATAAACTGTCGGGAACGGTTTTAGGAGGTGAATTGATCTATCATATCAGTACTGAAGGCAGCAACCGTCCTTGGATCACCGGTTTGAATATCAGCAGCATTGACATTATTCTGAATTACAAAAACAACAACAAGCTGTCCATAAATAACGAGCCACCCGGAAAGTTTGGGGACTCCTTTGCATTGATGAGCGCGGTGAGCGTTCCTATTGTGAAAGGCCAAAATACCGGCCTCTATTTCTCTCCGCGGATCGGGCTAGCCTATGCCGGTCAAACCTGGTTCACCAACGAAAACCAATTTATTGCTGGTCACTTAAATTTCGCGCTGGGAGCGTCTTTAAAAATGAACAGCCGTATCTCTGATAATCTGGCACTATCGGCAGGTATCGACGTCTTCCATTATTCCAATGCAGCCTTACGGGTACCCAATAAAGGGATCAATAGTATCAATGCAGATTTGGGGTTAATCCATTATTTAAACCCTCGAAAAACGTCTCTTGAGAAGACAGATCATGCGCCTTACTTCGAATCAGGGTATAAGACCCATAGTTTTGACCTAGGTATTAATATCGGTCGGCGTGGTGTTTATAAAAGCAAGGACGGCTTAACAAAAACCGGGCTGTACGCTGGTTACAACTATCGCTTCAATCAGGTCTTTGGCTTAAGTTTTGGTGTAGACGCAGTTTACTACCATTCTATTTATGATGCAAACCGACACGCGGAAACCTATCAATTTTACGCGACGTCTTTCAAACGGTGGAGAGCAGGAATCGGCTTAGGCCCCGATCTATGGATGGGCCGACTGGGCTTTTCATTCAAATATGGGTATTACCTTTATTACGACAGCCTATTACCTGTCAATACCTACTGGACAGCGAATATAAAATATCAGTTAACTAACTGGGCAGCTATTCAAGCTAAAACTTACTTTCATCAAGCTCAGGCTGATTTTGTGGGGTTTGGGGTGGTGTTGACACGTTAGAAGTTATAAAACCCATCACTCCATGTAAGCTTCCCCGAAAAGAAGACTGTTAGGTAATAGAAAAATGATTTATAACTTTAACAGTGTATTATGAAAAGAAAACGATTCAAACCAGAGGAGATCAGCAAGGTCCTAAAAGAATTTGAAGGGGGCAAAAGCGTTCAGGAGCTGACGCGCGAATACGGCATCAGTCCGGCCTCTTTCTATAAATGGCTGCAACGTTACGGCGGGATGGAGGGCAGCGAGCTGAAACGGATGAAGCAACTGGAGGAGGAGAACCTCAAGCTGAAACGTATGTATACGGAGCTGGCCCTTGATCTGGAAGTAGCCAAGGAGGTTATCGCAAAAAAGCTCTAAAGCCCTGCCAGAAGAAACAGATCGCTCAGGAGATTGTGGGCTCGGGTAAAGGCATCAACCGATCGTGAACGGTTTCTTTTGGAAAAATTTGTATTAATGATGGAACGAACAATCGGCAAAAGATCCATAAGATGAGAAAGCCGGTGAAGATTGGGGTAGTAACCTAAAAAAGTAACTATCAAACCTAGACACGATTGTTCCAAAGCTTGGCTAAAAAGTGAAATACATATTTCATAATTAACAGACGTTTGTTCGGCAGTTGCCAAAAATGATGATGCACGTGAGTTTCGTATATTTACGTAACGTTTATCAGTCTTGAGAATCTGTATATCCACAGCATCGGGAAACTGTGATTTATCAACTACTTGCGATTGATCTGTTTGCAATAAGCTTTCTGACAAAGGTGTATAATACAATCTTGCACCGTATCGCTTTATATGAGAAAAAACCGGTCACCCAACTTTATTTTTCTTTAAAATGCCCTCACCAAGTGGATTAACAAAGTAACTGGCACCGTGCTGTGGCGTAAGGTATTGATCTTATCCTGGATATTAAGCACATAAGGGTCATTGAGATTGCTAATCACCAACAAGTAATAATGCTTATGGGTAATGTCCCCGCCCGAATGACCAAAGACACTCCCATCTTGGGGTGGTGTTGAGTAAGTGAGTTGATATCACTCGTATTTTCATTATTTTTGGGTGCATGGCAACAACAAAGATCAATGACGAATTAGAAACACTTT